>CAZYCX010000068.1:0-11757 GCA_964645875.1 uncultured Acidimicrobiaceae bacterium
GCGCCGTGCCCTGGGCTATCAGGTGAGTCCAGAAACCTGATACCTCACACCTGATACCTCATACCCGATACCTCCTCGAGACGGTCAGGGTCGAGGATCTCGATGTTCCGGTAACCGGTCTCCACGACGCCCATCTCACGAAGACGGCTCAGGGACTCGTTCACCGACTGTCGGCTGGCTCCGAGGAGGACGCCGATGGTCGACTGAGATAGGTTGACATTCGGTTGACGTTCAGTCTCCTCAACGAGGAGATCGGCCAAACGTGACAGCACGGGCTTGTGTGCCAACGAGACGACGCGCTGCTGGGTCCGTTCGATCCGGCGCATCGTGGCCACCAGCCACCGGAGCATGATCCCCGGATTGACCGCCAGCTCCGGGAGGAGACGAGCGCGGGTGAATCGATGGGCCCTGAGTGGCTCCACCCCCCTGGCATCGGCGATGTGAGGGCGGCCACCGAACATGGCGAAGTCCCCGAGGACCGACCCGGGCCCGGCGTGAGCAACGATGCGGCGTCCCGATCCGGCGCCACGGATGATCTCGACGGAACCTCGCTCGATTATGTAGGTCGCCTCCGCCGGCTCCCCCTCCCGAAAGAGATAGGCGCCGGGGACGATGGCGACCATCTCTGCCACTCGCTTGATCGACTCGATGTCGGACGATCGCAGTGGTCGGTAGTCGGCTCGCGCCAGCGAGCGAGCGAGCCAGTCGAGGTGCTGTCGCTCGGCCTCACTCATGCCCGTGCCAACGGACGCCGGGACGACATTCTTCCCCATGCGTCCTTATTCACCGCACACGTCCTTACCATCTCCTCGACAATGGCCAGGCATCGTGAGCACTACTTCGGCTGGCTCTGGGTCCTACCCTCGCTGGCCATCCCTCTAGTGATCTCTGCTGTCGCCTGGACGTCCCACGTCTCGAGTGAAGGCGACGTCATCGCTCCGAACGTCCGGTTTGCCGGCGTGGACGTCTCCGGAGTCTCACCCGAAGTCGCCGCTGCCCACGTCGGATGGAGAGAGGCCGCATTCCTCGACACACCGGTGACCATCGACCTCGGCGAACGCCTGGTGACGCTTTCCGCACGGGAACTCGGCTACGACTACCTGTACGTCGACACGGTCAACTCGGTGGTCTCCGCCCGCCACGAGGACAACGCATGGGACGAGTTCGTCGCCTGGATCACCACTCCACTCCGTCCCGTGACCGTCGAGGACCAGTTCGTTCTGGACGAGAGCGTGGCCCGGGAGCGACTGGCCGGTGAGGACTTCGTCGTCGAGTCCCCGGTGGAACCCGACCTCACCTACTCCGACGGAGCAGTCGAGGCGCTGGCCGGAGTGCCCGGCACGGGGGTGGACATCGACTGGATGATCGAAGCGCTCTCCATAGCCGACGTCGACGCCGGCCCGACGACGATCAACGCCTCCTTGGCGGACATAGCTCCGACCGTGTCGGATGGAGAAGCCGATGCCGTCGCAGAGCGTGCCCATGAGCTCACCGCGGAGGAGGTGGTGGTGAGAGTGGGCACCTCGATCGGCCGATTGGCGCCGACACAGATCCGTCGCCATGTTGTGAGCACGGTGGAGGATGGTGAGATGACGATCTCGATCGACTCCGAAGGCCTCCAGCGCGACCTCGAGGACCTCTTCACAGACCCGGTTGGCGAGCTCGAGAAGCCAGTGTTGGAAGTGGTCGATGGGGATGTCGCCGTGGTCCGTGAGGGTGCGCCTCCCCCGATCTGCTGCTCAGCGGAGTCGGTACGCGGGGCTGCCAAACTGCTGCTCGACCCAGGTGTCACGACCCTCAGACTCGAGCCCCGCCCCGATGACGACCCCACCATCGGCGCCTGGGCGGATGGCTCGCTGGTGACGGAAGCTGTCGCCGAGTTCACGACCACACACGCCTGCTGTGAGAACCGGGTCACCAACATCCAGACCATGGCCGACGCGGTGACCGGCTACTACATGCTCCCCGGGGAGACCCTCTCGTTCAACGACTACATCGGCCCGCGCACCAGTGAGAAGGGCTATCTACCGGCCGGGGCGATCCGGGGAGGGCACATGACCGACGAGGTGGGTGGCGGAGTGTCCCAATTCGTGACCACGATGTTCAACGCCGCCTACTTCGCCGGGCTGGAGCTCGACCAATACCAGAGCCACTCGGTGTACTTCTCGCGCTACCCGTTCGGGCGGGAAGCCACCCTGTCGATACCGGGGCCGGATCTGGTGATCACCAACAGCACCGACTACCCGGTCCTCATCTGGCCGACTTATGACCCCACATCGATCACGGTGACCCTCTACTCGACCCAGCACGTCGACGTCGTGGAGTTGGATCAGAGAATCAGCTTTCGTGGCCAATGCCGGCACAGCCAGATCGACCGTCAACGTACCTACCCCGATGGCCGGGTCGTCGTGGACACCATCGTCGCCAACTACCGCCCCGCGGACGGCATCGACTGCAACGGGAACGTGATCCCGCCGCCCCCAGATTGACTCAGCCTTCTTCGAGAACCCGGCCCAACGTCACCATCCCCACCGCCGCCATCACGGGGTTGTCAGCTGAGTGGGCTGCAAACGCCGTGCCCAGCGACAGCGCCCAGCCGAGGGCCCGGCTCGCCGTGTCTTCATCGACACCGCCGTAGGCGTCGAAGAACCGTGCCCGGGCCGCGGGGGGAAACATCATCCAGGCCACGGCCAGGTCGGTGGCGGGATCACCGGAGGTGATGTCACCGAAGTCGATCACGCCGCTGATCCGCCCACCCATCGCCAACAGGTTGGCCGGATGGAGATCGCCATGGAGCCACACAGGCGGACCGTCGAACGATGGCGCCCGCAGCGCGTCGTGCCAGATCGAACGGGCTCGCGCTCTGTCGATCCTCCCCTCGAGCTGTGCGATCCGCTCCCGGGTCGGCCCGTCACGCTGCTCGAGAGGAACCCCTCGAAACCGGTTCTCAGGAGCCTGGTCGGGGGCTGCTACATGGAGTGCGCTCAGGAATCCACCGAGGTCATCGGCGCAGCCTTCCAGATCGAGACCGTCGACAGAGCCGATCATCCGACCTTCCAGCCAGGGGACGATGGACCAGCGCCAGGGGTAACCATCCCCGGGGCGCCCCACGAAGACGGGGACGGGCACAGGGAGAGGGAGTCGATTCGACAGGTCGGGAAGCCACCGCGCCTCGTTCTCGATCAGGTCGGCTGCCAGTGCCCGTCGGGGGAATCGAGCGACGAGCCTGTCTCCGAGGCGGAGTGAGACGTTGTCCCAACCGTGGGGAAGCGGTTCCAGGTCCAGAGCGGCGAGATCGGGGCACTGGTCGTCTAGCAACCGACGGACGAGCTCTGGTGTGACCTCCGCCTCGGCTGGAGGCATGCCGGTGACCACCCGGGCTCAACCTCCCCAGCTGCCCAGACTTCCTACGACTGGATCGTCACCGAATCCGAGGACGTTCATGGCGGTCAGAGCCAACGCGAAGACGACGATTGCGATCATCAGCCCGAGCAGCCACGGCGACAGTTTGCGCTTGTGCTTTCCCACCGCGGCGACTCTAGGGGCCGATCAACCCTGGGCGGCGTCTCCGGAGGACGAGATCGACCACACCGCGAAGTCGGGGGTGAAGTCCTCGAAGTTGTGGGTGGTTCCTGCCTCTGCGAAGAGGAGGTCTCCCGGCCCGAAGGGCTGCCTGTCACCGTCGACGCTGAAGAATCCGGAGCCGTTCAGGACCACGTAGATCTTGTGAGCCTGGTGCTGCTCGGGATCGTCGCTCTCGTGTGGCGCGTAGATCCCTGCACTCAGGCTGCCGTGACTGAAAACCTCGGAGTAGCGCTCGTCGCTGGCGAGTTTCGCCAGGGCCATCTTGTAGGACATGCTTGTGCCACTCATACGGACCGAGCGTACCCAAATAACCGACGTCATCCACAAAAAGAGCCCCGATCGCCGAGATCAGCCGGCGATCGGGGCTCGTGACCGGGGAGATCGTGATCAGGCGGTGAGTGCCTCGTGTGTGGGGCTCACCGAGATCTTGCGAGGCTTGGCGGTCTCAGCGACCGGGATCGCGAGGGTGAGCACACCGTGGTCGTAGCCAGCCTCGATGGCGTCCGTGTCGAGACTCTCACCGAGGAAGAACTGACGTGAGTACGATCCAACCGGGCGCTCGTTGAGCAGGATTTGCTCTTCACCGTCGCGCTCCCACTTACGCTCCGCAGAGACCGAAAGCGTGTTCTTCTCCACCGTCACGTCGATCGACTCGGGGTCGATGCCCGGGAGATCGATGTGGAGATAGAAACGATCGTCCTTGCGATAGGCGTCCGCAGGCATGTAGTTGGTCCGGGTGTTACCCCACACCTGACGGGTGAGACGATCGAAATCAGAGAATGGATCGAATCGCATGAGCATTTGTGGATTCCTCCTGTTGTCAATACTCGACTTGTGATTACTACTGCATTATGCCTGATCTAATCTGACATGTCAAATATCAAGTTTGCTGATGGCGAAGCCAGGCTTGTCGCGATGATGCCCGGCGACGGATCCCGGGCAGTGGGCCTATCCTGCCGGGCGTGACGGAGTCAGGACTGAAAACCATCGGGTGGCGGGAATGGGTGGCGATCCCCGACCTCGGCGTGACCGAGATCAAGGCGAAAGTCGACACCGGGGCCGACAACTCGTCGCTGCACGCCTTCAACATCGAACGGTTCGAGCACGACGGGGTCGGCATGGTCAGATTCGACGTCCACGTCCGACAGCGGAAACGCAAGCCCAGCGTGTCCTGTGTGGCCGAGGTCGCCTTCGAGCGGAAGGTGAAGAACCCGGGGGGGCGGTCCGAACTTCGTCCCGTGATCCGCACTCGGCTTATTGTTGCCGGCAAGGAGATCGATGCCTTGGTGAACCTGACGACGAGAGACGAGATGACCTTCCGGATGCTGCTCGGCCGCCGCACAGTGAGAAAGCACTTCCTGGTCGACCCCGGCCGCAGCTATCTGGGTGAGCGCCCCAGCAGATGGGCCACCACGTGAAGATCGCCATCCTGTCGCGGGGATCCTCCCTCTACTCGACGGCGCGGCTCAAGGAGGCCGCGCTCGGCCGCGGACACGACGTGGCCGTCGTCGACTACCTGCGCTGCTACATGGACATCACCGCGCGCCGGCCCAAGGTCATCTACAGGGGGGAGGAGGTCCGGCCCCATGCGGTGATCCCCCGCATCGGGGCGTCATACACCTTCTACGGGACCGCCGTGGTGCGCCAGTTCGAGATGGCCGACGTGTTCACCCTCAACAGCTCGGATGGGATAAGCCGCTCCCGGGACAAGCTCCGCTCCATGCAGATCCTCTCACGCTCCGGGGTCGGCCTGCCCACGACCAGCTTCGCCCACTCCATCCAGGATGTGAACGGTGTCCTCGAAATCGTCGGCGGCACCCCTGTCGTGGTCAAGCTCCTCGAAGGGACCCAGGGTCTCGGAGTCGTGCTGGCCGAGACCAAGAAGGCGGCCGAGTCGGTGATCGGGGCGTTCCGCCAACTCGACGCCAACATCCTGGTCCAGCAGTTCATCAAGGAGGCGGGAGGCTCGGACATAAGGGCTTTCGTGGTCGGGGGCAAAGTAGCTGCGGCGATGCGACGCCGCGGATCACCCGGAGACTTCCGCTCCAACCTCCATCGCGGGGGCAGCGCCGAAGCGATAAAGCTGACCCCGTCGGAGCGGTCGACCGCGGTGCGGGCCGCGAAGAGCATGGGCCTCAACGTGGCCGGCGTCGATCTCCTCCAGTCGGAGGAGGGCCCGATGGTCCTCGAGGTGAACTCCTCCCCCGGTTTGGAGGGAATCGAGAACACCAGCGGCGTCGACATCGCCGATCTGATCGTCGAGTACATCGAAGACAACGTTGGCGCCTGAGAATCATCGCATAAACGAGCCCATCACGGTGGGCGACGTCACCGTGAGGCCGGGGCGAAAGGTCCAGATCGAGCTTCCGTTCGCAAAGGTCGTCACCGGGGCCACCGAGTCATTGCCGGTGAAGGTGATCAACGGGCGCTCCGCCGGCCCCAACATATGGTTGTCGGCGGCGATACACGGCGACGAGCTGAACGGAATCCAGATCATCCGCAGAGTGCTCAAGGAGATCGACGCCAAGACCCTGCGCGGGGCGATCATCGCGGTCCCCATCGTCAACCCGTTGGGGTTCATCACCCAATCGCGTTATCTGCCCGATCGCCGGGACCTGAATCGCTCGTTCCCCGGCTCCACGCGCGGGTCGACGGCAGCCCGTCTCGCCCATCTGTTCATGGAGCACGTCGTCGCCCACTGTTCGGTCGGGATCGACCTCCACACCGCCACGAACCATCGGATCAACCACCCCCAGATCCGGGCGAATCTCGATGACTCGGTCACGCTCGAGCTGGCCCGAGCTTTCGGAGCGCCTTTCTCGATCCATGCCCGGCTGCGAGACGGCTCGCTGCGCCAGGCGGCCGCGGAGCGAGAGAACACGGTTCTGGTATACGAGGCCGGCCAGGCACACCGGTTCGACGTCAACGCCATCGAGACGGGTGTGGCCGGCGTGATGAGGGCGCTCCGGCATCTCGGGATGATCGACCCCCGTCTTCCTCGTGCCCAGCCCACCCGACTGATCCGGAGAACGCGATGGGTGCGGGCCCGGCGGGGCGGGATCGTGGAGATGGAGGCCTCGCTGGGCGAACATGTCGCCAAGGGTCAGTCGGTTGCGTCGATAGCGGACGCATTCGGGATGCGGCCGACGCAGGTGAGGGCCTCCGAGACAGGATGGGTGATCGCCCAGTCGATGCGGCCCCTGGTCAACGCAGGCGACTCGCTGGTCCACATCGCGGCGGAGACCGGGCCCGATCGTGAGGAGAGAGCCGAGAAGATGAGGAATGGCCGCCGCTAGCTGGCTCTCTTGGTCTCCTCCGACCACCGACGCCGCAACCTGCGACGCTCTTTCGCGGTGTGCCCTCCCCAGATTCCCTCGGACTGGTTGGTTTCGATCGCCCAGGTCAGGCAGATGTCGGCCACCGGGCAGGTGGCGCATACCGCCTTGGCCCGGAAAATCGCACCAAGGTCATCCTTGTCGGGAAAGAAGCTGACATCGCCTTCGACATCGAGACAAGCCGCCGCTTCCCTCCACGGGGTAACAGTCAAATCAATCACTGGACGCCCATCATCTTCGGGCACTGGTAAACGCAGAGTCAACGGGGTTCGTTCCCCGCCAGTCGGCTCCACGACACTCGTGCCGGAACGCTCTTTCCGGACTATTCGGTGCAGACCGGGCGCGCGGTTCGAGCTAGTGGGGCACTACTTCTCGAATGGCTCGGGAACGGCTCCGGGCCCCAGCCTGCCCAGCTCGGCTCGGGCCACCGAGCGGCGATGGACTTCGTCCGGCCCGTCGGCGATCCGTAGCCAGCGGCCCATCGAGTACAGCGAGGCTATGGGCCAGTCCTCGGTGAACCCGGCCGCTCCGAACAATTGGATCGCCTTGTCGGCGATGGTGGTGAGCAGGTTGGGGGCCGCCACCTTGATGGCGGCGATCTCGATGCGGGCACCTCTGGTGCCGACATTGTCGATGAGCCACGCCGTCTTGAGGACGAGGAGCCTGACCTGTTCGATCTGGATGCGGGCGTCGGCGATCCATTCCCGGACGACTCCCTGATCCGCCAGGGGCTTGCCGAACGCCGTCCTCGCCTGGGCTCGTTGGATCATCAGGTCGAGACACCTCTCGGCCGCCCCGATCGCTCGCATGCAATGGTGGATGCGCCCCGGCCCCAGACGCGCCTGCGCGATGGCGAATCCGCCTCCCTCCTCACCGAGGAGGTTCGAGACCGGAACTCTGACATCGTCGAAGAGGATCTGGGGATGACCCCCCCGGTCCTGATATCCGAACACCGTCGGGGCACGCTCGACCACCAGCCCAGGTGCATCCATGGGAACGATCACCATCGACTGCATCCGGTGCCTGTCGGCGCCCGGGTTGGTGACCCCCATCACGATGGAGAACCGGCAGCGTTGCGACGCCGCGCCGGAACTGAACCACTTGCGCCCGTTGATCACATACTCGTCTCCATCGCTTTCGATCCTCGTCCTGATGTTGGTGGCGTCGGAACTGGCCACGTCAGGCTCGGTCATCGAGAAGCACGATCGGATCTCTCCCTCCAGCAGCGGATGGAGCCAGACCTCCTTTTGCTCTGGGGTCCCGAACATGTGGAGGATCTCCATGTTCCCGGTGTCGGGGGCGGAGCAGTTGAGTGCCTCGGGAGCGATCTCGACACTGCGCCCCGTTATCTCCGCCAGGGGGGCGTACTCGAGGACCGAGAGCCCGCCGCCGTCGTCGGGGTCGGGGAGGAACAGGTTCCAGAGCCCCCGGCTGCGGGCCTCTTTCTTTAGGTCTTCCAGGATGGCCGGGTGATGATGAGGGTCTTCCGATTCCACCATCTGGTCCCGGTAGACCGGCTCCGCCGGATACACGTGGGACGCCATGAAGTCGAGGAGCCGTGCCCGGTAGTCCTCGACACGGTCGCTGTAGGAGAAGTCCATCGCGCCAGAACCTAGCTCCTGTGGTGGAGGGGTGGCTCGCCGGCGTCATCGGGTTCCGTCGGCTCCACGGCCTCCACGACCTCCTCCAGATCGTCCTCCGCCTCGCCGGAATCGTCGTAGGAGAAGACTGGCAGGCCGGGCGAGGGCTGTGGGGTCTCCCGGCCGATCGTGAACTCGGAGAGGAGCAGCCATCCGGCGAGCGCGGCGATGAAGTACAGCTGCATCGACAGCGATACGGCCAGGGCGATGGCGGCGGTGGACGTGAAGACGACCCGGGCGATCATCTCTGCCCGTCCCGGAACGACCTTTTCGAGGAGTGACTCGAGGAGGTGCCCTCCGTCGAGGGGTCGGATGGGAAGCCAGTTGAGGAGACCCCAGAAGACGTTGACGTAGATGAGGCTCTCGAGGAAGAAAGCGGCCAGCCGTGGATAGGGCCCGAACTGTGATGCCACCAGCCAGACCAGCCCGCCGAACGCCAGACCGGTGGCCGATCCTGCCGCCGCGATGAGGGCACGTCGCCCGGGTGTGGTCTCTCCATGCGGCACCGACCATCTCGTCAGCCCCCCGAGCCCGTTCAGCTCGATCGCCACCTCGGAGCCGAAGCCCCGAGCGGTGACGGCATGGCCCAACTCGTGGATCAGGATCGAGAAGAAGACGACCACGATCCAAGCCACCGTCTGGGCGGCGTCCCCCACACCCACCAGCCCGATCAGAGCTGCGATGAGCAGGAATGAGCCCCGGACGGTGACGGGCATATCGAAGAGACGAAACCTGAGCACGGTCTCATCTTGGCATCGGTACGCTGCTGGGCATGCACGAAGACTTGAGATCGGCCGTCGCCGCCGACATGCCCCGCCTGAAGGAACTGCTCGCCACCCTGATCCGGATGGAGTCGGTGTCCGCCGACGGCTACGACCCCCAGGCGGTCCGACAGGCCGGAGAGACGATCGTCGGGATGCTCGACGAGGCCGGGTTCGACAACGCCCGGCTGCTCGAGTCGTCCAATGGCCACCCGGCTGTGTTCGCCGAGAAGCCCGGCCCCGAAGGGGCTCCCAAGCTGCTGCTCTACGCCCACTACGACGTACAGCCGCCGGGCCCGATCGAGGAGTGGGAGACGGGCCCGTTCGAGCCCGTAGAGCGCGCTGGGCGCCTCTACGGGCGGGGAGCGAGTGACGACAAGGCCGGAGTGGTGATGCATCTCGGAGCCATCGCGGCCCACGGCGACGACCTCCCCGTAGGTGTCCAGCTCTTTCTCGAGGGCGAAGAGGAAGCGGGCTCCATCGGGCTGCCCGAGATCCTCGAGAAGCACTCCGACCTCCTCGATCCCGATGTCATCGTCATCGGCGACGGGGGCAACTGGGCGGTGGGCACACCGGCGTTCATCTCGTCGCTCCGGGGGATCGTGGCGGTGAAGCTCGAGCTGCGGACCCTCGAATCGGCGGTTCACTCCGGCCAGTACGGAGGCGTCGTGCCCGACGCATTGATGACCCTGTCCCGTCTCCTGGCCACCCTCCACGACGCCGAGGGCAAAGTCGCGGTGGCAGGCATCCTCTCCGAGGAGATCGACGGGTCCCTCGACTTCCCCGAAGAGCTGATCAGGTCCCAGACCGGCGCAGTCGACGGTCTCGAGCTGATCGGGGAGGGCTCCATTCCGTCCCGTCTCTGGACGCGCCCGGCGGTGTCCGTCCTGGCGATCGATGCCCCACCGGTGGCCGAGGCCATCAACCAGCTCGTACCCGTCGCCCGGGCCAAGGTGAGTATGCGGATCCCGCCCGGCCAGGACACCAGGGCCGCCTTGGAGGCGCTGAAGGCTCATCTGGAAGCCAACGTGCCCTGGGGCGCGCAGCTCAGCTTCCTCCACGAAGAGTGGGGAGACGCCACCGTCCTCGGCTCGGACAACTACGCCGTCGAGATCTGGCGCCAGGCGTTCCGTGAGGGCTTCGGGGCCGAGGCAGTAGAGATGGGGGCGGGCGGCTCGATCCCCTTCATCGCCACCTTCGCCGAACTGTTCCCGGAGGCTCCGATCCTGGTGGTCGGTGCGGCCGACCCCACCAGTGCCTTCCACGCTCCCAACGAGAGCCAGGACCTCGGGGACCTGGAGCGGGTCGTCCTCAGCGAGGCCATCGCCTTCCGGCTCCTGGCGGAGCGGGCCTCCGGGTGACCCCAGTCGTCCTTCGATCCGAGGGCGCTGGAGCAACGCTTGCGCGGTGCCTGGAACCCTGGGCTCGGGGATGGACCATCAGCGGGAGCCGGGGAAGCCGAGCTGGCGCCAGGCCTCGTAGACGACGATGGCCGCGGAATTGGAGAGGTTGATCGATCTCACTCCCGCGACCATGGGCAACCGGAGACGGCGGGTGATCCACGCGGCGCTGTGCACCTCCCCGGGCAGGCCCACCGACTCGGGCCCGAAGAGGAATGCGTCTCCCTCCCGATACTCCTCGTCGGTATAGAGAGCTTCGCCGTCGACGGTGAACGCCAGCACCCGCTCGGGGGCGACCGACGCCCGGAAAGCCTCGAGGCTGTCGTGGACGGCCACGGTCGCCAGGTCGCGATAGTCCATACCCGCCCGACGCAGGCGGGCGTCGTCCATCTCGAAGCCCAACGGCTCGATCAGGTGCAGCCGGCATCCGGTCACCGCGGCGAGACGCATCGCGTTGCCCGTGTTCGGCGGGATCTCCGGGGTGTAGAAGACGATGTCGAACATCAGTGGAGGTCGAACAAGCGCAAGGCCCCGTCCTCGGCCTCACGAAGACCGTCGTAGTCGACCTCGATCGCCTCGATCCCCCTCGCCTCCGCCAACACCCGGGCCTGAGGAGTGATCGACTGGGCCGCGAATATCCCACGCACCGGGGCCAAGCGGGTGTCGTGGTTGAGACGCTCGATGTATCGAGAGAGCTGTTCGACCCCATCGATCTCGCCCCGGCGCTTCACCTCCACCGCCACGGTGGCCTCGTTGCGGTCGACGCAAACCAGATCGACGGGCCCGATGTCCGTGGGGTACTCGCGTCGGATCAGGGTCAGGCCCTCCTCGAGGAAGTCGGGTGAGGCCGCCAGCATCTCCTGCAGATGCGCCTCGACCCCGTCCTTGAACAGCCCCGGGTCGTCACCCAGCTCGTGGATCACGTCCTCGATGATCTCCTCGATCCAGATCGTCAGCCTCTCCCCCTTCGCATTGGAGATCTCCCAACGGTCGTCGTGGATCTCGAGGACATTGGGGGCGATCATCCAGTTGAGTG
>CAZYCX010000069.1:0-5039 GCA_964645875.1 uncultured Acidimicrobiaceae bacterium
TGCGGCGGCGAGCACCTGCTCGTCGTCGAACTTCTCGTCGAGCGTGATGTTGTTGTAGATCGTGTCGTTGAACAGGAACGTCTCCTGAAAGACGATCGAGACGGATCTGGCCAGACTGTCCCGCTCCAGGTCGACCAGCGTGTGCCCATCGAGGCTGATCTGGCCGGTGTCGGGATCGAAGAGACGCACCAGCAGGTGGGCGATGGTGGACTTGCCCGAGCCCGTGGGCCCGACCAGGGCGACAGTCTTGCCCGGCTCCACCTGGAGAGTCACCGACTCGATCCCCCGGTTGTCATGGGCCTCTTCGCCGATCGGGGTGGCGGAGTACGCGCCCAGGTCCCGAAAAGAGGACTCCGGATAGGTGTAGGCGATGGCTTCCACATCGGCGCCGGCGCCTCCGTCCGAGTCGGGGTGTCGATCGCCGTAGACCACCTGCTCCCGCTCGTCGAGGACCGCCTGCACCCGATGGAGCCCGACCACGGCCCGGGGAAGCTCCCCGAGCAGCCATCCGAAGACCCGCATGGGGAGGGCGACCAGCCGGAACAGATAGGCGAAGGTTATGAGGGTGCCAGGGGTGAGCAGACCCTGGTCGACCCGCCAGGCACCGACGAGGAGGACGGCGAGGATGCCGATGTTCGGGAGTGCCTCGATGATCGGGTCGAAGGCGGCGCGCAGCCGACCCACGTCGACCATGCGGTCTCTCAGCTCGTCGGAGCGCTCCCCGAAACGCCCGACCTCGTCGTTCTCCCTGCCGAGGGTCTTGACGACCAGGGCGGCGTCGAACGACTCGTGGGCGATGTCAGCCACTTCAGCCCGAAGACTCTGCGCTTCGGCGGCCACAGCCCTCATCTTGCGTTGAAAGGTGACGTTGACGAAGAAGAGGGCGGGGCCCACCAGGAAGCCGATTAACGCCAGGAACGGGTCGGTGACGATGAGGATGATCCCGGTGCCGAGGAGCATGAGGACCACCCCGAAGGCCATCGGCAGGGGAGCGGCGATGAACGAAGCCGCTTCCACGTCCTCGTTGGCGTTGGCGAGCAACTGGCCGGTGGGATGGCGGCGATGCCACTCGACGGGCAGTTCGAGATAGCGGTCGGTCACCTCGACACGGTCGCGATATTGGATGCGGTGTTGGGCGTAATAGGCGCCGACACGCCGCATAGTGATTCCGACACCACGAAGAGTGGCCACGGCGATGATGGCGGCAGCAGATCCGACCAGAGCGGCAGTGGTGACGTCACCGGTGTCGATCGCCGGAAGGAGAACGTCGTCGGTGATCCACCCGAGAACGAAGGACGACAGGATGGTCATCCCGGCGAACAGCGTGGTGCCGATGCCACCGAAGACGAACTCCTTGGGGGCTCTGCGAAGGGTTCGGGCGATCAGCTGGCGCCCGCTGCCGAGGAGCGCCACGTCCCGGGTTGTCATCTGTTCGGTCGCCATGAAGCCTCGAGGGTATGAATGCGGACACGGTTAACCGAATCCGGGTCTGACCAGGTTCGAGCACCGTAGAACTTCAACCGCACTCGAAGTCAAACCCGGAGTGTCAGTGCTGCTGTCGCTCGAATGCCGCCAGTACCGCGAGGAGGGAAGCCGTGGTGATGTTGGAATCCACGCCGATACCCCATTTGAGCGAGCCCTGGTCCCCGGAGCTCTCCACGTAGGCAACCGCCTTGGCATCGGCTCCACTCCCTATGGCATGCTCGCTGTAGTCGACCACGTCGAAGACGACCCCGAAACGGTCACGGAGAGCGGTCACGAAGGCCTCGACCGGCCCTTCACCTTCACCGACGACCGTTACGTCCTCACCTTCGACCACGAGATGTGCGGTGATGGTGGTGTGCCCCGACCCTTCGGTCGAGGTGGTGTGCAGCTCCTGGCTGTAGAGCCGAAAGCGCGCCCTTTCCGGAAAGTAGACCCCTTGAAAAGACTCCCACATCGACGTCGGGGTGATCTCGGTGCCACTGTCCTCGGTGATGTGTTGAATCGTCTTGGAGAACTCGATCTGGAGCCTACGGGGCAAGTCGAAGCCATGCTCCTCCTTCATCACGTAGGCCACGCCTCCCTTGCCCGACTGCGAGTTGACGCGGATGACGGCCTCGTAGCTGCGGCCGACATGCTTGGGGTCGATGGGAAGATAGGGGACACCCCAGGTGTCGTAGCCGGATGGCAGTGCCTCGAACCCCTTCTTGATCGCATCCTGATGCGATCCCGAGAAGGCGGTGTAGACCAGGTCGCCGACATAGGGGTGTCGAGGGTGGACCGGCAGGCGATTGCAGTACTCGGCGGTGCGACGCAGGGAGTCGATGTCTGTGATGTCGAGCTCGGGGTCCACTCCGTTGGCGAAGAGGTTCATGGCCAGCGTCACGATGTCGACGTTGCCTGTCCTCTCGCCGTTGCCGAACAACGTGCCCTCGACCCGATCGGCTCCTGCCATGACCCCGAATTCGGCGGCGGCCACGGCGCATCCGCGGTCGTTGTGGGGGTGGAGACTGAGCACGATCGATTCACGGCGGCCGATCGAACGATGGAACCACTCGATGACGTCGCCGTAGACGTTGGGGGAGTAGCACTCGACGGTGGCCGGCAGGTTGAGGATGACGGGGTCGGCGGGGGAGGGGTCCAGCTCGTCCATCACCGCCTCACACACCTCGAGGGCGAAGTCGGGCTCGGTCAGCGTGAAGCTCTCCGGGGAGTACTCGTAGCGGATCGCAGTGTCACCCATCGACTCCTCGAGCTTGCGGCAGAGCTTGGCCGCATCGACCGGGATGTTCTTGATGCCCTCTTGGTCCATGCCGAACACCACATCGCGCTGCAGAGGGTTGGTGGAGTTGTAGAAGTGGACGATCGCCTGGGGGGCGCCCAGGATGGAGTCGTAGGTGCGCTCGATGAGCTCCTGACGACACTGCACCAGCACCTGGATGGTGACATCGTCGGGAATGTGGTCGTCTTCGATGAGCTGGCGGACGAAGTCGAAATCGGGTTGGCTGGCGGCGGGAAAACCGACCTCGATCTCCTTGAAGCCCATCGACACCAGCTCCTGGAACATCCGCAGCTTGCGTGGAGGGTCCATGGGATCGATCAGCGCCTGATTGCCGTCTCGGAGGTCGACCGAGCACCAGCGCGGTGCCTTCTCGATGGCGACATTGGGCCAGGTGCGATCTTCGAGCACGATCGGCACGAAAGGACGGTACTTCTCGAATGGCATTTTCTTGGGTCTTGCGATCGGGGGTGGCATGGGACTCCTTGGTTTCCGGGGTGTGATACATGACCGGGGCAAAAGAAAAAGCCCCCGGACTTCGGGGGCGGGCAAACACGGATATGTGCGCGTCTGCCCTACATGAGGAGAAGCAGAGCGCGGGCCGCGTTTTTGATCATCGGGGACACTGTACGCGCACCGGATGCGACATTCAATGCAGATCCAGGGTCATGAACGTGCTGTTGCGGCTCACCGAGTAGTCAGCGACGGGCTCGCGCTCGACGAACCCGGCGCGGGCATAGAGAGCTCGGGATGGGGCGAACTCTGGCATCGACCCGGTCTCGAGGCTGACCCGGGTGGCGCCTTTCGATCTGGCCATAGACACGAGATGATCGACGATGGTCCGGCCGACTCCGCGGCCGCGAGCCTCGGCAGCCGTGTGAATCGACTTCAGTTCCATGTGAGCATCATCCAGGGTCTTGATAGCACCGATGCCCAGCAGAGCCCCCTTCCCCTGAGGCTGAAGAGCGTGACCGTCTCGGCGAGAAACCCTTCGAGGTCGAGGGCATGTACGTCCTCGGGTGGGGTGACCGTGCAGGCGAAGTCGAGATGGCGCTTCAGAAGAGCCAGGACATCGGTCCTACGGGGATCGTCCTCGGCCAGGATCCAGTCGTCCATCCGGGAATTGTATGGAGAGAGGCGCTCGTGCCGATATATTGACAGTAATCAATATATCGACTTACATGAGTGCATGGACTTTGGACTCTTCCTACAACCCTTCCATCATCCATCCGAGGATCCGACCGCGGCTCTGGAGCGAGATCTAGATCTCATCGTGGCTCTCGACGACCTCGGGTACTCGGAGGCCTGGCTGGGTGAGCATCACAGCACCGGCTGGGAGAACATTGGCTCGCCGGAGGTGGTGATCGCCGCGGCCGCCGAGCGGACGGAACAGATCCGGTTCGGAACCGGTGTGGTCCAGGCGGGGCTGCATCATCCGTTGGTGGTGCTGGATCGAATGATCCTCCTCGACCATCTGACTCGGGGCCGGGTCAGTTTCGGTCTCGGCGTCGGTGGTGGTATTCCCTCGGATCTGTCGGTGTTCGGGCTCACCCCCGAGGAGGCAGGAAGACGCATGCAGGAGAGCCTCGAGGTGATGCTGCGTCTCCTGGCGGGGGAGGAGCCGGTCAGTGCCCGCACCGACTGGTTCGAGCTCCACGAGGCGGTGTTGCAGCTGCGTCCTTACACCGAGCCCCACATGCCCTTCGCCGTGGCGTCGGGTGATCCTCGCAACGTGGCGTTGATGGGCCGCCTGGGGGGCAAGGTGTTGCTTGGTGGCATGCCGGAGCAAGTCGAACAGGTGTACGAGCATCTGGAGCGTGGGGCGGAAGCGGCGGGCCGGGAAGCCTCCAGGGACCAGATATTGCTCAGTTGTGTGCTGCACCTCGATGAGGACCACGACGAGGCGATCGCCGATTTCGAGGACGGCGCCATCCGGGAGTTCTACGAGTTCCAGGTGGGCGTCAACGGACGAGCCGAGCCCGACGGCACACCGGCCGACTGGTACGAGGGGTATGTCGGCAAGCACCTCATCGGCAGCCCGGACCACGCCGTCGAGAGGATCGGCGAGATGCAGGATCTGTCCGGCGGCTTCGGTGGGATCATCTTCATGTCCCGGGAATGGGCGGGTGTCGAGTCCTCACGGCGGAGTTGGGAGCTCTTCGCCGAGAAGGTCGCCCCCAAGTTCGCCTGAGAACCACGGGGGACCGGGGTGCAGCAATGACCGTCGTCCTCGTCCTGCAATCCGATAACTTGACATAACGTGGATTATGGGCGCTTC
>CAZYCX010000069.1:5139-11284 GCA_964645875.1 uncultured Acidimicrobiaceae bacterium
CCTAGCGCAGGAACCAGCGGGCTCTGATCCAGGAGGTCTCGATCTCGTTCCGCTGTTGTTTCAACGAGGCGTGCTCGCAGGTCGAGGAGCACCAGTTCACCTTGTAGCCGTGATCGGCGGCCTCATACCGGTTTCCGCACCGGAGGCAGACCCTCCAGATCGCCGGTTCTGCCCTCTGATGGCGTCTCAGTCGGTTCATGACGTCTCGATGGGTCCACACTCTAGGCGCCAGGTACGCCCAGAGGCCGGGTCAGGGGAATACACGGCACTGAAGTCGACGTTGGCTTCATTGTCCCCCGAATCACCCGCGTGAAAGGCTGTAGCAAATGGCGACCGTCGCCCTGACCAAAGACAACTTCGATCAGACCATCCAGGACAACGACACCGTGATCGTCGACTTCTGGGCCGAGTGGTGTGGCCCGTGCCGCTCGTTCGCCCCCACCTACGAGTCTGCGTCCGAACAGCACGATGACATCGTTTTCGCCAAGGTCGACACCGAGGATCAGCAGGAACTGGCCCAGGCATTCGGCATTCGGTCGATCCCGACGCTGATGGTCTTCCGCGACCAGATCGTCCTCTATGCCCAGCCCGGCGCCCTCCCCGGCAACCTCCTCGAAGATCTCATCGGTCAGGTGAAGGCACTCGACATGGACGAGGTGCGCGCTCAGATAGAGGCCCAGGAGAGCGAAACCGCAGAACAGAACGCTTGAGGAGGCGCCTCAGTCACTCGGGTTTGCGGTAGATCGACATGTGATGTGTCGAGCGCTCGTTGAACGGCCGCAGGTCGTACCAGCCGAACCGGTCTTCGAGCTCGAGACCCGCCAGCCGGGCCATGAGGTCGAGCTCCGAGGGCCAGGCGAAGCGGATCTCCACCGGTAAGACCACCGATTCCCCGACCGCCGAACGCTTGACGATGTGAGTCGAGAGCCGCTGTTCGACCGGGTCGTAGATCGTCATCTCATAGGTGTGCTCGTCGACCGAGTCGATGCTGGAGACGCCGATCCGGCTGTTGTGGTGATCGAACCGCTTCACGTCGGGTACGAAACAGTCGATTATGAAGCGCCCGCCCGGCTCCAGATGCGCAGCCACGTTCTCGAAGCACTCG
Organism: uncultured Acidimicrobiaceae bacterium; assembly: GCA_964645875.1. Taxonomy (GTDB): domain Bacteria; phylum Actinomycetota; class Acidimicrobiia; order Spongiisociales; family ZC4RG35; genus JANQRA01. The sequence continues at coordinate 6,245 of CAZYCX010000069.1, forward strand.
ACCTGATGTTCCTGGGTCAGCAGGGCGAAGATGGTGTTGAAGGCCAGAAAGATCAGGGGGAAGGCCTCTTCCACGTCGACATCGGCGAAGTCTCCGATCGTGACCGGCACACCCTCTCCCCCGGGTTTGTCCCGCAGCTTGGCGACCATCTCCTCGGAGACGTCGATCCCCGACACGGCCACCCCTCTCTCTGCGAGTGGGAGGGCGATGCGCCCGGTCCCGATGGCCAGTTCGAGGGCCCGTGGCGGCGTCCCGGCATGCCGGGCCAGCAGGTCGACCATCGAGTCGTCGACTTCGGCGTAGAGCTCGTCGTAGTAGGAAACCCAGCGTCGTCCGTAGGTCTGCTCGTCGTATCCCTTCACGGCCCCGATTCTCACATGTCACGGCGCTCCTCCGCAGCGAATTCCTAACCTGGGGTCATGACTGCCGCCCCAGAAGTGATCGCAGACCTCGACCGGCTGGGCCTGGACTACGAAGTGATGGCGTGCGATCCGGCGCTGGCCGACACCGTCGCGTTCTGTGAGGCGTACGGAGTTCCCCTGGAGAACTCGGCGAACGCCATCCTGGTCGCCTCACGCAAGCCGGAGGGCCACAACGCGGTATGTGTCGTCCTCGCCAACACCCGTCTCGACGTGAACGGGACGGTGAGGAAGAAGCTAGGTGTCCGCAAGGTCAGTTTCGCCCCCGCCGAGCTCACCATGGAGCTCACTGGTCAGGAGATCGGAGGCGTCACCATCTTCGGTCTCCCCGAGGGCCTCCCCGTGTGGATCGACGACCGCGTAATGGAGCGTGACTGGGTCGTCGTCGGCGCCGGATCACGATCGGCCAAGATCAAGTTCGACCCATCCCAATTGCAGGGGCGGGACGGCTACGAAGTGGTCCCGAACCTGGCGATGGAAGACTGACGGAACTCACCACCGGGTCGCCGTCGTCATAACTCCATGAGAAGCGTCGGTGTCGTCCTGACGATTGGTCTGCTCGCCACCGCTTGCGGTGGCGAGCCGGGTGCAGAACCGGTCCCGACCACTTCGGGCCACGAAACGACCACCACCACCACCACCTCGACGACGACTGTTCCGTCGTCGGATGTCATTCGGGTTGGGGCCCTCGGCATCGTGGTACCTCCTGATGCTGAGGGCGCGTACCCTCACGACCTGCTCGTCGGTTGTGGCGCGGGCTCGTTTCCGATCGGCGCTCTCGACGAGATTCGCCCTCTCGATGAGGCAGATCCCGGCGGTGTGGCGGAGGCGATCGAGTCATTCCTCCGCAACGAGGAGGGCAGGCTCTGGCCCCAGGAGGGATGGCAGATACTCCACCAGACCGACGACAGAGTGCACCTCGTCGCCAAGACCGAGAGCGGCACTTTGGCACACATGTACGCCAGCAACGACGGCGCCGGTTGGAGCTGGGCCGGAGCTTCGCTCGCGGGCGATCCCTGTGAGCTGGAGTTCGCCATTCCCGAGGACCTCAACACGGTCGACTGGCGTCTGGACCCCGAGGCCGAGCCTTTGACACCGGAGAGCACCCAGATCAGGGTGATCCTTACCGAATTACCGTGCGTCGACGGGCGGGAGATCGGTGACCGACTCCTCGGTCCCGAGATCGTGATGACGGCCGGCCAGGTGCATATCGCTTTCGCCGCGGAGCGTCCCGAGGGCGACGCATTCACCTGCCCCGGCAATCCCGACACGCCCTATGTGATCGACCTGCCGCTGCCGATGGGAGACCGAGAGCTGATCGAAGGCCTCCGTATCGGGATCGTCCTCGAGGACTACATCGACTGAGGTCCCTTACGGCGCAAGAGGAAGTAGAAACCGACCAGTCCCACGGCCGCAAAGCCGAACCATTGGATGGCGTAGGAGAGATGGGGCCCGCCGTCAGCGAAGTCCGGCGGAGACACCAGGATGGGAAGTTCGTTGCCCCGCTCCCCCACTTGCACGACGTACACCGGTGCCAGCTCATAGGGCATGGTCTCGGCGATGCGTGCGATGTCGACCCGGTTGAACACGCGTTCGTCTCCCGGTTGAGCATCGGGGCCGAACGCCGGCCGGGTCTCGGTCAGCTGCACCCAGCCTTCCACCACCTGCTCTCCGGAAGGCGGCCTCGGCCCCACCGGCGGGGTGTCCATCGTCAGCGGCACCCACCCCCTGTTGACGAGGACGGCCCGGCCTTCATCCTCGACGAGGGGTGTGATCACGTGGAAGCCGGCCTGACCCAGTTCCACCTGGGAGCGAATCAGCACCTCCGATTCCGGGTCGAAACGACCGGTGACGAGAACCCGTCGAAACTCGAGTGGCTCAATGCCCCCGTCTGCCTCTGCGAGCAGTTGGGGGAGATCGACCGGCTCTTGGTTGATGCGCTCCTCCCCCACCGCGTTGATCACTCGACGCTCCTCCATCCGCTCGAGCTGCCAGAACCCGAGTCGGATGAAGATCGTGGCCAGGGTCAGTACGATCAGCATGGCCACGATCCATTTCGGTTGACGGAGGGCCCGGAGCATTCAGGCGGCTAACGGGATCTCGTCGTCGTCCAGCAGTTCTCTGGCCGCGTTCTCTATCTCGTCGTGCTCACTGCGATACGCCACCGGTAGAGCGATCATCGCGGCGGCCACTTCGGTGTCGATACTGCCATCGGCAACGAGAAGCGGGGCGACCTCATCGGTCCAATACCAGGGCATGCGACACCTCCAGGTGAAACGGCGGGACAGGGACTGGATCCCACGATACCCCCGCCGTCAAACCCAGAAATAGCCCATGAAAGCTGGCTATTCGGCGCCCACCGGTGCCAGGTCTTCGACGTCTTTGAAGTTGACCTGCTCGGCCACCACCTCGACGCGGCTCCGTCTCCCGTCCGGGCTCTCCCAGTAGCGCCGCTGTACCGAGCCACACACCCAGATGCGTTCGCCCTTGTCTCCGGGGCGGTCGACGAGGTCATCGGGCGGGTCCCACAAGGTGACCGGGATGACATCGACCCGTCGCCTCGGGGAGTCGACTCTCACGGTGACCAGATAGCGGATGAGACGCGCCCCGGAGTCGAAGACTCGGAGCTCCCCGTCTACCGCCAGACGTCCACAGAGGACGATGAGATTGAGATCCATGGCATTTCTCCCCTCTACACGTTCGGGGAAATGCGGCTCGATCTCCATCGTGTCAGCGACTTAGGACAGAATCTGACCGCACGCCGGGATACCGTTGCGGGATGATCGACTCGTATCCCGATGCGCCACCCCGGCTCGCTCCCTTCCTCGCCCAGTGGGACTATGTCACCGAGCAGCTGTTCGGCCGTCTCGAGGGGTTGACCGATGACGAGTTGCTCTGGGAACCGGCTCCGGGCTCGTGGACCGTCCGGCGCGCCGAAGATGGCGTGACGAGACCGTCTTCGGAGAGCTCGTGGTGGAACCCGACACCCGATCGCGAGCCACCGAGGACGCTGGCGTGGTCGATTGGCCACCTGGGGAGCGGGACGATGATCCGCGCCGATTGGCTGGTGGGAGACCATGAGCTCCTCGACGTCGCGGACTGGCCGATGACCGCGGCCGAGGCGATCCCATTTCTGGAGGAAGGGCTACGTGCGTGGCGTTCGGGGCTCGACCAGATGAACGACGAAGACCTCGACACGATGGGACGCTCGGCGTTCCCCCATGGTCTCGATCCTCAGCTGCCCCTGATGGACATCGTCTGGTGGGTGAACAAGGAGCTGCTGTGGCATGCCGCCGAGATCTGGTATGTCAGGGATCTCTACGCCGGGCGCGCTTAGTTCAGCGCCTTGCGGAGCTCGTCGACCCCTTCGAAGTCGGGCTCCTGCTCGTCGAGGGCGGCCACGATGCGCCTCGCCGCTTCTTTGTCGCCGGCCTCCATGGCGACCCTTGCGGCCACATACCACCGTCTCAGCTCGCCTGGAGTCGGTGACGCCACCAACCGACCCGGTTTGATCACCGGCCAGGCGTCACGTGGGCGGTTTTGGTCGAGCAGGAAAGAGGCGTATACGACTCGGGCCTCGTGGTTGACAGTCGCGGAGATGTCGTAGTCCTGGAGTTTCTCCCACGCCTTGATCACGTCGTCGGACCGATCGAGGGCCCGCAGACAGTCCATCTCGACCGGGTAGTGGATCAGGTCGCCGGTGAGTCGGCGGAAGGTGCGCAATTCCCGGAGGGCTTCCTCCCAGTTGCCCGACCGGTAGGCGGAGAGACCCATGAGCTCTCTGATCGTGGCCGACCGGGGTGACAGCTTCTTCGCCTTCCTCAACTCGCCCAATGCGGCGGGATAACGTTCATCGGCGAAGAGCTCGAGAGCCTTGGAGAGGTGCATGACCGCGGGCTCACGACGGTCCTTGGGAGTGGATCTGATGATCTCGTCACGAACCCACTTCGGCAGTTGCGCACCCTTGACCGAGGTGATGGTCTTGTGCTGGGGCTTGTTGCCTCCATGAGGAGCGCGCCGCTTGTCGGATCTATTGGACTTGTGGTTCTTGCCGCGTTCCAACGAACACTCCTGAAATGAGTGAAGGGCCGCCAACGCTAGTCGGCGACCCTTCGACGTTTGATGCCCGGCGGTGACCTACTCTCCCAGGGGACTGCTCCCCAAGTACCATCGGCGCTGGCAGGTTTCACTTCCGTGTTCGGAATGGGAACGGGTGGTTCCCTACCGCTAGAGCCACCGGACAAATCTTCGAGTCTCGGGCAACCCGAGGACTCCATAGCGAGCACAAGTTCTTGTCGAAGGATTCTATATCCAAGCCCTCGGCCTATTAGTACCGGTCCGCTGAACACATTGACTGTGCTTACACGTCCGGCCTATCAACCTGGTCTTCTACCAGGGGCCTTAACCCTTACGGGTGGGAAGTCTCATCTCAAGGTGGGCTTCGCACTTAGATGCCTTCAGCGCTTATCCCGTCCGTACATAGCAAACGAGCCATGCCCTTGGCAGGACAACTCGCACACCAGAGGTACGTCCACCCCGGTCCTCTCGTACTAGGGGCAGCTCCTTTCAAACTTCCTGCGCCTGCGGCGGATAGGGACCGAACTGTCTCACGACGTTCTGA
>CAZYCX010000070.1:0-11104 GCA_964645875.1 uncultured Acidimicrobiaceae bacterium
ATGATCGAAGGAGCACGCGGCGCCCTCAGGCGCAGTCTCGCCTACTCGGGCATGGACACCTGGTGGCTGCGTGCCACGGACTTTCAAGACAAGGAGACAGCAATTGCCTGAGACAGTCGTATTCGAAGATCCCAGCGGTGAAGGGCCGTCCATCGAGCTGGAGACGTTCGACATCACCGACGACATCGAAGACGCCGAGCTGAGGCGTCGGAAGATCCCCGAACCCGACCCTCACTATGTCGACCTGGGCATGCTCTACCGCTTCGCCCAGGTGGAACAGGCTCGTCGCACCGGAGCGGAGGGCCTGGTGCCGCTGCACGTCGCGGTTCGCGGCCACATGGGTACCGGGAAGGACCACGACATAGAGCAGTTTGCCGCCGCGATGTCACTCGCCTATTTCCGCATCCCCCTCACCGGAGAGGTCCGCGACGTGACCTTGATCGGGTCGACCCATCTCCATGGCGACGGCAAGGGCGGGACCGAGTCCCGCTGGGAGGACGGGGACATCACCCGAGCCCTGCGCGGCCCCGCCTTGCTCAACCTGTCGGAGCTGAACGCCGCCGGTGCCGAGACCCTGTTCGCCCTCCACGCCTTGCTCGATCGCTATGCCGCTCTCGACCTCCCCAACGGTGAGACGGTGAGCTTGCGTGAGGACGTTCGCATCTTCGGCACCATGAACCCCACCGACATCCGTGACTACGCCGGCACCCAGACCCTCAACAAGGCCTTCGCCGATCGATGGGCGATATGGGAGAAGTCGTTCCCGGCCGAAGAGCAGGTCAGGGCGATGCTGGAGCGCCGCTATCCCAGCCTCGGGGACGCCTATGTCGAGGCGATCGCCCGCCTGACCGTGGAGATCAACGCCTCTTTCGACGAAACCGATACCGGCACCCGGGTCGAGACCCCGCTCTCGTTGCGCTCGGTGCTCGATCGTCTCCCCACCGGACTGCTCATCTACGCCGACCGCGACGATCCCCTCCGGGAGGCTTGGGAGGAGTTCGTGCTACCCCAGGTCGATCGTTTCGACCGCGACCACTACGAGACCGTCTGGAACGCCGTGGTCCGCAAGGGACCCGCGGAGAAGCCCTTCTCCTCGCAGTGAGCCGTGTCGGGTACGGTGCCATCGATGGCATATGACCTCGGCAACGAGGAGTTGAACGAGCGCCTTCGCAGCCTCATCGCCGATTCCTCGGACAACGACAACCAGGATCTCATCGCGGAGTTGATCGTCACCGTCCTGAAGTTGCACAGGGACCGCGCTTCACGTGGCGACCTCAAGCTGATCAACACCGCGGTCAAAGAGATGCGCTACTCCAACCTGGTGTTCAGCCGTCACCCCGAGCCCAAGGTCACCATCTATGGCTCGGCGCGGATCCGGGAAGGGGATCCCAACTACCAGCTCACCGAGAAACTGGCCACCACGATGGCCACTCACGGGTGGGGTGTGATCACCGGTGCCGGTCCCGGCCTGATGGAAGCCGGCAGCAAGGGAGCGGGCATCGACAACTCCTACGGGGTCAACATCCGGCTCCCGTTCGAGGCCACGGCCAACGATTACATCGACGACGACCGCACGGTCAATTTCAAGTACTTCTTCACTCGCAAGCTCGGATTCGTCAAGGAGTCCCAAGCTTTCGTCATCATGCCCGGCGGGTTCGGCACCCTCGACGAGGCGTTCGAGCTGATCACACTCTTCCAGACCGGCAAGTCCGACTTGCACCCGATAGTCCTCCTCGAAGCCGAAGGCACCGGCTATTGGGGCCCACTCATCGGGTTCATCACCGACAAGCTCCTCGCCATGGGCTTGATCTCGGAGTCGGATCTGAATCTCTTCCTCCAGACCACCGACCTCGACGCGGCGTGCGAGGAGATCTTCAAGTTCTACTCCAACTATCACTCCCAGCGTTTCACCGCGGGCAGACTGATCCTCAGGCTCCGTCAGGCTCCCACGGACGACGAACTGGTCGAGCTCAACGAGGAGTTCGCCGACATAGTGGTCGAAGGCGAGATCGAGAAGACCGGGCCGAACGAGGCAGAGATCGAGGACGACGACGCCCTCGACATGGAGCGGATCACACTCTACTTCGACCGACGGCAGTTCGGCCGTCTCCGCCAGCTGATCGATCGTCTCAACGACTTGGCCAGCCTGCCCGAAACCACCGAGATTCCGGCCAGCATGAGCGAGGAGCAAGCAGAAAGACCCTGGTAAGAGACGCTCGTCTTGGGGATTTCCACAGATTCGCTACTAGAATTGCCGGGTGCGCGACATCCTTTCAGACCTAGTAGCTGAACAACAGTTCCTGGATCAGTCTCTGCAGAGGATCCCGATCAAGGTCTGGGACCTGGTGACCCCGAACAAGCCGTGGACGGTACGGGACACCATCTCCCACCTCGCCGACTTCGAGGACCTCGGCGCTGATGCACTCCAGAACGGCGACAAGATCGAGGAATGGCAGGCCGCGGCCGACATCGAGCCTCTGCGGCAACGTCCGATCAAGAAGGGGCGCAAGATGCGCCCCCAGGATGTCATCGAGTGGTGGCGAGGCGGCCGGGCCAAGGTGGTCGAGCCCCTCTCGCACATGAATGGCGAGGACCGGATCCCCTGGATCGCGGGCGACATGAGCGCACGGACATTCGCCACGTTCCGGCTAACCGAGACCTGGATGCATGGGCTAGACATCTACGCCACGCTGGGCATCGAGGTCGAGGACACCCCCCGAATCCGTCACGTGTGCTGGTTCGGCTGGAAGACCCTCCCCTACGCCTTCAAACAGGCCGGCGAGCACTACGAGCCGGTCCGCGTCGAGGTGATCGGCCCCGGCTACTCCAAGTGGGTCTACGGACCGCAAGACACCGACCAGCTCATCAAGGGGTCCGCCTCTGACTGGGCTCGCATCGCCGTGTGCCGCATCAATCCGAAGGACACCAGACTCAAAGTCACCGGCGAGCACGCCGAGAAGGCGATCGAGCTGGCCCAGACCTTCCTGTGATCGAGCCGCTCCCCCGGCTCGTGGGGATGGTTCACCTCCTGCCGCTCCCCGGCGCGCCACGCTTCACCGGCTCCATCGACGAAGTGGTCGCCACCGCCGCCGCGGACGCCCGTATCCTCGTCGACGCCGGCTTCCCTGCCCTGATCGTGGAGAACTTCGGCGACGCCCCCTTCTACGCCGACTCGGTGCCCCCAGAGACCATCGCCACCATGACCCGGGCCGTGCACGAGGTAGCCGGACTCGGAGTCCCGGTGGGGGTCAACGTCCTGCGCAACGATGCCCGAGCGGCCCTCGGCATCGCGGCAGCCACGGGATCCCGCTTCATCAGGGTCAACGTCCTCACCGGCCTCATGTACACCGACCAGGGACCGATCGTGGGGAAGGCGGCCGAGCTCCAGAGGGCACGGGCCACGCTCGCCCCCGACGTCGAGATCTGGGCGGACGTCATGGTCAAGCACGCCACACCTCCGCCCGGCACCGACATCAGCCAAGCTGCCTTCGATACCGTTGAGCGTGGCCTGGCCGATGCCGTGATCGTCTCCGGTCCCGGCACCGGAACGGCCCTGAACGTAGAGGAGGCGCTTCTGGTTAGGCAGGCCGTGGCTCCCCGAACCCGCATCGTCGCCGGCTCGGGCGTCGATTCCGGCAATATCGACCAGGTCCTGAGTGCCGTCGACAGCATCATCGTGGGATCGAGCATCAAGGTGGGACAGAGCCCGGACAACCGGCCCGACCCCTTACGCGTCAAGGCATTCGTCGAAGTGGCCGCGGAAAGAGGGCTGCTGTGAGCATCAAGACGAAGACCGACGCCGGTGTGATGACGATCACGTTGGCCGAGCCCGAGATCCGAAACGCCATCACCGGCGTGGACATGGTCGAGGACCTGCTCGACGCCCTGGACGAGGCCGAGACCGATGCCGAGGTGACAGTGGCGGTCATCGACGCCGAAGGCCCTGCCTTCTCCGCCGGCGGCAACGTCAAGGATATGGCGGCACGCGAGGGACTGTTCTCCGGGTCACCGGCTGAGCTGATCGAGAAGTACCGGGACACCATCCAGCAGCTGACCCGGTTCCTGGCCACGACCGACCTGGTCACCATCGCTTCGGTCGACGGCCCCGCCGTTGGTGCAGGGTTCGACCTGGTCCTCGGTTGCGATCTCCGGTTTGGATCCCGCAACGCCCGCTTCGCCCACACCTTCATAGAGATGGGGATCATCCCCGGTGACGGTGGCGCCTGGCTCCTCCCCCGGGTGGTCGGGTGGCAGCGGGCCACCGAGCTGGCTCTGACCGCCCGATTCATCACCGCCGCGGAGGCGGAGAAATATGGTGTCCTCCTCGAGGTGGTTCCCGGAGACAAGCTGGAGAGCCGGGTCGACGAGGTGGCGAGGGCGATCGCCTCCAAGCCGCGCCCGGCGGTTGTGCTGGCGAAGCGTCTCCTCCGTCAGGCCCGCTCGATGGATCTCGACGGGTTTCTCGAATTCTCCGCGGCATTGCAGGCGATCGCCCACACGACGCCAGAGCACGAGACGGCAGTCAGCGACTATCTGGAGAGGCTCCAGCGTCGAGAGTAGGCCGGTGTGATGGCACGGACGCGCTAGTCCCGGTTGGAGCGCCGGGACCGGTCCGGGTCTATAGACCCAATTTCGCTTTCGGCAGTATCCGAAAGCGGCCGTGATGACGTTTACGAAAGTGATGATGACGGACGACAGGGCAAATAGTACGGTCGGCTTATCCACAGCCGGACTAGTCCCGACGAGACTCTCCCCGTGGGTTATGGCATGAGAGACCTCTCCGACAACTACCTCATCAAGGTGATGGAAGACGTCATCGAAGACTTGCACGGGCACGTTCACCGCGTCTCCAACCTCGCCGTGGATCTTGGACGCGGTGTCGGGCTGGGCGAGGACGACATCGATCGCCTCGCCCTGGCCGGGGTGCTCCACGACGTCGGGAAGATCCACATGGACCCGGGGATCCTGGGCAAGCCGGGGCCGCTGGACGCCTCCGAGCGTGACCTCATGGAGCGCCATCCGGAGTTGGGTTTCGCCATGACCCGCAACCGTCTCGACCCGAAGATCGCCGAGGCGATCCTCTATCACCACGAGCGTTACGACGGCGGGGGCTATCCGTTTGGGCTCTCCGGCGATGCCATCCCGGTGTTGAGCCGGATCGTCCTGGTGGCCGACGCCTTCGACGCCATGACATCGAAGCGTGCCTACCAACCGGCCCTCCCGGTGGATTTCGCGGTGCATGAGATCAACAAGAACGCCGGCACCCAGTTCGACCCGGCCGTGGTCGACATCTTCATGGAGCTGGCCGTGGTCGACGCCCTCCCCGCCGAGCTATCCGCCTGACTCGGTCTTAGTCGACCCCGTCCGGGTCGATATCGATCACCTCTCCACGGATCGGCTCTCTCGTCACCGTCCGATAGTCAGAGGTGAACACGGAGACGCGCTTGCGGAACCGTTTCGTCACGGATCGGTAGATGAAGTCGCGGACGACCGGCAGCAGCAGGAGGAAGCCGAGGGTGTCGGTGATGAATCCCGGGGAGATGAGAAAGGCTCCTGCCACCAGGATGGCAGCCCCGTCGCTCAACTCGCGTCCCGGCAACTCGCCCCCGTTCAACTTGTGTCGGATCCGCCGCCACACCGAGAGACCGGCCCTGCGGACCAGATAGGACCCGACCAATGCGGTGGCGAGGGCGAGACCCAGTGCCCAGCCGAGACCGATCCGGTCGCCGACCCAGAAGAAGGTGAGCATCTCGGCGAGAGCGACGAGAGCAAACAGGGCGAGGAATCGCATCGTCACCAACGGTACCGAGCCGCAACCGCAACCCGTCGGGCACGGGCGATACCTTTGGTGTCGATGCCCCCCAACCCCTTCGCCACCGAGACAGCAGCGCGGATCTACGCGGCGGGTCGGCCCGACTACTCCGATCGGGTGACCGGGATCATCCAAAAGCTTCTCGGCAACGAGGTTCGCTTTCGACGCGCGGTCGATGTGGGCTCCGGCACGGGGATATCGACGATGGCCCTGGCTCCCCTGGCCGAAGAGGTGATCGGGGTCGAAGCATCGCCTGCCATGGTCGAGCACGCCAGGTCGGCCCCCAACGTGACCTATCGGCTCGGTGCAGCCGAGGACATGCCACTCGAGGAAGGCTCTTGCGATCTCATCGGTGTGGGCTCAGCCGTCCACTGGTTCGACCAGGAGCGCTTCCTGACCGAAGCCGAAAGGGTGGCCGCCTCCAACGCCTGGCTCGTGGTCCACGACCACTGGTTCACCGCGCAGATGAGAGATGTCGAGGATTTCTCTGGGTGGTTTCGGGAGACCTACTTGAACCGCTATCCGCCGCCACCCCGAGACCGATGGTGGCGACCACCCGACGATCTGGGCTCGTGGCGCCATACGGCCATGGAGCGGTATCAGCAACAGGTGAGCCTCGATCCCACCGGGCTGGCCAACTACCTGCTGACACAGAGCAACCTCCAGACCGTGATGGAACGAGACGACGAGTCAGAGGATGTGCTGCGGGCGTGGCTGATCGCTGAGACGGCGGACTTCTTCCCCGATGGCCGGGAAGTCGATTTCACCTTCGGTGGGTTCGTGGCTTGTCACTCCCGACGACCACATCGGCGGTCGTAGCCCCCATCGCCCTCGACTTCGGCCCACGGTCGGAACTTGTCACCTACGCCTGATACCTTCGCACCGTGGACGCGCTGCACAGCTTCTCCCCGGCGACACGCACCTGGTTCGAGGCTTCGTTCGCCACCCCGACTCGCGCCCAGGCGAAGGGCTGGCCCGCCATCGCCAAGGGCGAGCACACCCTGATCCACGCCCCCACCGGTTCGGGCAAGACCCTGGCGGCGTTCCTGTGGACCCTCGATCGCCTCCTGAGCGAGCCCATCCCCGACAGGTCGGAACGCTGCCGGGTTCTCTATGTCTCCCCTCTCAAGGCACTGGCCCACGACGTGGACCGCAACCTGCGCGCTCCGCTAACCGGCATCCGTCATGCCGCCGAACGCCTGGGAGGTGACCCGCTTCCCGAGCTGGCCACCTTTCTCCGCACCGGCGACACCCCCGCCGACGAGCGGCGACGGATGGAACGCAACCCCCCCGACATCCTCATCACCACCCCGGAGTCCCTCTACTTGATGCTGACCTCGGCGGTGCGGTCGGTCCTGCGCACGGTGCGCTGGGTCATCGTCGACGAGGTCCACGCCGTAGCCGGGTCGAAGCGGGGAGCCCACCTCGCCCTCTCCTTGGAGCGGCTCGAGGAGATCACCGACGACTCTCCGCAGCGGATCGGCCTCTCCGCCACGCAGCGCCCGCTGGAGACCATCGCCGACTTCCTCGGTGGGGGCACCGTCACCGACGAGGTGTGGACCCCCCGCCCGGTGACCGTCATCGACGTGCCTCAGGACCGTGATCTCGAGGTCGAGGTCGTGGTGCCCGTCGAGGACATGAACGAGCCCGGTGAGCCCGACCCCCTCGACCCCGACAACACCCCGACCCGCTCGATCTGGCCCGCCGTCTACCCCGAATTGCTCAGCCAGATCGACTCTCACAACTCCACCATCGTCTTCGCAAACTCCCGGCGTCTCGCCGAGAGAGTGTGCTCGGAGATCAACAACCTCGCCGGCGCCGAGATCGCCCGGGCCCATCACGGCTCGGTGGCCCGCGAGCAGCGACTGGAGATCGAAGAGGCGCTGAAAAAGGGCGAGCTCAAGGCCGTGGTGGCGACATCTTCGCTGGAGCTCGGCATCGACATGGGCGCCGTCGACCTGGTGCTCCAGATCGAGGCCCCGAATTCGGTGGCGTCGGGGCTGCAACGGGTGGGCAGGTCCGGTCATCAGGTGGGAGGGGTATCCCGAGCCAAGATCTTCCCCAAGTACCGCGGCGACCTGCTTGTGGCCACCGTGATCTCCTCCCGGATGGCGGAGCGAAAGGTGGAAACGACCCGCATCCCGGCCAATCCCATCGACGTGCTCAGCCAGCAGATCGTCGCCCAGGTGGTTTCCGGGGACACCACCGCCGACCGTCTCTACGAGATCGGCCGCAGGGCCAAACCCTATGCCAGCCTGTCCCGGGCCGTCTTCGACGAGACCCTGGACATGCTGGCGGGCCGCTACCCCTCCGACCTGTTCGCCGAGCTGCGGCCCCGCATCACCTGGGACCGGGCCACCGGGGAAGTCACTGCCCGTCCGGGGGCGCGTCAGCTCGCGGTGACCAACCCCGGGACCATCCCCGACCGCGGTCTCTACCGGGTGACGCTGCCCGACGGGAGCCGGGTCGGCGAGCTCGACGAGGAGATGGTCTACGAGTCCCGCGAAGGAGACACCTTCCTCCTCGGCTCGAGCGCCTGGCGGATCATCCAGATCACCCACGACAGGGTGGAGGTGGTCCCCGCACCCGGGGTTCCGGCGAAGATGCCTTTCTGGCATGGCGACATGCTGGGGCGCCCGCTGGAGACCGGACGCGCGGTGGGCCGGTTCATTCGCCAGACCGCCAGCCTCGACGGCGACGAGGCAACCGAGCGGCTCCGGTCGGAGTTCAGGCTCAACGAGCACGCCGCCGCGAACCTGGTGGCATACCTCGACGAGGAGCGGGAGGCTACCGGAGTGCTCCCCACGGACCAGACCGTGGTCGTCGAGCGGTTCCAGGACGAGATCGGCGACTGGCGCGTGGTCCTCCTCTCCCCATTCGGCGCCCGGATCCACGCCCCCTGGGCCATGGCGCTGCGACACCGGTTTCGATCCCGCTACGGGACCGACGTCGATGTGATCTGGTCCGACGATGGCATCGCCTTCCGCTTCCCCGACTCCGACGAGCCACCGACATCCCACGACCTGATCCTCGAGCCCGAAGAGGTCGAGCCGCTGCTCTTCGAGCATCTCGCCGACACCGCCCTGTTCGCCGCCCGGTTTCGGGAGGCAGCGGGACGGGCCCTCCTCCTCCCTCGCCGACGCCCCGGGGAGCGCGTCCCGCTCTGGCTGCAGCGGCGACGCTCCGCCGACCTGCTCGGTGTCGCCAAGCAATTCGGCTCCTTCCCTATCCTCTTGGAGGTCTACCGGGAGATCTTCCAGGACGACTTCGATCTGTCCGCCCTCCAGGAGGTGCTGGGGGCGATCCGCTCCCGGGAGATCCGGGTGGTCCCGGTCGACACCCACAGCCCCAGCCCGTTCGCCTCGTCGCTGCTGTTCTCGTTCATCGCCGCATACATGTACGAGGCCGACGCACCCCTGGCGGAGCGGCGCGCCACCGCCCTCACCCTCGATCGAGATCTGCTCCGCGACCTCCTCGGAGAGGGTGAGCTTCGGGAACTGCTCGACCCGGAGGTGGTGGCGGGGATCGAGCTGGAACTGCAGCATCTCACCGAGAACCGCCAGGTCAGGCATGCCGATGGGGTCCACGACCTGCTCCGCGACCTCGGTCCCCTGACCATCGATGACATCCAGGTGCGCAGCCACGGTGTCGACGTGACCAGCGCCCTCGAGACCCTGGCCGACTCGCGTCGTGTCGTTGTCGTCACCATGGGAGGCGAGCGCAAGTGGGCCGCCATCGAGGACGTGGCCCGGCTCCGCGACGGGCTCGGGGTCCAGCCACCGCCCGGAGTGCCCCACACCTTGCTCGAGCCGGTCGACGATCCGCTGGGCGACGTGGTGAGCCGATATGCCCGCACCCACGGTCCCTTCCTCGCCGCTGACGCGGCGGCGGCGCTCGGTCTCCCCATCGGCGTCGTCGGGACCGCCCTGAGACGGTTGGAGCAGACGGGACGGGTGGTCCAGGGCGCGTTCCGGCCCAACGGCCAGGGCCGGGAGTGGGTCGACGAGGGTGTCCTGAAGCGGCTCAAGCGCCGCTCCCTGGCCCGGCTCCGCTCCGAGATCGAGCCCGTCGACGCCAGCGCCCTGGCCCGATTCGAGATCGCCTGGCAGGGAGTCGGCCCGGAGCCGCCGAGGGGCCGCAATGCCCTCACCGACGCCATTCGCCGGCTCACCGGAGCCGCGATCCCGGCATCGACATTGGAGCGCGACGTGCTCGCCGCCCGGGTCGCCGATCCCGGCACGGGCATCGACGAGCTGATGCTCACCGGGGACCTGGTCTGGGTGGGAAGGGGACCGCTCGGGCACAGAGACGGCCGGGTGGCGCTCTATCCCCGGGAGACCCTGGCCACCCTATGGACCGGGCCCGACCAGGGCCACGAGCCCGACGACATCGGATCCGCCATCCTCGAGAGCCTGGAGTCAGGCGGGGCGGCCTTCTTCCACGACATCTACGGCGCGGTGGGAGGAGGTGAACCCGAGGCCGTCCTCGATTCGTTGTGGGACCTGGTCTGGGCGGGGCGAATCACCAACGACACCTTCGCTCCCGTACGCGCCTTCCTCTCCCGGCGCAAGGGCCGCAGCGGCGGCCGTCCCTCGCTGTCGAGCCGCTTCCCCGCCCATGCCCAGGGACGTTGGTCGCTCACCGAGAACCTGGTCCGCTCTCCAGCCACCGACACCGAACGGCATGCCGCCTGGGCGGAGCTGCTGGCAGACCGTCACGGGGTCGTCACCCGGCGCACCGTCCTCGCCGAGGGCTTCCCTGGCGGGTTCGGCGCCCTCTACCCGGTCTACAGCCACCTCGAGGAAACCGGCCGGATCCGGCGCGGCTACTTCGTCGAGGGCCTGGGCGGGTCACAGTTCGCCCTCCCGGGAGCTGTCGATCGGCTCCGCGGCGCGTCGTCGACCGGTTTGACCGTGGTGGCCGCCACCGATCCGGCCAACCCGTACGGAGGCGTGCTCCCCTGGCCCGACGTCGACGACGTCCGACTGGCCCGGGATGCCGGCGCCTACGTTCTGCTCCTCGACGGCGAGCTGGTGGGCTATCTCGACAAGGGGCGCCGCGGGCTGACCCTGTTCGACGTCACCCCGGAGCGCTTCGGCGAGATCTCGAGGTCGCTGGCCGAGGTGGCCTCGCGACACCGCCGTGTCACCCTGGTCACCGTCAACGGCGAGCCGGCCTCGGCCTCGCCGCTGGCGGCACAGTTGAGCGAATGGGGCTTCGCCACCGCCCCACGGGGGCTCACCTACCGGGGCTGAAACCGTTCTGTGCGGGTTTGTGGCGCGTGACGCGCCG
>CAZYCX010000071.1:0-10802 GCA_964645875.1 uncultured Acidimicrobiaceae bacterium
ATGGCTCGTATCGCAGGAGTAGACATTCCCAGGGACAAGCGTCTCGAGATCTCGTTGACCTACATCTACGGGATCGGCCAGACGACGGCGCAAAACATCTGTGCCGACACCGATATCGACCCGTCGACCCGGGTTCGGTCTCTGACCGATGACGAGGTCGCCCGGATCCGTCGCTATATCGAGGCCAACTACAAGGTGGAGGGTGACCTCCGCCGTGATGTCCAGCAGAACATCAAGCGGAAGATCGAGATCGGCAGCTACCAGGGCATCCGACATCGCCGCGGCCTCCCGGTGCGGGGCCAGCGCACCCACACCAACGCCCGCGGCCGCAAGGGCCGCCGCGTCGCCATCGCCGGCAAGAAGAAAGTGACCAAGTAGTGACATCCCGACAGCAAGGCTCCAAGCGGGTACGCCGGCGCGAGCGCAAGCACATCGCCCATGGCCAGGCCCATATCAAGGCGAGCTTCAACAACACGATCATCAACATCACCGACCAGACCGGGGCTTCGGTCGCCTGGACCTCGGGCGGCTCTGTCGGGTTCAAGGGCTCCCGCAAGTCGACCCCCTACGCCGCGCAGGTCGCGGCCGAAGAGGCGGCCCGGCGCGCCGGTGAGCACGGCATCCGCAAGCTCGACGTGATCGTCTCCGGCACCGGATCGGGACGTGACACCGCGGTGCGCACTCTCCAGAACATGGGCATGGAGGTCACCTGGGTCAAGGACGTCACCCCCATCCCGCACAACGGCTGCCGCCCCAAGAAGAGGCGACGGGGATAGTGCCTACCCTCGCAACACTCGCCGGCCTCACAGCGGCCAGGAACGCCGCCAGCGGCGTCCTCGTCCTCGACGCACCATACCGGTGCGCCTTCGTCCTGCGTCCTTGCCGGACGACGCCCCTGCCTCGCTCTGAGGCTCGACAGCGTCACGAGGGCAGACACTGATGGCGCGTTACACAGGGCCCAAGTGCAAGGCGTGCCGTCGTGCCCGGACCCAGCTGTGCCAGTCGAAGCGTTGCGCCACCGAGCGTCGCCCCTACCCCCCCGGCGAGCATGGCCGCGGCCGAGTCCGGGAGAGCGACTATCAGGTCCAGCTTCGGGAGAAGCAGAAGCTGCGCACCATGTACGGGGTGCTCGAGAGACAGTTCCGCCGCTACTACGAGGAGGCGGCCCGCCGTCCGGGCATCACCGGTGAGTACCTCCTTCAGATGCTCGAGCAGCGTCTCGACAATGTGGTCTGGCGCTCGGGTCTCGCCGCCACCAGACCCCAGGCTCGGCAGCTGGTAAACCACGGCCACTTCCGGGTCAACGGCAAGAAGGTCGACATCCCGTCCTATCAGGTGAGTCCCGGAGACGTGATCACCATGAAGGACCGTTCCAAGGACCTGATCGTCATCCAGCATTCGGTCGACACCCAGGACCGGCTCCTTCCGGACTGGCTCGCTATCAACGTCGATGATCGCCAGATCACCGTCAACGATCGTCCCCGCAGGGACCAGATCGACACCGACATCAACGAGCAGTTGATCGTCGAGCTCTACTCGAAGTGAGGTAACCCACTTGTTGATTGTTCAGCGCCCCCAAATCGAAATCGAGGAAGTCGGCGAGAACCGGTCGCGGTTCATCGTCGAGCCGCTGGAACCGGGTTTCGGCTACACGCTCGGCAACACCATGCGTCGGACGCTGCTGTCACGCATCCCCGGCGCCGCCATCACGTCGATCCAGATCGAAGGTGTCGAGCACGAGTTCTCGACGATCAACGGTGTGGTCGAGGACGTCGTCGACATCATCCTCAACATCAAGCGGATCGTCATCGCCCTCGATGGCGTGGACGAGCACACGCTGTACCTCTCGGCCAAGGGTTCCGGTGACGTGACCGCCGCCGACCTCAAGCTCCCGGCAGGTGTCGAGGTGATCAACCCCGACGCCCACATCGCCACGCTCAGCTCGTCGGGTCGTCTCGAGATGGAGCTGACCGTCGCCCCGGGGGTGGGCTACCGCACCGCCGATGCCAACAAGGGCGGCCAAACCGCCATCGGTGTCATCCCGGTCGACTCGATCTTCTCGCCGGTGCGCAAGGTCGCCTACCGGGTCGAGAACACCCAGGTCGGGCAGATGACCAACTACGACAAGCTCGTTCTCGACGTGGAGACCAACGGTGCGATCGAGCCCAAAGACGCCGTGTCGTCTGCCGGCAAGACGCTCGGTGAGCTGATGGACATCTTCGCCGACGTCGGTCAGGGCGAGGGGCTGGAGCTGGTCGACGTGGTCCCGGAGACCTCCGGCTCACCGGACCTGGAGCTGCCCATCGAAGCTCTCGACCTCTCCGAGCGTCCCCGCAACTGCCTGCGTCGCGCCCAGATCAAGACGGTGGGCGAGCTGGTGGAGCGAACCTCGGACGACCTGCTCAACATCACCAACTTCGGCCAGAAGAGCCTCGACGAGGTGATCGTCAAGCTCGACGAGCTCGGCCTGAGCCTCGCCGACGCCCCGACGGGGAGCGGTGATTGATGCCACGCCCCCCCAAGGGAAAGCGGTTCGGCAAGTCTGCATCGCATCATCGGCACATCATGGCGAACCTGGCCACCGACCTGTTCGTGCACGAGCGGGTGACCACCACGGAGGCCAAGGCCAAGGAACTGCGCCCTCTGGCCGAGAAGCTGATCACCAAGGCCCGTAAGGGCGACCTCCACGCCCGCCGCACCGTGCTCCGGACTATCCACGACAAGGCCGCCGTGGCCAAGCTGTTCGAGGAAGTGGCGCCACGCTACGAGGACCGCCAGGGTGGTTACACCCGGATCACCAAGCTCGGTCCCCGCCGCGGCGACGGCGCCGACGAAGCCATCATCGAACTGGTCTAGTCAACAGCCCCGCCGACTCCATCCGCGAACCCAGGGTTCGTAGCCCCGGTCAGCGCAGTCTGGCGCCCCGAGATCGGCAGCTATCGGGCGATGGCGCCGAACAGAACGCCCAACAGCAGCACACTGACGCCCAGGATGAGCGCCTGTTGTGGCGTCGACCGTCCGGGCAGGAACCGCGAGGCGAGCACGCTGTCGGTGTAGACGACGGCTCCGAACATCACGATCAGCGCCCCGGCGATCAGCAGGATCATCGAGAACACACCGGGGAGCACGATCATCAGGGCGATCACACCAATGGCGATGGAGAACAGCGCCCGGCTGAACACGAAGTCGGGCAGGTAGGCGCCAAACCGCTTCTTGGCTTTGATCAGCAGGGTGTCGACGAAGTCGATGACACGCGAACCAACCTTGCGCTTGGAGCCCTTCTCGCTCCGGGGAGCGGACGCCGTCGCATCGGCGACAGCGGCTCGGGCCGGTGACTTCGGACTGGGGACTTCGCCTCTCCGGGCCACCAGCGGGGGCACCACTATCGGTGCCTTTTCCGCCGGAGCGGCTGCCTTTGCCCCGTCTCTCTTCCGGATCCCTCTCCGCTTCTTCTTGGACCCGGTTGCCAGAGCTGCGGCGAACGAGGAGACGTCCTTCAGCTCGATGAGGATCTGGTCACCTTCCGCGGCCATTCGGTAGCCGGTGGGGATCTCTTCGAGCGTGACCTCGTCGAGGGACCAGCTCCCGATCTCTGTGGAACCGGCTGCGATCGTCAGCCTGCCGTCGGATATCTCGACGGTGGCAGGCAGCGTCTTGACGTCGCCGATCGCCCGCAGCGATGCTGAGTATGTGCCCATCGAGTCGATATCGGCAGGTTTCGCCGAGACCTTTTGGGCTAATTGACGTTGAAGATCCCGAAGGTGAACACCCCGACCAGCAACAGGATGACCAGAAAGATTCCGATCGCCATCAGCACGGTTCCCACGATCCCGAGGATCCGGCCCGCGTTGGCGGTCCCACGGTTCTCAGGGTTGCGGCGACCGGCATCGATCGCCTGCAGCTCGTTGTTGCCCATCACCCAGGCGACCGGGGCGAGGAACTGGCACACCACGACGCCCAGAATCCCGAGAACCAGGATGGTGGTCGCCTGACTCGCCTCGGGGTAGGCACTGGACTCTGACGGGAACTGTGGTGGCTGTGACATGGGGGAACGAGTATCCCATACGGGCCTAGCTCATGCCCCAGCAGTAGCCTGATCGTTGTGACTCACCCGCGATACCTGGATTTCGACCGCGCCGACTGGGCGAGTCTTCGTGGCCGTACCCCGCTCACCCTGACCGGGGAGGAGATCGAGAAGCTGAGCGGGATCAGCGTCAACCTCGATATCGACATGGTCGAGGAGACCTTTCTCCCGCTCTCGAGACTCCTCAACCTCTACGTCCAGGGCAGCCGGCTGCTCTCGTCGGTGACCGACACCTTCCTCGGCACCCAGCCCCGGCCGACCCCTTTCATCATCGGGGTCGCCGGCTCGGTGGCGGTGGGCAAGTCGACCATCGCCAGGGTGCTCGAAGCTCTCCTGGCCCGCTGGCCGCACCATCCCAAGGTCGATCTGGTCACTACCGACGGGTTCCTCTACCCCAACGCCGTGCTCCAGGAGCGGGGCCTCATGGAGCGCAAGGGGTTCCCCGAGAGCTACGACCGCTCGGCGCTGCTCGAGTTCGTCGCCCTCGCCGCAGCCGGCGAGGAGCACCTCGAGATACCCGTCTACTCACACATTCGCTACGACATCGTCGAAGGCGAGACCCGGGTGATCAACCAGCCCGACATTCTGATCATCGAAGGGCTCAACGTGTTGCAGGCCGGCGCCAGCGGCGCCTTCGTCTCGGACTACTTCGACTTCTCGATCTTCGTCGACGCAGACATCGAGGACATCGAGCGTTGGTACATCGACCGCTTTCTCACCCTGCAGCGCACGGCGTTCACCCAACCCGACGCCTACTTCAGGCGCTACTCCCAACTGTCGCACGATGAGGCGGTGGAGGTGGCCCGAAAGATCTGGGAGACGATCAACGAGGTGAACCTCAGGGAGAACATCCTTCCCACTCGCGACCGAGCGTCGTTGATCCTGGAGAAGGCGCCCGACCACTCGGTGCGGCGGGTGCGCCTGCGTCGCTAGGCCGGGTCGTCACCTCCGGTCGATCAGCGACTTTGCCAACTCCAGGTCTTCGTCCGTCACGATGTGGATGTTTCTCGACGAGCCGCTGACTCCGACGACACTTCCTCCACTGGACTCGATCAACGTCGCGTCCTCCCAGGTATCCAACGGTCGTGTCGCCCGACCCTCGTGTGCTGATCGGAGTGCCTCCGCAGAGAATGCCATCGGAACTTGAGTCAGACCCAACCCGTCGCGCCCGACCGTCGACAGCTGCCCGTGGCTGTCGATGCGCTTCACCACATCGGCAACGGGTAGGAATGGCACCGCGGCATCAGCCCCGTGGCGGACAGCGGCGATCACGTCGAGGAAGGCTTGTCTCGGCGCGAGGGGATGAGCGGCGTCGTGAACAACGACGATCTCCAGAGTGTCCGGGAGGGCTGTGAGGCCGGCGGCGACCGAGTCGAGCCGACTCTCACCTCCTTTCACAACCGAGGGCACCGGTCGGCCGTCCCACTGGTAGCCATCGGGGAGCACGAGTATCACACTGTCGGTAACCTCGAATGCGGACTCCACAGCCACGTCCACCAACCGCATTCCGGATGTCAGCTCGAGGAACTGCTTCGGCACTCCGAATCTGGAGCCCGACCCGGCGGCGAGGACGATGACCGAGACATCCTTCATTCTGTCTCCACCGGGGGCCACTCTTGGTCCTTCTCCGAGATGACGAGGTTCTCTCGGAGCGGCCAGTCGATGTCGAAAGCCGGATCGTCCCAACGGGCACCCCGCTCGTGGTCAGGCATGTAGGGAGCGGAGGCCGAGTAGAGAAGCTCGGTGCCCGGTTCGAGGGTCTGGTAGGCATGCCCACAGCCAGGGGGTAAGTAGAGAGCGAGTCGGTTTTCAGCAGACAGCTCGACACCGACCCAACGGCCCCAGGTCTCCGATCCCGGGCGGATATCCACGCACACATCGAAAACCCGACCGCTTATGCATCTCACGAACTTGGCTTCGGCGTACGGTTCGTCCTGCCAGTGGATCCCACGCGTGGTCCCGGCTCTCTCCGAACGGGATAGATTCATCTGAGAGATGGTCGGGTCCAGACCTACCGCGGTGAACTCATCCGCCGAGAAGGCCCGGGCAAAGAACCCGCGCTCGTCGCTGATCGCTTCGAGAGCCACCACGTGACAGCCCGGGATCCGCTGAGGGCGGAACTCCATCTAGCCGCTCACAAACCTATGCCCTCGTACCGCTCGACGCTGTCGGGGTGGAGGAGGCGGCGGCCGTCGACTACCAATGGCTGGGATTGACGGGTTCTCAGCAAAGAGGGCAACCGCTCGAACTCGCTCCATCGGGTCATGAGCAGGATCGCCTTCGAACCGGAGATAGCGTCCTCGAGGTCGTCGGCATAACGTACCTGGCTCCCATAGAGCTCCTCGACCGGTTTGCTGGCCACAGGGTCGAAGACGGTCACGTTCGCTCCCCGGGCAAGCAGCTCTCCGGTGACCTCGAGAGAAGGCGATTCCCTGATGTCGTCGGTGCCCGGCTTGAAGGCCATGCCCAGCACGGTGACTGCTACCTCCTCCAATTCGGGGAAGTGCCGGCTCAATAGCTCCATCATCTGAGCGGGCTGGGACTCGTTGACCTCGATTACCGACCGGAGCAGCCGCATGGGTGAATCGTTCTGCTCACCGAAGGCGATGAGGGACTTCACGTCTTTGGGAAAACAACTCCCCCCGAAGCCGCAGCCGGGCTCGAGATAGGTGATAGACCCGGGCCAGATCCTGTCGCCGCCCTCGGCGAAGGGGGTGAAGCGCTTGTCGAGGTGGACGCCGCGCATCACCTCCATGGCGTCGACCCCGACCCTGGCTGCCAGGTTCGCGATCTCGTTGGAGAAGGAGATCAGTGTGGCGAGGAGCGAGTTGGCCGTGTACTTGATCATCTCCGCGGTTCTGGGGGTGGTATTTACCAATTCGACGTCGGCGAACGGTTTGTACAGGTCGGCCATCACGTCCTGGCTCCGCTGGTCGATTGCCCCGAGCACGATCCGGTCGGGCTCCATGAAATCGACGATGGCGTTGCCCTCCCTGAGGAACTCGGGGTTCATTCCGACTCCGAAGTCCCGGCCGGCACGCTTGTTGGAGGCCTCCTCGAGGGTTGGCACCACCAACGAGTCGGTGGTGCCTGGCACCACCGTGCTCTTGACGACCACCATGTGATAGCCGTCTTTTTCAGCTAGCGCCCGACCGACTTCGCGGCTGGCCCCTTCGATCTGTTGCAGAGCGATCTGCTCGCCATCGAATGGGGTACCGACCGCGATGATGGTCAGCTCGGTCTGTCGGACTGCATCGGCGAGATCGGTGCTTGCGATGAGACGTTTTCCGGCGTGGGTGTCGAGCAGCCCGGCTAGGCCCTCCTCGTAGAAAGGCGGGTCTCCTTCGTTTATCTGGTCGACGCGCTCCTGGTCGAGGTCGACGCAGATGACCTCGTGTCCGATCTCGGCGAGGCCGAGCCCGCTCACCAGGCCCACATATCCGGCTCCGATGATCGACACCCGCATCTCTACATCACCCGGCCGTCTCTTGGTCGCGGTACCAGAGCAGTGACCGTCTCAGCCCGTCGTCGAGCGAAACCTGTGGGTCGTATTCCAGCTCTCTGCGGGCCTTGGTGATGTCGGGGCAGCGGCGGTTGGGGTTGTCCACCAGGTAATCGGCGTCTTCGCTGGATCGGTGGACCACCTGGCCCTCATATCCGAGGTCCTCTCGTGCAATGGCCGCCATCTTGTCGGCGAGATCGGCGATGGAGATCTCTGGCTCGTCAGTGCCGATGTTGTACGGCTCGCCATCTCGGCCGCGCACGAGGATCTCGTAGTAGCCGACGATTGCGTCGGCGATATAGCAGAAGGTGCGGGTCGGATCGCCCGAGGAGTGCATGACGATGTCGTTCCCGGTGAGGATGTCCCTGGCGAAGTCGGGGATGACTCGGCCGTCGCTGATCTTGAGTCCCGGCCCGTAGTTGTTGAAGGGGCGGGCGATCTTGACCGGAAGCCCGTGGACCCGGGCGAAGTTGACCGACAAGGTCTCCCCGTAGCGCTTCGACTCGTCGTAGCACGCCCGTGGCCCGGTGCTGCTCACAAGCCCTCGGTAGGTCTCCGGTGTGGGGATGGCGTCGGGGGTGGGGTCGCCGTAGATCTCGGATGTGGAGAAGAACAGAAACCCTTGTGGTGGTGAGCCGGCGTCCGCTCTCCTCCTCGCATGGTCGAGGAGGTTGCGCAGCCCGTTGACGTTGGCATCCATCGTCTCGATCGGGTGCTCCCGATAGAAGATGGGGGAGGCGATCGATGCGGCGTGAATCATCCAGTCGAAGTCGGGCGTGTCCCCAGGCAGCGGATCGGTGATGTCGACGGTCTCGACATCGAGCCAGTCGGTCTCCCCGAGCCTGTGAAGCCAGTGGGGCCGGCCACGGATCCAACTGTCGTAGACGGTCACCGAGATCCGCTGGTCGGGCCGCTCGTCGTTCCAGGCTCCGATGGCCTGGACCAGGTAGTAACCGAGAAATCCGCCACCTCCTACCAGCAGCAGCGAGCCGGCCGCCATCTCTTCGAACTCGTTGTCAAGCCGGTCGGTGATCATTCTCAGGTCGTCGGCCACCACCTGGCGTCCGTCGGCGGGGATGGTGGCGCTGGTCATGGGGACACACCTCCGGTGTCGAACAGGGCGTCCTGTTCGGCGCGGAGCCGGTGGATCAGGGTGTCTGCGGGGTAGTCCACGTCGTCGACGTATACCAGCTCGTCCTTGGCAACATTTCGCCGCAGCACCGAACCCTCGGCGAGACCGATCGGCAACAAGCCCTCCCGGCGGGTGGTTTCGTGGTTCTCGCACAACCCGTAGGTCATGTAGCCACCGAGACCGTCGATGGTGTCGCCTGCGTTCAGGTCGGTCTTCGCCGCCGTGATCACTTCGACACGAGGCCCGCCGGCGGGGGCGATGGCAACATCGCCGAGGGCAACCACCCTGGCCACGGTCAGTGGTGCCTCGAAGATGGTGAGGTGGTAGGGGACGTAGAAGCTGTACAGGGGCCCGTCTCCGAGTTTTCCGTAGCTCAGGTAGTGGGCCTGGGTGTCGTCGCGGGCCTCGGCGAGGATGTAGACGCCAGGACTCGGTCGGGCGCCCACCACATAGTCCACCACGCCCCCCAGCTCGCGGAGCCGATCGGGGTCATATCGGTCGACGAGGTCGTCGACGTGACCGTCGTAGTTCATTCCGGTCATGCCGCGCTCTGCGACCTGCATCCCGGTGGCGTTTGCCACGATCGCCTGCTCGAAGGAGATCTTGGTCCCGTCGGCGAAGCTGGTCACCATCGATGGGGTCTGGCCCCACTGGCGAGCGAAAGATTCCTGGGTGGTGGGGTTGCGGTAGTGGTCCTGGAGACCCTTGATGTTCCCGCAGACCAGTGGGTGGAGGCCCAGGCTGGTGACGAACCGGTGGAGGTTGAGTTGCACCGCGGGCTGATCGCCGTCGGCGCCGGTGTAGAGGACACCGGCTTCGTCGGCCCTTCTCTTCAGCAGCGGGCCCACAGTGCCGTCGAGCTCGGCGTTCATCAGAACGACGTGTTTTCCGTTGTCGATGCCGAGTGTGACGACCCGGGCTCCGTACTCGACGTGCCCGGTGGCCTCCAATAGACACTCGAGAGACTCCGCGCCGGCGAGCACCCCAGGGTCGTCGGTGACGGCGGTGCCGCCCCGTCGGGTGACCTCGTCGAGCTGGGCCGGGCTGTGGACCACCTCGAAGTCGTCCACACCTGCCGCCTTGACGGCGTTTATCGCCGTTTCGATCGTCCGGTTGCATACCGCGGCGCATCGGATCCCCCGCAGGTACCTGCCTTGATTGAGGATTCCTCGTCCCATGAACCCGGCGCCGAACATGCCGAAGAGGATCGGATCGCCGGCCTCGGCGCGCTCGGCCAGGGCGGTGTCGACGATGATCAAGCGGTCACCACACCTTCCAGGGTGGCTCTCCGGAGTCCCACAGCGACTCGAGCAGCGCCTTGTCACGGAGGGTGTCCATCGGCTGCCAGAAACCCTCGTGGCGGTAGGCGGAGAGCTGGCCGTCGTGGGCCAGCGATCGCATTGGCTCCTGTTCCCACACCGTGGCGTCGCCGGCGATGTGGTCGATAGCGCTCGGCTCGAGCACGAAGAAGCCACCATTGATCCACGCTCCGTCACCTTTCGGCTTCTCCATGAAACTGTCGACCTCGGTCTGACCAGGGTGGAGCGTGACCGCCCCGAAGCGGCCCGCTGGCTGGACGACGGTCATCGTCGCCTCACGGCCCTCCGTGTGGTGGAAGTCGATCAGCTCGGTGATGTTGATGTCGGCCACCCCGTCGCCGTAGGTGAAACAGAAGGTCTCGTCACCGATGTAGTCACGGACTCTCAACAGCCGGCCTCCGGTCATGGTCTCCTCACCGGTGTGAACCACGCTCACCCGCCACTTCTCAGCAGAGTCTTCGTGATAGTTGATCGAGTGGTCGGAGAAGTCGAACGTGACGTCGGCGGTTCGGAGCCGGTAATTCGCGAACCACTCACTGATCGTGTGACCCTTGTACCCGGCGCAGACGATGAAGTCCGTGATGCCGTAGTGGCTGTAGGTCTTGAGGATGTGCCAGAGTATCGGCTGCTCACCGATCTCGACCATCGGCTTGGGTCTGACCGTCGTCTCCTCACTGAGACGGGTGCCCAAACCCCCCGCAAGAATCACCGCTTTCATACGTCCCCCTTTGGCCCACGTTACCTGCCCACAAACTAATGGGCACT
>CAZYCX010000072.1:0-10391 GCA_964645875.1 uncultured Acidimicrobiaceae bacterium
AGAACACCGACATGTCGGTCGTGGCTCTCACCGCGGCAGGTGCCGCGGTGGCCGGGGTGGTGGTGCTCCTCACCGCTGTCGAGGAGCCGACGCGATAGAACCCGCTGCGGGCGGGTCGGCAGTCACGGGATGCGCCCGATAGGTTCAGAGGCCGATACGACAGGCCGAGGAACTCTCCGGCGAGAGGCCAAACTTTCGCCACCATCAATGCGTGTCCATCCCTCGCAGCGAAAATAGCCAAAACGTGCCTTCCTCGGCACTTCTACCAAACCCAGCAAACGTGGACGACCCGCTGCTCGAATCGATCGAGACCCTGACGAGGACTGGAACAGAATCCGATGTATGAAGCAGTCGATCAGGGACAACGGCCGGCGGGTTAGGACTGTCCTTTTGTCAACACCGGGCACCCCTTGTTCAAGGACCCTTGTCAGCTCGGCATCCGCCGCGAGCCTCGACTCGTCACGGCCAACAGATTGGGTTTGGACCTTTCACGAGCACGGTCTTCCCAGTCTTGCGGCAGCCGAGACACTTCCGGTGGACTTTCCCGATCCTCGCCGGCCGGCCGTCGAAGAGTTCGTCTGGCTACAGACCCAACGGGTGATCGGAGGGGTTGACTGGGAACGACTCCCCGTCGAGGGCCACCCGTTCTCGTCTCGAGAACAGACCATTGCACCTTCGATTGTCTATGGAATGGCCCTCCTCCGCCTCCGGAGAAGCAGGGAGGGCCTTTCTTGGAAGGTCTGCGAGCCAGAGCCTCTTAACTATGTCCGGGCGTGCGGATGACCTGTCCTCCCGGATTGGGCACTGCCGGGCATGGCAGGGGCCCCTTTAAGGGCAGCTTGCGTTACGAATGTAGGTGGCGGATTCTTCGCAAGTCGTGGGAATCGCCGCCTTGGAGGGATCACCTCAGGTTGCCGACCGATGACGCCGACCTCCGCCACACCGACCACGAACTACTACAACTCCCATCGCCATCTCGTTCGCCCTCGCTGAACCCGCTGAGAGTGTCGATCAGATGGAGAACCCGAAGGGGTTCAAGCAAGGCATGCTCTTTTGTCGATAGAGAGTCATGAGAGGTCGTACTGCGGTAGTTCGAGCTTGGCGGTCAACTCACTACAACGAGCGACAGTGGGCAGTGTTCTGCGGTATGGCCTGGACTGTCCTCAATATTGGATTAGTGATCTTCATCCTCGTCATCGCAGGTCAGTAGCCAGGGAAAAGCACTCCTCCTTCGCCTTGGGCAAGCCAGGTGAGTCGGCGCTCGCAGTTGTTAAACAAGCAGCTCACCAAACCGCTCCCCTCCTAGACTGTCCTCTTGTCAACGCCGGGCATCCCTGGTTCAAGGACCCTTGTCAGCTCGGCATCCGCCGCGAGCCTCGACTCATCGGCGGCCATTAGATCGGGTCTCATCGCCCTCGTCACGATGTCACTACCAGACGACGAGTCGTACGTCGAGTGGATTGGGCCCGACGACCTCGATGCCCTATTTGCTCATCTGGACTTGACGACCAGTCGCCGTTGAGTTCCCAGTCCAAGTCGTAATCCCCCTGGACGTCAACCGAGCGGGGATGACCGGGGTCCGACTCCCGTGAGGCCCGTTAGGGCTGCTGATACTCTGTTTGGGGTGCTTGGGACGTTGAGTAGGGGTCTGGCTCGGTTGGTGGGGCTGGTGTTCGTTGCTCTGGGGATCTGGGTGGTTGTGGCCAACCTTATCCAGTTTGCCGATTCGGGCTGGACTCTGGTCTTGATCCTGGCGGCAGGCGCGCTGGGCTCGACGGGTGGGATGCTTTACCTGCTCAGCTTCGGCGATCGTGCTCGCTTTACGAACCGCCGTACCCGGCTTATCGGTTGGATCGGCATGCTGGTGGTGGCGTTGTTGCCTTCCAGCCTGTCTCTTCCACTGCTGGCAATGCTGCTGGCGACAGCGCCAACGCTGCTCATGCCATTCCATGGAAGAGACGGCGCGGCGATCTCGTAGCGTCGTGCTTCTGTTCCCGGCTGGTCGACTATCGGGGGGCTGGCATATGAGCCGAGCTTGAATCTGTTGAACAAGGGTGAACAATGTTGAGAACTAGTTGACCCGACGGGTCGCACCGATCTAGGATCGGATGATCCTTAAGCGATCGTGACGCGATCGACCGAGGACGATGGCACCCGCTTCTGCGCCTGCGCCCAGAGAGGAAGGAGCTGGACGTGGTTGATGAACTCACCGCCTTGAGCACCATCTTCACCGAGTTCTACTACTGGCTGACTGTCGCCCTGATGTTCTTGATCCATGCCGGATTCCTCTTGTACGAGGCCGGTTCGTCGCGCCGTAAGCACGTACAGCACACGATGATGAAGAACGTGATGCTGATACCGCTGGTCACCGTCACCTTCTTCTTCTTCGGCTGGTGGATCTACTTCGCTTATCCGGCCGGCCCGGGAATCTATGGCGGGATCCACCCAGCGGCGGCCGACTTCACGCCGTGGGCGGAGTTGATGGGCCCGCACATGCAGGACCGCATCACCGGGGTATTCTGGGCGGCGTTCCTGCTGTTCTCATGGACCGCCGCCTCCATCGTCTCTGGGGCGGTGCTGGAACGCATCCGAATCGGGGCGTTCCTGATACTGGCCGTCCTGATCGGTTCGGTGTTTTGGATCATCGACGCTGCGTGGGGATGGCACCCCGAGGGCTGGATGGTGCAGATCATGGGCTACCACGACGCCTACGCCTCCGGGGTAATCCACGCTATAGCTGGCGGGTTCGCCTTGGGTGTGATCCTGGTGTTGGGACCCCGTATCGGTAAGTTCCGCCGCGACGGCACGCCCCGTGAGATCCCGCCGCACAACGTGTGGATGCGCTGTGTAGGGCTGTTCCTGATCTACACGGGTTTCTGGGGCTTCTACGTCGCCTGCAACATTCCGATCCTCAACGTGGGGACCGACGGTGAGCCCTTCTTCTCCGCCACCAACATCTACCTGATGCCCACCACCCTGTCTGCCATCACCTTCAACTTCTTGCTCTCGCTGGCCGGGGGCTTGCTGGTGGCCTTCCTGCTCAGCAAGGGGGATCCGTTCTGGACATTCTCGGGAGGCCTGGCCGGCATCATCGCGGCATCGGCGGGCAACGACCTCTACCACCCGTTGCAGGCCATGCTGATCGCCGGGGCCGGTGCAGCGATCGCTTTCTACCTGCACAACTGGGTGGAGCGTCGCTTCAAGGTTGACGACGTGGTCGGCGCGGTGGCGGTGCACGGCTATGCCGGCTTCTTCGGGGTCGTAGTCGCCGGGTTCGTGCTCTGGGGCTACCCGGCCGCCGAGCCGGTGCGGGACGGTCTGGCCTGGTTCACCACCCCCGAGGGATTGCCGGCGATCAATCCCATCGGGCAGATTCTGGGCGCCATCATCATGTTCGGCGTTCTCGGTTTCTTGCCTGCGTTCGTGGTGGCAAAGATCCTGAACGCGGCGAATCTGCTGCGGGTTCCCGTGGCAGTCGAGCTTGCGGGACTGGACACCCACGCCTACGGAGACGTCTACCCCTACGAGGAGCAGCGTGAGACCCCGTTCGAAACGGTGGAACGCGAGGAGGCGCGGGAACTGCTGCCCGATCTGTACCCGCTGCGAGTTCCCGAGCCCCCGGACGAGGGCTCGGAGAGGCCCTGAGGAGGTAAGCCATGCCGTCAACCGGACTCGATTCCTTCAGCAACCCGGGTGAGATCGGAGCGCTGTATCCCTTCGAGGGCCTGGAGTGGCTGTTCGTGGTGGTCACGGTCGTACTCTGGCTGCTCTGGCACTGGAAGAACATTCGGGACGAGAACCGCGAGTACAAGGAGGCCGAGGAGCACTACCGGCGTCTGCGTTTGGAGCGGGTGATGTTCCGGGGCGGAACGGCGCTGATCGCTTCCGACGAGGAGCTCCACGAGGCGCACCCGCCCCATCCCGAGCCCCCACCCCTGGGCACCACGCTGAGGCCCTAATCCGAGGTCATTTCTCCCAACCGGGGATCCAGTCGGTGCCGGCCAGGGGCACCCTGGCCATAGCCGCCGCTTCCACGGTAAGGGCAACCAGGTCCTCTGCCTCCAGGTTGTGAACGTCAGACTTCCCGCAGGCCCGGGCCAGCGCGGTCAGCTCCATGGTCAGGGAGGCCAGATAGTTGGCGACACGGCGCGCCCCTAGCTCCGGGTCGAGGCGTCGCTCCAACCCAGGATCCTGAGTGGTGATGCCCATGGGACATAGGCCAGTGTGCATGTGGTGGCAGTACCCGGGCTCGGTGCCCATTGCGGCATAGTCGGCGGTGGCGTCGTATTCCACCCCGTCGAGGGTGTAGACGCGGCTGTTGCAGCCGAGAGCGATCAGGGCCGCGGTGCCGATGCTGACCGCGTCAGCCCCGAGGGCCAGGGCCTTGGCCACGTCGGCGCCGTTGCGGATTCCACCCGAGACGATGAGCTGCACCTCTTCTTCCATGCCGATATCCCGCAGCGCTTCAGCCGCTTGACGCACCGCCGGCATGGTGGGAATGCCGGCGTGTTCGATGAAGACGTCCTGGGTTGCCGCGGTCCCGCCCTGCAGCCCGTCGACCACGACCACGTCCGCCCCGGCTGCCACACATAGCTTCACGTCGTTCTCCACCCTGGTGGCTCCGATCTTCACGTAGATTGGCTTCTCCCAGTTAGTGGCCTCGCGCAGCTCTTCGATCTTGATACGCAAATCGTCCGGGCCGGTCCAGTCGGGATGACGGCTTGCCGAGCGTTGGTCAACTCCCGGAGGCAGGGTGCGCATCTCGGCGACCCGGTCACTGACCTTCTGGCCGAGGAGGATGCCACCACCACCCGGCTTGGCGCCCTGGCCGATCACCACTTCAATCGCGTCCGCCTTGACCAGGTCTGAGGGGTTGAACCCGTAACGGGAGGGCAGCGCCTGATAGACCAGGATCTTTGACGCTTCACGCTCCTCTTGGGTCATTCCCCCGTCGCCGGTGGTTGTTGATGTGCCCACCATGGTGGCGGCTCGTCCCAGAGCCTCCTTGGCGTTGGCGGAGAGCGAGCCGAAACTCATCCCGGAGATGGTTATGGGGATCTTGAGCTCGATCGGTTTGGAGGCGAGACGGGTCCCCAACATGGTCCTGGTGTCACAGCGCTCCCGATAGCCCTCCAGTGGGTATCGGGAGGCCGACGCGGTGAGAAACACCAGGTCGTCGAACCCGGCCACCGCCCGTTTGGGTCCTCCTCCCCGGATCTCGTAATGACCCTCCACCGCGGCCGTGTGGATCTGGCCGATGACCTCTGGCGTGAAGGTGGCGCTACGCCGCCGGCCCTGCGGAGGGATGGGATGGAGGGAAGGCTCGGACATCAGTACTCTTTGCCTGAGAGCGCCTCGAACCGGTACAGCTCCCTGGCGGAGGCCACCTTGGTCATGTTCTCCGGCTCGATGTGGTCGAAGCCACTGCGCTCCACAAGACGCTTCAGCAGGTGGATGTCTTCGTCCCCCAGCTCCTCGACCCGGGCATCGGAGCCGAGCGAGTCGATCTTTCCGGCCACGTATATCACTGCCTCGTAGAGGCTGTCCCCGAGGGCCTCATGGGCATTGCCCCCGACCACCATGATCCCGGCCTGGGCCATGAATCCGCTCATGTGGCCCACGTCTCCTGCCACCATGATCGTCCCGCCTTTCAAGGAGATCCCGGCCCGGGAGGAGGCGTCGCCGGCGATGAAGATCTCGCCGCCGTGCGCCGACGCCCCGGCGCACTCCGATGCGTTGCCGTTCACCCGCACCGTTCCCCCCATGAGATTCTCGGCCACCGACCAGCCCACGAACCCGTTGACGGTGACGTCGGGTCCCTGGCATAGACCTGCGATGAAGTACCCGGCGTTACCTTCGATGGTTATATCGATCTGGTTGAACAACCCCACCGCCAGGTTGTGTCGCCCTCGGGGCTCGGTGATCGTCACCTCCGTCCCCGGGGGTGACGCACGGAGACGACGGTTGATCTCGGTGGTGGTCAGCTCGTCACAGCTCAGCGCGACCATACGTGTATTTCGGTCGGCATGGGCTCGAACACCTTGGCCGTCTCGATCCCCGGTAGCCCGGTGAGGGCGTGGTACTCGGAGGACATGGCTACGTACGCTTCGGTCTCGGCGATGACTGCTGGCTTGCAGGCGAAGGCATCCCGTACCACGGCGAACTGGGTATCGGTTGCGACGAGGAGGGTGAAGAAGCCGTCCAGGGTTCCCATCAACCGCTCCAACGCCTGGCCGAGGTCGGCACCGTGGGCGATCTCGTAGGCCAGGAAGCGGGCCGCTACTTCGGAATCGTTGTCGGTCTGGAAAGTGACACCGGCGTCGGCGAGGCGGCGCCGAATCGTGGCGTAATTCGAGAATGACCCGTTGTGGACCAGACACAGGTCCGCGCCGGCGGCGAAGGGGTGGGAATGGGCCGTGGTCACTGCGGACTCGGTGGCCATCCTGGTGTGACCAAGCCCCTGGTACCCCGACCGGGAGGCAATCTGGTAGCGCTCACAGATCACGGCCGGGTGGCCCACATCCTTGAACACCTCGACTGCATGCCCGTATGACACTATCCGGACCTCGGGGTACCAGTCGGACAGACACTTCTCCACCAGATCAGGGTCGGAGTCGATGAGGAGAACGGCATCGTCGGCGACGGGACGGACCTGTACCGTGGCGGCCAGCTCAGCGCCCAAACGGCCAGCCACCTTCTCCCAATCGAAACCTGACCGGGGAGCGCCTAACGACCAGCGTGTCACCTCAGCCGGAAGGTCGTCGTCGAAGATGGCTATGCCGGCCGAATCAGGGCCCCGCGAACCCATCGCCACCAGCATCGGTGTCAACATCTCACCCAGCCGTGGGTATAGATCCTGGTCGCGGAGATGTAGCCCTACAATCCCGCACATAGCTCCTCCTGAATTCCATTTTTCTCAGTTCACTCATGGTACACAGAGTTTCATTTCAGGCAACATAAGGTGGTATCGTAGCGCTGCCGCAAAGGAGGCGAGGACGTGTCGGAACACTCCGAACTCAAAGAACAGGCTGAACACGACGGGATTGAGTTCTTCTTTGCCATGTTCGTCGATATGCACGGAAAGCCATGCGCCAAGCTGGTCCCCATGCAGTCCTTCGACATGCTGGTAAACGACGGGGTCGGCTTCGCCGGATTCGCCGCGGGGCCCATGGGCCAGAGCCCGGCGGATCCGGACATGATCGCCATCCCCGACCCGGCAACCTACACGCCGGTGCCCTGGCAGCCCGGGCTGGCCGTGCTCCAATGCGACATTCAGGTGGACGGCGAAGACTGGCCATATTCCCCCCGCTACATCCTCAAACAGCAGCTCACCAAAGTGGCCGAACGGGGATTGGTCTTCAACGTGGGCTTTGAGGCCGAGCATTTTCTGATAAGGCGAAACGACGACGGGGCCATCTCCCTGGCCGACCCGCTCGACACCGCAGAACAGCCCTGCTATGACGCCAAGGGGCTCACCAGGATGTACGACCACCTCACCACGGTGTCGCGGTACATGAACCAGCTCGGGTGGGGTAACTACGCCAACGACCACGAAGATGCCAACGGCCAGTTCGAGCAGAACTTCGCCTACGCCGATGCCCTGGTTTCGGCCGACCGGCTGGTCTTCTTCCGCTACATGGTCCACACTCTCGCACAGCAGCGCGGATTCCTGGCCACCTTCATGCCCAAGCCCTTCTCCAATCTGACCGGGAACGGGCTCCACGTCCACTCCTCGATGTGGTCCGATAAGGGAGAGGCCCTCTTCCTCGACGGTTCCGATCCTCGCGGTCTGGGTCTGTCCAAGATGGCCTATGCCTTCGTCGCCGGGATCCTCGAGCATGCGAGTGCGCTCTGCGCCATCACCGCGCCCACCGTCAACTCTTACAAGAGAATGGGGGTGGGGCCCCCTACCTCGGGAGCTACCTGGGCGCCGGCCTACATCAGCTATGGGCGCAACAACCGCACCCAGATGCTGCGCATACCCGAGCCGGGCCGTGTAGAGAACCGCACCGTCGACGGCTCCGCCAATCCGTATCTGGCGTTGGCGGCGCTTGCCACCGCCGGGCTCGACGGCGTCGAGCGGGACCTCGACCCCGGAGATCCAAGCGAGGACAACCTCTACGAGCTTTCTATGTCCGAGGTGGCGCACCGCGAGATCAAGATGATGCCGGTGACCCTGATCCATGCTCTGGAGGCGCTGGCGGCCGACGACGTGGTGAAAGGCGCGTTAGGCACGGTGCCAGGCGGGAGCTACGCCGACTACTTCATTGAGGTCAAGCGGGCCGAGTTCAACGACTACCACGCGCAGGTGTCGAACTGGGAGATCGACCGCTACCTCACCCTCTATTGAGGCCGCCGTGGTCCCTGAAGACCGGAGAGCAGGCGCCGAACGCTTAGAGCGCATGCTCGCCTCCACCATCGCGCAACGAGTGCGTGAGTACCGGCAGCAATTGGAGCTGACCATAACTCAGCTTTCCGAGCGCACCGGCCTCTCCAAGGGGATGGTCTCCAAGATCGAGAACGCTCAGGCCTCACCGAGCCTGACCAGCCTGGCTTCCGTGGCCACCGCTCTGGGAGTTCCCGTCACCGCGCTGTTCCGGGGCCTTGAGGAAGAACACGACGCCATCTACGTCCCCGACGGCCAGGGAATCGAAATCGAGCATCAAGGCGAAAACCGCGCTCGAGGCCACCGATCCCACATGCTCGGTGTGATGCGCGGGCCCAAGCGACTACTAGAGCCGGTGCTGTTCACCCTCGCCAAGCCCACCGAAGTCTTTCCGCTCTACCAGCATCCCGGAGTCGAGTTCCTCTACATGCTGGAAGGCAAGATGGAGTACGGGGTAGGAACCTCGCGCTACGCGTTGGGCTCTGGGGACAGCCTCCAATTCGAAGGAGAAGTCCCCCACGGCCCCACAGCCATGCTCGATCTGCCCATCCGCTTCCTTTCGATCAAGGCGTACGATTCGGGTAGCTAAGGGCGATCCGCAGAGCCAACGGTGCCCCGGCATGAATCGCACCTGCGCTAACCCGGCTCCGGAGACGGCGGTCTACATTGATGGACAACAGTCTGACCTGGGACTATGCCGTCTTCAATGTCGGGCTGCAGGAGCATCTTGAACACTTGTAGAACATGGATGACGTCCGAAACGAGCATGTGAAGGGGTCGCAAGTGACCTCGTCAAGATGACACCGGCGATGAGCCGCACAGACGTGAACGGCTATAGCTGATCTGGTCTCTTCAGGATCATGCCAGGTCACGTAAGCGGAACCTGATGGCCGTGCTGCCAGCGGATGGTGTGGGCTTTGTGTCCGACCTGACACCAGGAACCGTCGATGGTGAAGTCGCCGAGAAGTGTGCTGGTCTGCCAGCGCTGCACATCGTCGGATCTGAGTTCGAGCCGGTGGGCTTCTTCGGCGAGGAGCCCGGCGGCGGTTGCCTGGGCGGCCACATAACTGGGTTGGCTATCGAACATCGCCTGATAGTGCCGGGTGTATTCGGTGCCGCTCGGACCAATCTGGGGTGTGGCCGCTTTGGGGATCCACTGCACCGGTCCCAGCACTCCCTCAGCGGCTGAACCAAGTCGTTTTCCGAACTGGGGTAGACCGGCAGCCACGCAGGCGACCAGCCCAGAGTGGAGGTGGTGTAGTTCTGTGACGATGGCCACGTCTTGGTCGAAGGTGCCGACGACCAGAACCGCCGCACCGGCGGCTCCCGCAACGATTTCTGATGTCTCCTTCAACTCGATTTCCCTGAGCTGAACGCCGGCCCGGTTGGCTGCGGTCTGGGCGCCGGAGGCCACCGCGGCCGCAAACGGGCCGCGGCCCGCTACCAGCAGTATTTCCTCCATTCCCAATTTGGCGGCGATTTCGACGGCCCCTTGAAAGTAGGTGGATGCTGGTGCGGGAATCGGCACCACTAGGCGATGGGCCAGGTCATCGGCCGAGCCACCGTGATTCCACATCATCCTTTGTGCGTCGGTCACCACCGGGATCACCGCTCGGACCAGGTTGCTGCCGTATGGGCCCAACAGAATGTCGACACCTTCGCCGACCCAGCGTTGATATGCGGCGGCGGCGACCGACGCCGACCCGGCGTCGTCGATTATCTCGAGGTCGATATTCCCGGCTTGGGCGGCCCACCATCTGAGACCGGCCTTCGCCTGGCCGCCCTGGAGCGCCAGTGGTCCGGTGAGGCTCACCGTGGCCGCCGCTTTCACCATTGCCGGCTAATCCTGGCTGACAACATGTTTGTTGTGAGATGAGTGGAGGTGGGTCGGGGTCCTCGTGCCGGCCGGAGGGGGCAGGGGGGCCGGCCGGCACGAGGAATCGGAGGAGAACCCCCCGACTTGTCTAGGTCAGCTCGACGCTGACCGGGACAGCCCGTTGCAGTG
>CAZYCX010000073.1:0-10004 GCA_964645875.1 uncultured Acidimicrobiaceae bacterium
GGGGGTCTGAGGGGGGTCGTCCCCCCTCATATCGAAGCCGTCAGGCCTCGGCGGGCCGTCCCTTGGTGCGGGGCAGCTTGCGGCCGAGTTTGAGCGACTCGGTGACCTCTTCGGCCTCCTCGTCTTTCTTCTCGACTGCGGCTGCGATTTCCTCCCGCTGCTGGGGCAGCACCGGGTTGTCCGGGTATCGGATGCGAAGCGAGCCGTCGAAGGCGTGCTCCCACTTGGGGACGTCGCTGAAGATCTCTGCGACCTCGTCACGGTCGACGGTCTCCTTCTCCAGCAGGGCCTCGACCATCCGCTCCAGGGCGTCCCTGTGGTGCTCGAGGATGGTGCGCGCCTCCACATGAGCGGCGATGATCAGCTTGCGCACCTCGGAGTCGATGAAGGCGGCGACCTCGTCCGAGTAGTCCTGCTGACGGGAGTAGTCACGACCGAGGAAGACCTCCCCATTGGGCTTCCCGTATTGCATCGGACCGAGCTCGTCGCTCATCCCGTACTCCATGACCATGCGTCTTGCGATCGAAGTCGCCTTCTCGATGTCGTCGGCGGCCCCAGTCGATGGGTCGGCGAAGATCAGCTCCTCGGCGGTTCGCCCACCGAGCAGCATCGCCAAGCGATCGACCAGCTCGCTTCGCTTCGAGAGATACTTGTCATGGGTGGGGAGGGCGAGGGTGTGTCCGAGGGAGCGGCCACGTGAGACGATGGTGATCTTGTGGACCGGGTCGGAGTTGGGCAGCGCGTATCCCACGAGGGCATGACCCGTCTCGTGATAGGCGATCGTCTTGCGCTCGTCCTCCGAGAGAATCCGGGTCTTCCTCTCGGGCCCTGAGATGACACGGTCGATGGCCTCTTCCAGCTCCACCATCGTGATCGCCTTGGCCCGCTTGCGGGCGGTGAGGAGAGCGGCTTCGTTGATCAGATTGGCGAGGTCCGCACCGGTGAAGCCGGGAGTGCGGCGGGCGAGCACGGCGAGGTCGATGTCTTCGCCCAGCGGCTTGCCCTTCGAGTGCACGGCGAGGATGGCTTCCCGTCCCTCCACGTCGGGGGCGTCGACGGTGATCTGGCGGTCGAAGCGGCCCGGACGCAGTAGGGCTGGGTCGAGGATGTCGGGGCGGTTGGTGGCCGCCATCACGATCACTCCCGTGTTGCCCTCGAAACCGTCGAGCTCGACCAGTAGCTGGTTGAGGGTCTGCTCCCTCTCGTCGTGGCCCCCGCCCAGGCCGGCCCCCCGGTGACGCCCGACTGCGTCGATCTCGTCGATGAAGATGATGGCCGGAGCGGTCTGCTTGGCCTGTTCGAACAGGTCACGGACCCGAGCGGCGCCGACACCGACGAACATCTCGACGAAATCGGACCCGGAGATCGACATGAACGGGACTCCGGCCTCTCCCGCGACGGCACGGGCGAGAAGGGTCTTGCCGGTCCCGGGCGGTCCGAAGAGCAGCACCCCCTTGGGAATCTTCGCCCCGATCTGACGGTACCGGTCGGGGCTGGCGAGGAAGTCTTTGATCTCCTCGAGCTCTTCTTTCGCCTCCTGCAAACCTGCGACGTCCTCGAACGTGACCTTGGGCTGTTCCTTGCCGACGACCTTGGCCCGGGACTTGCCGAACTGCATCACCCGGTTCCCGCCACCCTGCATCTGCATGAAGATGAAGACCATGAAGCCGAGAAGGAACAACCAGGGGAGGAAGCCGATCAGGACTTCCACGAACCCTGCCGGCTCCTCGTCGGTCGACCATTGGGTTCCCGACCTCTCCAGCGTCGCGGTCAGTTCTGACTCGAAACCCTCGACATAGCTGGCCACCTGGTCGAATGCCCCCGACTCCGACTCGGAGTCCACCACCCGCGCCTGGGCACGCCGGGAGCGGGCGAGAAGAACGACCTCTTCGTACTCGCCGTCCTCGACGTTCTCCACGAACTGGGACATGGGGATCTCTTCGGGACCGGCCACCTGGTCGAACCACCACGAGAACAGGATGGCGACGAGGACGATCGACATCCCGTAGACGATGAGGGTTCGCAGAGTGCGATTCACTAGACCTCGGTTCTGGAGGGGGTTGACTTAGATGCTACGCCGGTTGGCCACGTAGTCGAACCCCATTGTGTCAGTCGTGTAGGGCGGCGGACCGCCAGTCAGACCTCTTCCCCCATCACACCGACATACGGGAGGTTCCGGTACTTACCGGCATAGTCGAGGCCGTAGCCGACGACGAACTCGGGCCCGATGGGGAATGCGACGTACTTGACCTCGATCGGGACCCGCTGGATGCCTTCTTTGAGCAACAGAGCCGCGATCTCCAGCGATGCCGGCTTGCGGACCCGGAGACTCTTGAGCAGATAGTTGAGGGTCAGGCCAGAGTCGATGATGTCCTCGACGATGAGGACATGACGTCCATCGATCTCCTCATCCAGATCCTTGAGGATGCGGACCACGCCCGAGGTCTGTGTCGATGCTCCGTAGGAGGACACCGCCATGAAGTCGAACTCGCAGGCCAGGTCGATGTGGCGGGCCAGGTCGGCCATGACCATGAAGGCTCCGCGGAGAACGCCCACCAGGAGCAGCTCCTTGCCCTCGTAGTCCTTCGTGATCTGCTTTCCGACCTCCGCCAGCTTCTCTTCGATCTCCTCGGCAGTGATCAAGGGCTTGATGTCCATCCCGGTCCTCTTCGTGTGGCGTTTGCGATGGAACGCAAAGGTAGCGGCCCGCCGAACCACGGGAGAGCCAGAGGCCCGTCCCCCCGCTCAGGTGGCCAACTCGACGTCGAGACGGCCCAGCCAGACCGTCTCCAGAGCCCGACGCAGTTCCGGGTCATTGATCGAGTTGGCCACTTCCCTCACCCCGACGCGGGCGGCATCGCCGTGGCTGCGGGCGGCCTCACCGTCGCCCCGGGCGGCCGAGGCTCGGGCAGCTGCCCCGGCGATCTCGATCCCAAGCACTCGACAGCCCTGTTCTGCTGCCAGAGCACCGGCTGTCTCCAACCGACCGGCCGCCTGTGCCGGCTCTCCCTCCACCAAGAACAGCTCTCCGCGAGCGTGCTCGAGATGAGCGTCGAAGCTCCGGATCTCCTTCTCCAACAGGAAGGTCTGCGCCTCGTCGAGCAAAGAATGCCCGCGGGCGGTGTTGCCTCGACTCGACTGGACCAGCGCCAGACCGATCAGCGCGCGCGGCTTCTCCCAGTATTTGGAGGCCGATGATGAGCTCAGGCACCGTTCGAAGTGCCCCTCGGCGCTGTCGAGGTCACCGGTCGCCAGGGCTGCGTGACCCAAGTCTGACCAGACTGTCGATGACACGTACTCACCGAGCGGCGTCCTGACCCCCTTCATCGCAGAATCGACTGCCTCCTCCATCGCCTCGCTCATCCCCACGCTGGCGTAAACCCGGGCCATGCCTGCGGCTGCAACCGCCTCGAAGAACACGAGATGCGCCTGTGCGGCGGCGGACCTAGCGCTATGCAGGTGCTCGAGCGCTTCTTCGACCCTGCCCAACTCGTAGAGCAGGTAGGCAGCCACCGATCGGGCGATGGACAGGAAGAACGAGCTGTAACGGGCGAGTGTGGGCTCGTTGTCGAGCATCAGCTGCAGGGCCCCCTCGGTGTCTCCCTCCCGGTAGCGGAGTCGAGCCGCGGCCATCGAATGGAGGATGGCCAGGTTGTGCTCGTCACCGGCTTCTCGGGCGGCCTCGATCGCCTCAGCCACTGCCGGTATGGCCCGATCGAAGTCCATCAACCACACCGTGTTCTCGGCCAGTCGAGTCAGCCCTTCCACCCTGATCTCGTCCGCACCCAGCCTGGCTCCCCAGCGTGCCGTCTCCTCGTCGTGGACCACAGAGGTCCCGAGGTCGCCTCCCAACCCGGCGATGGTGCAGGCATTCATGTGGTACTGGGCAAGACCAAACTCGTCGCCGACCTCGGTGGCCAGCGTGTAGGCATCTTCGAGATAGTGGTGGGCGGTCTCCAGGTCGCCGCCCAGCATTGCGGTGTTCAACGCCAGGCGGTTGAGGGCGGTGACCTTGGCCGACGGCCGTCCGAAGTCGTCGGCGTAATCGACCAGGCGCTGATAGGCGGCCTCCGACTGGGTGAGGTCGGGGACCAGTGTGTAGGCCACGCCCAAGCCATCGTGGGCGCGCACCACCAGTTCGGGGTCGGCATCGCTCGGAATGCTCTCGAGGGCCGTGGTGAAGAATCGAATCGCATCTGATAGCGCCATCGAACGGGCTGAGCTCTCGCCCGCCACGACCAGATGGGGGAACGCTCGCTCCATGTCCCCTGCCTCAACCAGATGGAGGGCGATCTCCTGGAGTGCGCCGGGGTGGGTGGCGAGCAGGTGCTCCGCCAGACGGCCGTGCAGTTCTCGCCTGGTCCTGAGGAGCATGGTGGAGTAGGCGGCCTCCTGCATCAGGGCATGGTGAAAGGCCATCTCGCCGGGCTGTTCTCCACTCTCGACCAGGATCTCCCGTCGGAGCAGGTCGGTGAGATGGCGATCGAGATCCACCCCTTCGCCCATCAGGCCGGCCAGCGTGCTTCGATCGAACTCGGCTCCGATGACGGAGGCGAACTGGGCCACCAGCTTCGACTCCGCCTCCAGGCGGTCGAGACGAGCGGTGAGAAGAGAACTGAGGCCGGTGGGAACCGTGAGTCGATCGCTCTCCTCCTCCCGTTCCCGGATTGCCTGAGCCATCTGCTCGATAAAGAGGGGGTTGCCATCGGAGCGCTCCAAGATTCGCTCTCGCAGTGAAGCGGGGAGGCTGAGTCCCTCCACCAGGGTGTCGAGGAGCTGCTCGGCTGATTCCCGGTCGAGAGAGGCGAGATCGATGTGGTGATAGCGATGAGGACGGTCCCGCTGGGCTACCTCATGGATGTGCCACG
Organism: uncultured Acidimicrobiaceae bacterium; assembly: GCA_964645875.1. GTDB lineage: Bacteria > Actinomycetota > Acidimicrobiia > Spongiisociales > ZC4RG35 > JANQRA01. Next base: position 4,869 of record CAZYCX010000073.1, read on the forward strand.
GTGGCTCGTCCCGGTAGGGACGCATGGTGAAGAGGATGCCGAGCGGCGCCACCTCCGTGAGAGCCATCATCTCCTCGATCAAGCCGAGGGTCAGCGGATCGGCCCAATGCAGATCCTCGATGCCGACCAATAGGGGGCGGCGACCTGCCTCCGCCTCCAGGTACGACGTAACCGCTTGACGAACCCGAAGGTCGAGAACCGGCGGCTCCAGTGAGTCAAGGAACTGTGACACCGATCGAGGCAAGGACACCGACGCCACGTGTGCGAGATAGGCGGCGCCATCGGTCAGATCGGGCACCACCGCCTCCACCGCCTCCTCGACGACGCGATAGGGGTCTTCGGCTTCCTCCAGCCCCCACCATCGAACCAGTATCTGCGCGATTGCGGAGTAGGGGACCGACGTCTCGTAGGACTCGTTGTGGGCGGACATCCATCCCAGGTCACCGTTGCCCCCGACCTTCGTCGCGGCCCCGGCTCCCTTGCGGAGCTCGTCGACGAGACGTGACTTGCCCAGGCCTGCCTCCCCCATGATCGAAGCCAGCCAACCACTACCCCCACGAAGCCGGTCGATCAGATCCTCGAGCCGCTCGAGCTCGACGGCCCGTCCGATGATCGGACGGGCCACCCGGGTTTCCTGAGCCTCCCTTCGCGGGGCGATCACCCGCACCGCCACCACGGGCTCCGACTTGCCCTTCACTTCGACGGGACCGATCTGCTCGCCTTCGAAGAGGTCGGAGACCAGCGCCCAGGTGTCCGCGGTCACGCGAACCGTTCCCGGCTCCGCCGTCTGTTCCATCCGCGCCGCGACGTTCACCGCATCTCCAAGCGCCGTGTACTCCACCTTGAGATCAGAACCGACTTCTCCCACCACCACCAGACCCGTGTTGACCCCCACCCGGACCCCGAGCGGTATCCCCCAGCGCTGGTCGATCTCCGCCCGGTAGGACTCCATCCGCTCGGTGATCTCCAATCCGGCCCGCACCGCCCGCACCGGATCGTCCTCGTGGGCGATCGGCGCTCCGAAGAAGGCGAGGACCGCGTCGCCCAGAAGACGGGCGAGGGTCCCCTCGTACCGGTAGACCGGGGCGATCAGGTGTTCGAAGGCGCCGTTCACGATGTCGGACCAGTCCTCGGGGTCGACGCCCTCGGCGGCCGAGGTCGACCCCTGGATGTCGGCGAACAGCATCGTGACCGTGCGACGCTCCCCCTGCATGCGGTTGGTGGCGCGGGCGGCCGTGATCTTGGTCAGCATCTCGGGCGGGACCTGGCGAGCTGCCGCATCCTGGACCGAATCACCGAGCGGGCTGCCGCAGTTGCTGCAGAATTTGGCATCTGGCGGTGACTTGAAGGAGCAGACCGGGCAAGTCGCCTCGAGGGCGTGGCCGCACTGGGCGCAAAACTTGGAACCGGGACGATTCTCGTGTCCGCAGCTGGAACAGTTCACTACACCTTGCCTGGCCGGGCAGCGCCGAGGTTAACAGTGGGTCCCATCACGGCTTCGGGAGCAGCGGTCCCGTTCGACACGTGTCGGAGCACCAGGTTCGGTCGCCCTACTCGATGACCAACAGAGCGCCGCGACGGACGACGGACTTGCCCCCTGCCAGGTCTTGTCTGTCGGTCTCCCCCGACGCCACCGACCACATGCGCCCGATCCGGTCAGCGGTGGGCCCGATGCCACTGTTCTGGAGAGCGCGACGGAACAGACGGTCGGCGAGGACACGGGGCACCGTCGTGATCACCGACACCGGCAACGACCCCTTGTCGAGAACGTCGGCCTGCTCTTCCAGGTAGTCGCTGTCGCGGCGCAGGGACGAGGCGGCCCGAGCGATGGCGGCATCGATGCCCGGATTCATCGATCGCAGCATGGGAAGGACCTCATGACGCACCCGATTGCGGGTGAGATCGAGATCGGCGTTCATGGGATCGTCGCGGTAGGGAAGGCCGACCAACGTCGACAGCTCCCTGGTCTCGCTGCCGGTGACCGCGAGCATCGGTCGGTAGACACGAGGGGGGCGAAATGGTGGGATCCCAGCCAGCCCGGTGGTGCCGGTCCCACGGATCAGGTTGATCAGGACGGTCTCCACCGTGTCGTCGAGGGTGTGGGCAGTCAGTAGCGGGATGGGTGACTTCGAGAACACCTCATACCGGGCTCTGCGTGCCATCTCCTCGGGTGATGCTCCATCCTCCAGCGTCACCTGGCGGGTGTCGAGGCTGATCCCGATCCGGGCAGCGATGGCCTCGGCCGCCTCGGCCAGGATCGGCGACGCAGGCAGCTGATGGTCGATGTGCAGCCCGGTGGTCTCCACACCCGAGTCGACGCACAACCAGGCGAGGGCTGCGGAGTCGGCGCCACCGGACAGCGCCACGACGAGAGGGCCATCGGGAAGGTCGAGTCTCGGCAGGATGGACGCGACCAGCTCCCTCAGACGACGCGTTGTAGCCATCGGGTCGGATTCTCGATCTCGTGGAGCTCCGGGAGGCTGCCGGCCCCGCGGAAGGCGATCGCCAGCGTGTCCCACCCTGCCTCACGCTCGACGGCGAGCACGAACCGCTCCCCCTGCTTGTACTGCTTCAGCTTCATCTCCAGGCCCGTGAGCCTGAAGAAGGCGGCGGTGCGCTTGTCGTGACGACGACCCTTCAGGACCCGGCTCATCCTGGCCTGAGACCTGAGGCGCTCGGACCCTACCCGGTCCATGATCACATGGCCGTGACCCTCCAACAGTGACATCAGGGCCTGCACCTTGTCGATCACCGCGTTCTGCTCCGGAGTACCGAACAGGCCCAGCACGCCCCGCTCGTCGACGATGGGCTGACCCGAGCTCCACCTCGAGGTGATCTCCTCGATTCCTCTACTCACCGCGCCCGAGTCGAGCTTGGAGGTCTCGACCAACTCCCCTACCAGGCCCATGAAGTACTCCCTCATCCAGGGGATGCCCTGGAACTGGGCGCGATGGGTCAACTCGTGCAGAGCCACCCAATAGCGGAACTCGGCCGGCTTGAACTGATGTGTCCTCTCCATCTGGAGGATGTTCGGGCCGACGAAGGCGGCCAGATCGCCCTGTTCCCCCGTCGGGAGAACCAGTTCGTACTGCCCCAGGACCCGACGGGCGAGAAGACTCAACACCGCTCTGGTCTCGACGGCCATGACCCGCTCCGCGATGGCGGCAGCCGTCTGGGAGCGGGTTCCGGACGAGGCCATGCGCTCTTCGAGCTTGCGTCGGGCGGGCGCCGTGAGATGGGCGAAAGTGGCGACGTTCCTCTCGATCCACTCCTGGCGATCGATGACGACGGTGGTGGGCGACCCGTGGAGGCTGAGTCCTGTGGCCTCGGAGACGATACCGGAGACCTCGCCGGTGATCCGACCCATCTCCTCGGCAAGCCGCGCCGAGTGGTAGGTATCGGCCATCGGATAGGTTCCTGCGAAACGATCCGACAGACGGCTCCGTCGGGTACTCACTCTTCGATGATGCGGTACCGCTTCCGCACCACGTCGGTGAAGTATTTGACCGAGGTCACCAGGATGATGAGGGCGGCGAGAGCGAGTCCGGTGGGGATGAGATAGCGGTAGGTCCAGTCCGCCTGGGCCGGAGCCTCGTCTCCGGCGTCGACCTCGACTGCCGGAGTGAGGCCGCTGTCGGCGATGGTCGTCGTGGTCTCATCCGCGGCTCCATCTTCACCCTCTTCGGCTGCAAGGGTGGCCGTGGACAGACCGGCGACGAGGATGCCGACGACGAGAAACAGCAGCGAGTTGCGACCCATGCGACTCATGGCCCGCAGCCTACAACCGACCCTGGTTGCGGGCGAACTTCAAGGACGGGCGTGTGAAGTCTCTTCGCGAAGGAGCTCTTTGACTCTCGACTCGAGCGTTTCCGGCATGTCCTCGGTGAGACACTCGCGGACCAAGGCCTTCAACCGACGCTCGAAGTCGAATGGGCCGTGACAGCCGTTGCAGTCCTCGATGTGGCTACGAACCGAAGCCGCGGTCTCCTCGTCCAGCTCGGAGTCGAGATACTGATAGATCTGGTCTTGTGCTTCTCCGCAGTCGTTGCTCATGGTCTCTCAGCGTCCTCAGGCACCAGCCCACGCTGGCTCGCAAACTCCCACAACCTCTTCTGCATCGCTTTTCTTCCGCGATGGAGCCGGGACATGACGGTACCGATCGGGATGTCGAGGATCTCGGCGATCTCCTTGTACGAGAAGCCTTCCAGATCGGCGAGAAGCACCGGGATGCGGAAGTTCTCCGGGAGCTCCTCCACCGCCGCCTTGATGTCGGACTCGACCAGACCATCGAGAACCCGGTCCTCGGTGGTGCGGGAGGCGTCTACTGTGTCCTCCGAGCCGAGACGCCGGTAGAGATAGAGATCCTCGACATCGCCGAGGTCGGTCTCGGTGGGCCGACGTGAATCCTTGCGGTACTTGTTGATGTAGGTGTTGGTGAGGATCCGGTACAGCCAGGCCTTGAGGTTGGTGCCCTCCTCGAAGGTGTCGTAGGCGCGGTAGGCCTTCAGGTAGGTCTCCTGAACCAAGTCCTCTGCATCGGCTGGATTGCGCGCCATACGCATCGCCGCCGAGTAGAGCTGACGGGAGTATTGGAGGGCATCTCGCTCGAAGTTCGCCTGATCGGCCATGCCACCGGCACGGTAGCCGGGGGGTAGGGGCAGGAACGACTTGGGGTTCGGGAAGGCGCACTTCCTCGATCGGGTGAGGCTCCCCGGTGCATCGGGTTGGTTCCGGTCGACGAGTGTCCCGGCACTTACGAAGCGCGGAGTCGAGGTCGTGCGAGAGTGAGATACAGGATGGGCCCCAGGACCGGAGCGAGCAAGATCACGAGCATCCAGACCGTCTGGCTTTGATCCGATGAGTGCCACACGCTCTCACCGGCCCGCAAGGAATCGACGAGCGCCCACACGGTGGGTATCACCAAGGCGATGATGACTAGGAGCTCTGAGCCACGAATCATGGAGCCGGAGAGGGGGATCGAACCCCTGGCCTACGCTTTACGAGAGCGTCGCTCTACCACTGAGCTACTCCGGCGGATGCCGAATTCTAGGGGTGGCGTGCTTGCTCATCCAGACCGTTGTAAACGAGTGAACCGTGACGCGCGGCCAGCGCGTACCGCTGCACGGTCGACCTGAT
>CAZYCX010000074.1:0-9994 GCA_964645875.1 uncultured Acidimicrobiaceae bacterium
TCTGCTCTGGTGGCGTCCACGGAGGTCGTTGAGTCCGACGTCGCCGGCTTCCCCGTCGACACGGTGGTGACCATCCTGATCTCGATCCTCATCGGGTCGGTGACGTTCACCGGCAGCTTCATCGCTTTCGGCAAGCTTCAGGGTCTGCTTCCCGGTCGTCCCCTCACCTTCGGTGGTCAGCAGATCGTCAACAGTCTCATCGTCGCCGGACTCGTGCTATCCGCCGTGTGGGCGGGGCTGGCCGGCGAACCGCTCGGATACTGGGTGGTGGGCGCCCTGTCGCTCCTCCTGGGTGTCATGGTCGTGGTGCCGATCGGAGGTGCCGACATGCCGGTCGTCATCTCACTCCTCAACTCGTTCTCGGGTCTGGCGGCGGCGGCCGCCGGGTTCGTCATCGCGTCGAACCCGTTGATCATCGGCGGGGCGTTGGTCGGTGCCGCAGGCTTGATCCTGACCTTCCAGATGACCGAGGCGATGAATCGGTCGCTGGCACACGTCCTCTTCGCCGGGTTCGGCACCGAGGGTGCCGTGGCCAGCGCTCAAACCTCGGAGAAGCCGGTGAAGCGAGCAACCGCGGAGGACGCGGCGATAACGCTCGGGTATGCCGACTCCGTGATGATCGTCCCCGGCTACGGCCTGGCCGTGGCCCAGGCACAGCATGCCGTGCGCAAACTGGCCGACCAACTCGAGGAGCGGGGGGCGAAGGTCCACTACGCCATCCACCCGGTGGCGGGTCGGATGCCGGGTCACATGAATGTGCTTCTCGCCGAGGCCGACGTTCCCTACGAGCAGCTGCTCGACCTCGAGCAGGCCGATCCGCAGTTCCCGCAGACCGATGTGGTGCTGGTCCTCGGCGCCAACGACGTGGTCAATTCGTCCGCCAGGGACGATCCGGGATCGCCGATCTACGGGATGCCGATCCTCAACGTCGACCGTGCCGCCACCGTGATCGTGGTGAAGAGGAGTCTGTCGCCGGGATTCGCCGGGATCGACAATCCCCTCTTCTACGAGGACAACACGCTCATGTTCTTCGCCGACGCCAAGGACGCCCTGGAGCAGACCAGCTCGGCGATCCGCGACCTCTGACTCAGGGCATCCTCTCGTTGGGTAGTTCTGCGGGGGCAAGTCCAGCTCGTGGACGATCTCGATGGGGAGGTCGATCAGACGACGGCCATCTCGGCGACGAGCTCGACCATGGCGAGCCGGCAGGAAGGGCGGCGCGATCGATCTCCGTGGTCTTCACCGGCCTTTTGTCAGTGCCGTCGAGACGTCGAGGTCGACCCCGGTCTCCCGCTTTGACACCTCGAACAGGGTGTCGATGGACCGCTGGTTGCGGGAACGGCCGACAAGGGGTCTGCGCACCGCGGCCCCGTTGTTCATGAACCGGGGAGCGTAGAGCTGCCCTCCTCTGGCGTGCGGGTCGGTGGCCGCGCGCAGTTGGGCTAGCACCGCCCGTTTCGGAGACATCCCGGTGTTGTGGGCCAGCCACTCCCAGAAGCGCTGGCTCCTCCCGCCGCCGGTGGCGCGGACGCTGTGCGATTGGAGGTCGGTGCCGGAGAGACCGGGATGGGCGATGAGGCTTGCCACGTCTGCGCCGGCAGAGCGAAAACGCTGGTCGAGCCCGATGGCGAAGTGGAGGTTGGCCAGCTTCGACTGGCCGTAGGCACGCCACTCGTCGTATCCGCCGCGCAGATGGGGATCCTCGGGATCTATCGGCCGGCCGAAGTGGCGTGCCGTCGAGGTGACGCTCACCACCCGGGATCGGGACGTGCTCACCAGCAGGGGGAGCAGATGTGCGGTGAGGGCGAAGTGGCCGAGGTGGTTGACGCCGAGTTGGATCTCGAAACCGTCCTCGGTTCGGCCCTCGGGTATGCCCATGACCCCGGCGTTGTTGATCAGCAGGTCCAGTCGGTCGAAGTCCCTGGCCACGGACTCTGCCAGGGCGGCGACCGAGCGGAGGGAGGCGAGGTCGAGGGATCGGATCTCCAATGAGACGCTTGGCTGTTCTGCACGCAACGACGCTTCGGCTGCGATCGCCTTGTCCTGGTTGCGGGAGGCCATGATCACATGCGCTCCCTTGGCGGCGAGGGCCCGGGTGGTCTCGAAGCCGAGTCCTCCGTTGGCTCCGGTGACGAGTGCGACCCGCCCGCTCTGATCGGGGATGTCGGCTGTCGTCCAGGCCACGGGCTCCACCTCTGAAGGAACGTCCATTCAGTCTGGTGGACTGACCCTTCGGATGTCGAGGGGTACTCTCCCCCGTCTCTTGCGCGCCGCCCTTATCACCGAGTTCCGACGTCCTCTCGTCGTCGCGGACGTGCCTGACCCCTCCGTTCCGATCGACGGCGTCGTGCTGCGGGTGGAGGCCACCGGGATATGCATGAGCGATTGGCATTCATGGATGGGTCACGAGGATCTTCCTGGGCTCCCCCATGTCCCCGGTCACGAGATGGCCGGAGTCGTGGATCAGGTGGGGCCCGATGTGCGGCGGTGGAGCAGGGGTGATCGGGTGATCGTTCCCTTCTCGATCGGCTGTGGGGTCTGCCGCTCGTGTCGCGAGGGCCATCTCAACACCTGTGACCAGGCGTTCACTCCCGGTTTCAGTGTGTGGGGCTCTTTTGCCGAGCGTGTCGCCATCGCACACGCCGACCTCAACCTGGTCCCGATGCCCGAGGACATCGATCCCGTTCATGCCGCCGCCCTGGGGTGCCGTTTCATCACGGCATTTCGCGCCGTGGTCGACCGGGCCCGTCTCGGTGCGGAGGAGTGGCTGGCTGTCTTCGGATGCGGTGGGGTCGGTCTGTCCGCGGTGATGATCGGGAAGGCTCTCGGAGCCAGGGTGGTGGCGGTGGACATCGACAGGGCCTCGTTGGAGATGGCTGCAAGGTTGGGGGCCGACGAAACCGTGGATGCAACCGCGCTCGACACGGTCGCCCGGGTTCGATCCCTGACCGGGGGTGGAGCCGGGGTGTCGATCGACGCGGTGGGCACTGCGGGCACCGCCATCGACTCCATCCGCTCGCTGCGGAAACACGGACGGCATGTTCAGGTGGGGCTGATGTTCGAGGAGCACGCGGCGCCACCGATCCCGATGGAGGCAGTGATCATGGGGGAACTGGAGATACTCGGCGTTCGGGGGATGCCTGCCACCGACTACCCGCGGGTGTTCGAGCTGATCTCGTCGGCTGCCGTGGAGCTCGAACGGCTGGTGACGGCCACCGTGGCTCTCGGCGAGACGTCGGGTGTGCTCGAGCGGATGGGGGATTCGGCCGGGGTGGGGGTGACCGTCATCGACCGGTTCTGAGCCGGGACGCGCCGAGCTGGCACCTCAGACCTGACTGAGGACCACTTTTCCGATCTGCTCGCCGGACTCGAGAAATCGCATCGCTGCCGGGAGCTCGTCGAAGGGGAACACCCTCGCCACCGGAGAGGAAGCCTTCCCGATCCGGATCCAGTTGAGGGCCCGGGCGAACTGGGCGTGATTGCCCATCGAGGATCCGATCAATTCCAGCTGCTTGAACCACAGGACTGGAAGGGTCAGCTCGAACTTCGCTCCCGAAGTGCCTCCGCAGATGGCGATCCGGCCGCCGGGCTTGGCGGCCCGCAGCGACTGTTTGAGAGTGGCCGGCCCCACGTTCTCGATGACGAGGTCGGCCCCGCCGAGGGCCGACATCTCCTTGCCGAACTCCTCGGTCGAGTCGAACCCGGCGACGGCGCCGTTGTCCACCGCCCAGTCGATCTTCTGCCTGGAACGGGAGGTGACATAGACCTCGGCGCCGAGAGCGAGAGCGAGCGACATCGCCGCTGCCGACACCCCGCCGCCGACCCCAACCACCAGGACGGTCTCTCCCCTCGCCAACCGGCCCTTTTCCAGCATGCGCAGGGCGGTTGTGCTCGCCAGGCCGAAAGATCCGGCCACCTCCCAGTCCACCGCCGATGGCTTGGGCAGCACGTTGATCGTGGGCACCACCACCTTCTCGGTGAAGGTTCCCGGAAGATGCTCCCCGAGGATCTCGAACTCGGGGCAATAGACGATGTCGTCGTTGAGGCAGGCGTCGCACCGGCCACATGAGATCGACGGGTCGACGACCACCTCGTCGCCGACTTCGAGCCCGGCGACGCCGTCGCCGATGGCGTCGATCACCCCGGCGGCGTCGGCCCCTGTGGTGTGGGGGAGGGTCTTGGGCGCGGGCAGGCCCATCGAGGTCCAGATATCTAGGTGGTTGATACCGGAGTACCTGATGTCGACTCTCACCTCGCCGGGCCCGGGTTGGGGCTCGGGCACGTCGTTGAGCGCGTAGGAGTCGATTCCGTTGGTGTCTTCGAGCTGCCAGGCCTTCATGACGGCGAGGCTAGTGCTCTGACCACTAGCGTTTGCCGCGTCCAGGACGTCCAGAGGAGAGAGCTTGCCGACCGAGCTGCCCGTCGATCGCGACGTCTACACCACCACGGTCAAGGTGCGCTTCTATGAGTTGGATCCCTACGACCACGTCAACCACACCAACTACTTCGCGTACTTCGAGACGGCTCGCATCGAGTACCTGAACGCGATGGGGTGGGGCCTCGACGTGCTCAAGGAACAGGGCTGGCAGTTCGTGGTCGTCGAGATCTCGGCGCGCTTCCTGGCCGCGGCGCGTTACGGGCAGGAGCTCACCATCCACACCTGGGTCGAGGAGGCCGGGCGGGTCAAGTCGACCTGGCGTCAAACCATGCTGCGCGGCACCGAAGAGGTGGCCCGGGTCCGGGTCACCGCCGCCTTCACCGACCTGGAAGGCCGCCCGCGCCGCTTGCCGCCCGAGTTCGTCGACCGCATGGCGCGCCTCAGCGGGTGACGTTCTGTGTCGATTTCGGGGGCTCCTGTACGTCCAAATCGACACAGAAGCGATGGGATCACCGGACCAGAGGTCTCTCAGGTGCGCCAGTCGACGTTGTGGACCAGGACCGGCTCGGGGACCCCTTTGAGCTCCACCTCCCGGGAGTGGGAGGTCGAGTAGGGGACTGGTCCCGCTGCCTGGAGCAGATCCGAGGAAACGACGATCTGCTCGCCTTCGCCGAGGTCGCCGATGCGGGCGGCGACATGAACCCCAACTCCCGAATAGTCGTCACGCTGGCGCGTGGCATCGGCGATGTGGATCCCGATGCGCACCGTGGGGGAGAAGCCGTGCTCGAGCCGGTGGTCCAACAACCCCCGCTGGATGGTCACCGCGCAGTCGATTGCGTCCCGGGGGGATTCGAAGGCGACGAAGAACCCGTCGCCGGTGTGACGAACTTCCTCTCCCCCGTGCTGCTCGAACGCCTGGCGAAGCTCCCGATCGTGCCAGGCCAGGAGACGCTCCCAGGCCTCGTCGCCGATCAGTCCGACCAGGTCGGTCGAGGTCACGATGTCGGTGAACATGAAAGACTTGGTGAGGCGCTCCCCCGTGGTTCGGTCACTGCCGGAGATCCCTGCCAGCTTCTCCAGCCGTCCGAGGTCGGCTCTCGCCCCTAGTTGCTGGTAGGCGGAGCGGACTGCCCTGAACTCGAGGGCTGCTCCCGACTCGTCTCCAGAGGCGAGACGGGCTCGGCCCATGAGCTCCCGAGCGCGGGCTGTCTCGTATGGGAGCTCGATCTCCTGCCAGAGCCGCCACGCCTTGTTGAGTGACGCCAGGGCGTCTTCGAATTCCTCCTGGGCCAGTTGCAGTGCCCCTCGACAGGTGAGGACGGTGGCCTCCCAGCTCGAGGCGCCGTAGGTCTTCGAGATCTCTTCCAGTTCCGCCACCGCGGTGGCGGCCCTCTCGTGGTCTCCGAATGCGATGGCGATCTCGACCTGCGCCGGGAGGAGATGGCCGCGCGTCAACACATCGGGAGATGTCGCATCTCCCGAGACCGTCTCCAGGGCTCCCGAGATGGACTTCATCGCCTCGTCCAGCTCTCCCCGGTCCATCTTGAGTAGGGCGAGTCCCGGCTGGGCCGGATGCCCGTATTCGTACGCCCGCATGAAGGAGTCTTCGGCTGCGTCAAGGTCGCCCATGTGTCGACGCACCTCGCCGATCTGGTAGTGGGCGAAACCGATCCCGTTGAGGAGGTGGAACCGTTCCAGCTCGACGCAGGCGACGCGGGCGTCGCTCTCGGCTTCCGACCACGCGCCACGCAGGCGTTTCAGCTCCGCTCGATGCACCTGGCAGACACCGGTGAAACCACCCAGGGAGCGGGACCTCATCCAGCGTTCCGCCTCGTCGGTCCACTCACCGGCCCGGCGGTAGTCGCCGAGACTACTGCAGAGACCCATCAGGTTGCAGTACACGTCGCTGGACACGCGGAGATCGTCGCCGCGGGACATGGCCAGCACGGAGGCCTCGTCGACCAGGCTCATCCCCTCCTTCCACTCACCGCGGTAGGCCATGGCGATGCCCTTGAAGCTCATGGCCAGCGCCTGGGGCCCTACGATCCCCTGGCGTTGCGCGATCTCGATCGCCTCGTCGGCGTGCTCGACCACCGCCGCCAGGTCGTGCTCGAAGAAGAGGGCGATGGCGATGTGGAGAACCTTCAACCAGGCATGTCCGTTCGACTCTGGCTGGCCCTCGAGCATCTTCTCGACCCGGGCCACCCAGCCCATGCCCACAGAGAAGGCCATGCGTCGCATGGCGAAGTAGGCGAGTAGCGCGCCGACCGTCGCCGCATCCCCGAGACGCTCCTGTTCCAGATACTCGTCGTAGGCACGCTCGAAGACGTCGATGGCACGGTCGGGCTGTGAGGACCACCAGCAGGCGTCACCGAGGAACATGAGGTCGTCGGGCGACAGCCCGACCTCCTCGTCCACCTGGCTCAGTGCCTCCAGAGCCTTGTCCCAATTGTGCTTCCTGAAGGCCTCTCTGCCAACTTCGAGGGTATCGACGATCGTCTCCTGCTACTGGCGGTCTCAACCCTAACCGAGGAGCTCGGACCGGTTTCTGATACCAGGTTTGGTGTCAGGTCTGGTCGACGAGGCGTTGCGCCAGGGTCCGCAGCATCCTCACCGCCACATTGGTGCGCTCCTCGAGGACCGTGACCAGATCGGATGCGGACAGGGCCAGTCCCCGCACTCCTTCGTCGCCCGCCACCACGTCCGCAGATCGGGAGCCACCGGTGAGGAGAGAGAGCTCTCCGACGTGGTCGCCCGGGCCGTAGGTCTGGACCAGTTTCTGCTCTTCGCCCTCGGGCACCGTGATCAGAGCCGATCCCTCCACGATGACGAGCATCTCGTCACCGGGATCGCCTCGTCGGTAGATCGGCGAAGCCGGCTCGTAAAAGCGCTCGTCGACGGCCCGGGCGACGAGGTCGAGGTCTTCGGGATCGAGGTCCGAGAACATGTCGACGCGCTGCAGCGCCAGCACCTGGTCCATGCGGTCGAGGATCGACGGTGTGTCACTGGGGTCCACGTCCGACAAGCTTGGCAGGGACTCCGAAGGTCTGGAGGTCTCTGCGACGGCGCGACTGGCCAGAGAGCTCACCCAGGGGTCGAAGTCGCGGGTCATCTCCCCGAGGGCCGTGGCGGAATCCATCGCGCCGACCTCGTCTTCGGGCTCGAGGAGCGGTAGCAGCACGGCGAGGACGGTCTTGGCCCCGATCGCATCCAGAGCCTCGATCGCCTGCGACCGGGTCTCGAGGTCATTGGATTGGACCCCCCGGGCCACCAGGGGCATGACCCCTCGGGTCTCGGCGGTGGTCATCGCCAGCAGCACCCACTGGATGAGACGTTGGCTCCTCTTCTCCAGCACCGACAGGAGGCTCCGGAGTGCCAGAGAGGGCTCGGGCGTCTCGATGGCACGGGCATAGGAGGTGAGGAGGGCCGCCCTCTCGGCCTCGCGTCTCGCCCACTCGGTGAACTCTGTGGAGAGCTCATCGAGAGGGGCCAGGGCCCCGAGGGCGCTCTCCGATGCGCCGACCGAGCCGGTCTCGAGGACTTCGAGCAGGATCGCCCGTCCTTCGGGGGTCTCGGCGAGAGCCAGGGCTGCGGCCCTGCGAACCCGGTGGGAGCGATCGTCGAGGTGTGGTCGCAGCGCCGCCGGGTCGCGATCCGAGCGGGGATACACGGAGGCCGCCATGGACCGCACCAGTGGGCTGGAGTGGCCGAGGTAGGGAGTCGGATCGACTTCGATCGTGGACGTCGGTCTCGAGGTCTCTCTGAGGACGGCGGCCAGGCTGCGAGGGTCGTCGGTGTTCAGCAGATCAGAGACCACCTTCTCGCCTTCCCCATCGCCCACGGCAACCGCCGCCGCGGCCCGCACGCGCGGGTCCGGGTCGTTCAAGGCGAGTCGGGCGACCGAGGTGTGGTTTCGCTCCGTTTGGGCGGCCAGGTAGCGAGCCACCTGGAGACGAACCTCTGGGACTTCGTCCCGGATCGCCCGGGAGGCATGACTCGAGACCCGGTCCGGTTCCATGGCGCACACCGAGTCGAACGCCGCCGATCGAACCCGGGGATCGGAGTCTCCGAGCAGCGGCTCCAGAGCGACTGCGTCGTCGCTCTGTCCCAACCGCCCCAAGCCCGCCACCGCCAGGGCTCGCGCTCCCGGACGGTGATCGGACAGCCCCTCTTTCAGAGCGCGGATCGAATCGGCGTCCGACGGGGTGAAAACGGTGCGGGCAGGGGTGTCGAAGAGACCGATCACCCCTCGACGCACCGCCGACACCACAGCCTCGAGATAATCCCTACGGAGGACGACGACGATGGCCAGGGTGATCAGGGCGATCACCAACCCGGTGACGAAGACCGTCTCGATCCGGATGCCGGCGGTCACGATCAGCAGCACACCGGCCAGTGAGACTCCGACCTGGGCGGGCACTGCGGTCATGAAAGCGACCACCTGGCCCCGTTCCCGCCTCGTCATGACGTTGAACAGCGCGTTGTACGCGGTGAGGGCTATGGCGTTCACCGTCACCCACTGAAACCCACGCACGATCGCGGCGCTGGGGAGGTTGAAGACGATCAACCAGGTGGCGAATCCGGCCGCGTACACGAGGGGAGCGATCATCAGCGTGACGACCAGCCCAAACCGGGCAAACAGACGGTTGGTGACGAAGAGAGAGAACAGGAACGTGGCCGCGGTGGCGATCGAGGAAAACACCCCGAGGAAGGCGGCCGTCTCCGTCTCGGTGGCGAACGCGTTGGCCACCGACTCGCTGAACGGGAAGTAGACGAGGTAGAAGAGACAGAACAGGGCGACCGCCACCCAGGCGCTCGAGGCGAGGAAGCGACTGGATCGTACGCTCGCCAAGGTGTCCGAGAGCCCGCTGAGCACCGAGCCGGGATGGTCTTCGTCTTCGGAGCCGAACAGCCTGCGGGTCCTGATCAGCAGGACCGATCCGGCGAAGAGAAGACCCGCCTGGATCAGCAGGAGATTCGGGGTGCCGATCAGGTTGGCCAACGGGCCGGTCAGGACGTTTCCGATCACACCGCCGGCCACTCCTGCCGTGGCGAAGATCGGAAAGAGACGCTTGGCCTGTCTCGTGGTGCACGATGCCCCTGCCGCGTTCCACATCACCGTGAGCGAGACCATCATGATCATCTGGGTCGAGATCCAGATCACGGGGTAGACGTTCCGGTGGTCGAAAAGGGCTCCAGCCCACTGGACGCCGGCCCACAGTCCGCACGCCAGCGTCACCATGGGGAGCCAGCGGTGGGCGCCGCGAGATGCGAGCCCGCCACCATGGCCGAGCACGGAGATCATCACCGCCGGCCCGGAGATGAGGATCATCAACGGGAGTTGCTCGACTCCGAATCTCTGGAAGAAGAGTGCGTCGGCAGCGTTGGCTCCCAACCCGTGACTGGATTGGACCACGGCGAACAACGCGACCAGCCAGCCGACGAGTGCCCGCTCACCTCCGTGGATGCGGAGGGCTCGTTCCAGCCGGTTCGTCCCCGATGTGGAGGTCCGGGCCATCCCCCGGTTCTACCAGTCGCTCCCTCCCTTTCGCGCATCGACGGCGCTCAAAGCGCGCCATTCGATGCGCGAGAACGGGAGGAGGGTCAGGAGTCGGA
>CAZYCX010000075.1:0-9974 GCA_964645875.1 uncultured Acidimicrobiaceae bacterium
GGAAAGTGATAGCGGATCAACTCCATGACCGACCACCCCCCTACGGCCAGCACCACCCACTTGCCCGGGCTCTCCTCCCCATGTCGGGCTAGCCACCAGCCGTATGCGGCGAAGAACACCGCCTGGACCGGAATCAGGACCAAGGCGATGAACTCCAGCTTGGCCATCCACCACATGAACCCACCGAAGAAGACCAGCCCGTAGAGAAAGCCGATCGAGAAGCCGGCACGGGGTGTCTCCACCTCGCTCAGAGCCCAGAGGAAGAGGGCGAGGCCGGGGAGGATCAACAGCCCGGGGCCGAAAGGCGGGAAGGCCAGGACCGAGAGGCTCGCGCCGAGGACGGCGATGAATGTGACCTTGGTGATCGACCGACCCTCCCTGATGGCTCCCGATCCTTTCCGCGCGTCCCAGAGCCGATATACCGGCTCTCCTACATTAGGAACGGGTTGACGGCTCTACCTAGAGTCACCGCGATGTGGGAAGGTGACGTCTGGGTTGCAGTGCGCGCGGCACGAGCCGGTGCCGACATCGTCCAGACCGGCTTCTTCCAACAGCTCGACACCGAGATGAAGAGCGCCGTAGACCCTGTGACACAGGTGGATCGCGATGCCGAGAACGCCATCAGGGGGATCATCGCCAGCCATTTCCCCGACGACCGCTTCCTCGGTGAAGAGGGCGGCGGTGACGATTGGAGGACCGGGCGGATCTGGGTCGTCGACCCCCTCGACGGCACCGTCAACTTCGTGCACCGACTCCCCCAGGTCGCAGTCTCGGTGGCACTTTGGGACGGGGGGAAGCCGCTGATCGGGGTGATAGTCGACGTCGCCCGGAACGACGAGTACGTCGCGGTCTCCGGCCAGGGCGCTACCCGCAACGGAGAGGCCATCCGGGTCTCCGAGACCGCGACTCTCGACGAGTCGCTGGTCTGCACAGGTTTTCCGTACGACCGCCGGGAGCACGCCGCCGCCTATCTGAAGGTGGTGGAGGAGGTCATGCTCAACAGCCAGGGCACCCGTCGTCTCGGCGCCGCGGCCCTCGATCTCGCCTGGGTGGCGGCGGGTCTGTACGACGCCTACTGGGAGCACGGCGGTGCCCATGGGATCAAACCCTGGGACGTGGCCGCGGGCATGCTCCTGGTCACCGAGGCCGGAGGCACCTACACCGACGAGAGCGGAGAGACCAACCGCCTCCAGGCACGCGCCCACGTGGCCAGCAACGGGAAAGTCCACGACGAACTGCGCTCCATCGTCGCCAGGACCATGCCGGAGCACCTGAAGGACAGCCGGTGATGTACCACGACCACCATCTCCACCCATTCGGATACGCCTCCCTGGTCAATGGTCTCGAGTTGATGGACGCCTCCGACCTGGACGAGGTGATGCGTCTGGTCACCGCTCACGGTGAAGAGGTAGAAGGCCCGATCATCGGGCAACGTCTCAACGACGAGGGGGTGAAGGAGCTCCGTCTCCCCACCGCCACCGAAATCGACGACGTGGTCGGAGACCGTCCGGTCTTGCTCTACCGGTATTGCGGGCACATCGCGGTGGCGAACAGCGCCGCCCTCCGTCTCGCCGGCATCGATGCCGACACCCCTGACCCCGAGGGTGGCAGTTTCGACCGTGACGCCTCCGCACGCCCCACCGGCATCCTGCGCGAGACCGCGGTGACTCCGGTCTCGAAGGCACTGGAGCCGCACACCCCTCCCCCTTCCGACCTGGAGATCATCTCGGCCCTCGCCGGTCTACGCAGGATGGGAATCGGCTCGATCACCGGGATGATCTCGGTGACCGACGCGGTGTGGTGCGCGGTCGACGACGAGGTGGAGACTCTCATCAGGCTGGGCCCAGACCTCCCCGTCGACATCGACGTCCTCCTCATCGCCGGCAACCCCGACGACCTCAGGACGGCCAAAGAGCGCATCGATCGAGCGGAGGGCCCCATCAGGTTCGTGGGCTACAAGGACTTCATCGACGGAAGCCTTGGCGGGCACACGGCCGCCATGTACGAGCCGTTCGCCGATGACCCGACGACGAGAGGAACAGAGCGCTACCGCCACGACCACATGGTCGAGATGGGCCGAACCTCGCTGGAACTGGGCGGCTCGGTGGCGATCCACGCCATCGGAGACCGGGCCAACGACCTGGTCCTCGAGGTGCACGAGGAACTGGTCGCCGGCGGCGCAGAACCGGCCCGCCTCCGCGTCGAGCACGCTTCGATCCTGGCTCCGGAGACGATCGAGCGCATGGCTCGGCTCGGGGTGACCGCATCGGTCCAACCCGCCTTCCTGGCCTCGGAGGAATCATGGCTGGAGAAGCGGCTCGGACCGGCACGCATGGACCGCGCCTACCCCTTCCGCTCATTGCTCGAAGCGGGGGTGCCCCTGCTCGGCGGTAGCGACTCGCCGGTCGAGCTTCCCGACCCCGAGACCGGGATCAACGCCGCAGTCGACCGCCACGGCATCAACCCGGAGGAGGCCCTCACCAGGGATCAGGCGGAGGCTCTGTTCGCCGCCCCGCAGCGGTGAGAGCGGGTGGGCCAAGCTCCTGAGCACCGTTACCCTGCCCCCTCCATGCCCAAGTACCAAGACCTCACGCCCGCCCAGATCCACAAAGGCGTCGACCACGCGATAGCCCATGCCGAATCGGTGCTCCACGAGTTGGTCGCAGACAAGGACCAGCGCACCTTCGAAAACACGATGCGCCCCCTCGACCAGATCGGCGACATCCTGGCTCACGCTTTCCACGACTTCACCTTCATGGGCTACGTGCACCCCGACAAGGAGGTACGCACCGCGGCGAAAGAGGCGGAGGAGAAGGTCAACAAGTGGGCTTCCGACATCTACTTCCGCGACGACCTCAACGCCGCCGTCCAAGCGTTCGCGGTCACCGACGAAGCCGATGGGCTCGAAGGTGAGCATGCCCGGCTCTTGGAGCACGTCCTTCGCGACCTGAGGAGGGCGGGTCATGAGCTCGACCCTGAGACCAGGGAGAAGGTCCAGTCACTGACCCAGCGGCTCATCGAGCTGGAGGTCCGGTTCCAGCAGAACATCGACGAATGGGACGACTGGATCCTGGCCACGCGGAACGACCTGGAGGGCATGCCGGACAGCTGGATCGAGGGTCTCGACGTCGACGAGGAGACTGACGAGTTCAAGGTCACCATCGCCTATCCCCACCTCATCCCGTTCCTCGAGAACTCCCCGCGACGCGATCTGCGCGAGCAGCTTCGCTTCAAGTTCAACACGGTGGCCGTGGAGGAGAACCGCAAGCTCCTCGAGGAGGCGGTGCGGCTTCGACAGGAGATTGCCGAGGCGTTCGAGCTCCCCACGTGGGCGCATCACCGGCTCGAGCTGCGCATGGCCAAGACTCCCGAGCGGGTCAAGGAGATGTACGACGAGCTGCGCGATCCGCTCACGGAGAAGGGTCTCGAAGAGAAGGCCGCGGTCGCCGAGCTGCTCGAGGCCGACACCGGCGATCGCGAAGTCCAAGGTTGGGACTGGGCGTACTACGACACTCAGCAGCGCAAGACCGACTACGGGGTGGACAACTTCGAGGTAGCAAAGTACTTCCCCCTCCAGCAAGTGCTCGACGGGATGTTCGAGCTGACCTCCGAGATGTTCGGGATCACCTTCGAGGAGGTCAACGAGTTCGACTCCTGGCACCAGGACGTCAAGCTCTACGCCATGCACGAGAGGGCGACCGGAGAGGAGATCGCCCGCTTCTACCTCGACCTCTTCCCGCGCGAGGGAAAGTACGGGCACGCTGCAGAGTTCCCGCTCATACCCAGCCGGCGACTCGAAGACGGCTCCTATCAGAGCCCGACGTGCGCCATGGCCGCCAACTTCACCAAGCCAACCAAAGACCAGCCCTCCCTCCTCCAGCACAGCGAGGTGGAGACCCTGTTCCACGAGTTCGGTCATGTCCTCCATCAGAACCTGGGACGAACCGAGCTGGCCAGGTTCTCGGGGACCAACACCGAACGTGACTTCGTGGAAGCGCCCAGCCAGATCATGGAGCACTGGATCTGGCGCCCGGACGTCCTGAAGCGGTTCGCCCGCCACTATGAGACCGGGGAGCCGATCCCCGCGGAGCTCGTCGACCAGCTGGTGGCGGCCCGTCTGCTCAACAAGGCGATGTGGCAGCTGCGACAGATGGCCTACGGGTGGTGGGACCAGGAGCTCCATGCCGGCCCCGACCGGGACGTCGACGCCATCTACCGGGAGGGTGCCGAGATCTCTCTCCTCTCCCACCACGAGGGCACCTTTGCCCTCGCCTCGTTCGGTCACCTCATGGGCGGCTACGACGCCAGCTACTACGGCTACATGTGGGCGGAGGTGTTCGGTGACGACATGTTCTCCCGTTTCGAAACCGAAGGCGTCACCAACCCAGAGGTGGGCATGGCCTACCGCAACGAGGTCCTGGGCAAGGGTGGGGCTTTGGACGCAGACGAGATGCTTGTAAACTTCCTGGGAAGAGAACCGAGCAAAGAAGCGTTTCTCAAGAAGCTGGGTATCGCGGGAACCGAATAGCGAGTTCCCGACGTCTGACTACCGATACCTAACCGAAGATTTACCCCCGATTAGCGATCCGGCACCCACGATATGGAGTGCGCGGGCAGGGTTGACAGCCTTGGTCGGGTCAGGTTTTCTCCCCGACGTTCCGATAATACCAATCGAGTGCCGGCCCAGGACCAGGAGGGCCAACAAATGACAGACACAGTGAGAGGTGCAGCAATCAAAGGCATGAGCCGTCCATCTAAGCGGTTCGCCACCGGTCGCGTGTGCGCCAAGAAGGGATGCGAGACCAAGCTCTCGCAGTACAACAAGGCTGAGCATTGCCACGCCCATGCCCCTGTCCGGTTCCCCCGGGTACGCGGCAAGATCGTGGACAGCGACGAGTAGACCGCGCCAACCCCAACGAGGAAGGCCCCCGACCCCAGGGCCGGGGGCCTTCCTGTTCCCGAACCCTGGGTTCCGAGCCCCGCTGAGCGAAGTCTGGCGCCCTCAGTTCAGTAGAATTCCCGGAAAAGGAGACCGATGACCACGAACACGACCCTGCAGGTGCCCGAAGTGCACTGCGCCCATTGCAAGACCAGCCTGGAGGGAGCGGTGGGCGAGCTCGGAGGCGTATCCCGGGTGGAGGTGTCGGTGCCAGACGCCACCCTAGACGTCTCCTTCGACGAGGCCACCGTCGACCTGGACACCATCAAGAAGACCATCGAGGAGCAGGGCTACGCCGTCTTCGGATAATTCCCGCACACTCCTCTTCGACGTCGACGGGATGACCTGCGCCACCTGCGCGGTACGGGTGGAGCGCGTCCTCAGCCGTCAGGAGGGGGTGGAGAACGCATCGGTGAACCTCGCCGGCGCCACCGCCTCTGTCCGAGCGGACGAGGAGACCGACCCCTCCGAACTGGCCGCTGCCGTCGACAAGATTGGGTACCGACTCACCATCCACGACGAGGACCACGAGACCCGCGACGTCGTCGAGATGTACTCCGACGAGGAGCGGGCGCAACGTCGCCGTTTCCTGGTCGCGCTGGCCTTCACCGCACCGGCGATGGTCCTCCATCTGTTCGGCCCCCACGCCATGTGGAACGCCATCGTCCAGGGGATCCTGATCACCCCCGTCGTGTTCTGGCCCGGCGCCCAATACCACAGCCGGGCCCTGAAGCACGCCCGAGCCGGAGCCGCCAACATGGACACCCTGATCTCGTTGGGATCGCTGGCGGCCTACTTCTACTCCCTCGCGATCCTGCCCACCGGGGGAGCCGTCTTCTTCGAGACCGCGGGGATGATCATCACCCTGATCACCCTGGGCAAGGTGTTCGAGGCCCGGGCCAAGGGACGCGCCTCATCGGCGATCCACCGGCTCATCGAGCTGGGCGCCACCGAAGCCACCCTCCTCACCAGTCAGGGAGAGCGACGAGTCCCCATCGACGAGATCATCCCCGGTGACCGCATGGTGGTGCGACCCGGGGAGCGGATTCCCACCGACGGACTGGTCGAGTCGGGTGCCAGCACCGTCGACGAGTCGATGCTCACGGGGGAGCCGCTCCCGGTGGCCAAGGCGGAAGGAGACGAAGTCGTCGGAGCCACCATCAACCATGCGGGGCAGCTGGTGGTCCGGGCGACAAGGGTGGGGTCGGACACGACTCTGGCCTCCATCATCCGCATGGTCGAGGAAGCCCAGGGATCCAAGGCTCCCATCCAGCGGATGGCCGACGTCTACAGCGGCAGGTTCGTGCAGGTCGTCCTGCTGTTCAGCCTCGCAGTGTTCGGCTTCTGGCTGTTCGCCGGTGACGGTGTGGGGACCGCGCTTCGGATCGCGGTCTCGGTCCTGATCATCGCCTGTCCCTGCGCCCTCGGGCTGGCCACTCCGACTGCCGTGATGGTGGGCAGCGGCAAGGGAGCCGAGTTAGGCATCCTCTTCAAGCAGGCCGAGGTGTTCGAGAGGGCCCGGGACATCCAGACCGTGCTGTTCGACAAGACCGGGACTCTCACCACCGGGATCATGACCCCTCAACTCGTGAAGACCGGCGAGGAACGGCCCGAATTCCTCCGGTTGGTGGGATCGGTCGAAGTGGCATCCGGGCACCCCATCGGGATCGCGATCGGTCTCGCCGCCGACGAGGAGGACGTTGAGTTGGCCCCAGTCGACAACGTCCAGAGCATCCCCGGAATGGGCGTGACCGGTGTGGTCGACGGGCACCGTGTCGTGGCCGGCACCCTCACCCTCATCGAGGAGCAGGGACTCGCCGGTGCGGAGCGATGGCGAGACGACTTCGTCGATGCCGAACGGGCCGGGCACACCACCTTCTACGCCGGATGGGACGGTGAGGTGCGGGGGATCCTCGCCGTGAGCGATTCGATCCGGGCCGAGTCGGCCGCGGCCGTCGCCCGTCTCGATCAGATCGGACTGACCGCCGAGATGGTCACCGGCGACAACCGGGAGGCCGCCCAGCGGGTCGGCGAGGCGATCGGGATCGACACCGTGTACGCCGGCGCGACACCCGAATCCAAAGCCAAGCGGGTCGGCGAGCTACAAGAGAAAGACCAGGTGGTGGCGTTCTTCGGTGACGGGGTGAACGACGCCCCCGCCCTCACTCAAGCCGACATCGGCATGGCCGTGGGCTCCGGCACCGGTGTGGCGATCGAGGCGGGAGACATCGTCCTCCTGCGCGACGACCCGAGGCTGGCACCCGTCGCAGTGGAGCTCGCCGGTGCCACGTTGAAGACGATCCGCGGCAACCTGATCTGGGCATTCCTCTACAACACGATCGCCATCCCGGTGGCCGCGATCGGGTTTCTCAATCCCACGATCGCGGCGGCCGCCATGGCGTTTTCGTCGGTGTCGGTGGTCATGAACGCGCTCCGCCTGAAGCGGTTCAAACCGTTCTACGAACAAGACCCCGTAGCCACCTCCGACGTGTAGTTTGAGATCATGAGCTCGCTCCAGTGGCTCGACCGCCCGGTGCTGAACGATCCCGTGGCGTTGATCGCCTTCGAGGGATGGGGTGACGCGGGAGATTCGGCTTCCGCGGCGGCCGAGCGCTTCCTGAACTCGTTCGACCACGACCTCGTGGCCTCGTTCGATCCCGACGAGCACTTCGACTTCCAGGTGCGCAGACCAATGGTCTTCGTCGACGAGAGCGGAACCCGCCAGATCGACTGGCCGGAGAACGAGATCCACGTGATCCGCAACGACTCCCGGGACCTCGTCGTGGTGATCGGCGAGGAGCCCAACTACAAGTGGAAGGCCTTCGCAGCCGAACTGGTCGAGGCGTTGCGGGCACTCGGAGTGGAGAAGGTGGTGACTCTCGGCGCCTTCATCGGGCAGGTGCCGCACACACTGCCGGTTCCCCTGGTCGGCTCGTCCAACAAGCCCGACTCCCTTTCGCTCCACGGGCTGCTTCCATCGGGGTATCAGGGCCCGACCGGGATCATCGGTGTGCTCAACCATGCCCTCGGGAACGCCGGCATCGAGGTCATCTCGGTATGGGCGGCGGTGCCGCACTACCTGTCCAACCAGGACTATCCCCCCGCGGTCGAGGCGCTCACCATCAAGACGTCGGAGCTGCTGGGGATGACCGTCGACATCGGCGACCTCACCTCCGAGGCGCGCCAGTTCCGGGATACGGTGGACGAGGCGATCGAGGCCAACTCGGAGTTGGCTGAGTACGTCGAGCAGCTCGAGATCGAGGCGGCCGAGGAGGGCGAAGGCCACGCGGAACGGCTGGTCGAGGAGATCGAGGACTTCCTCAAAGACCGCTGAGACACCTCCCCCAACGTCGCTTCGCTCCTGGGGAGGAAACGCGGGAACCGGCCCTGACGGGCCGGTTCTCGGTATTACTTCTTGCGCTTGTGCCTGTTGGCCTTGAGACGCTTGCGGTACTTGTGCTTGGACATCTTCTTACGACGCTTCTTTACGAGCGATCCCATGAAAAAACAACCTCTCTGAGGGGGAAAACCCTTCCAATGGTCGCGCCACGACGGGATTAGGTCAAACCAACTAATGGCCCCATAACAGGAAAAAGGACCTTCGCCACGACGATGGCGAGGCCCCTTGATTCCTATGTCTTCCGTGTTTTACGTCGCCAGAAGAACACGACGTGATGCCATTGTACTGCAATTGTCGCCTACACCAAACCCCTCGTCTCCACGGGGTCGGCGATCACCTCGACACCCCACTCGCGGAAGGCGGTCGCCACCCGGGCCACGTCATCGACGGTGGTGATCGCCACCACTGATGGCCCCGCACCGGATCGGGCGGCATGTAGGGCCCCGGCCCGCCTGGCCACGTCGATCAGCTTGGCGACATCGGGGCTCATCACATCACGAGGCACCTCGTGGATCTCGTCGCCATGGGCCGCGGCCAGCAACTCCGGGTCCCCCGTGATCAGCCCCGCGGTCAACGCCGAGGTTCGGGCGACGCTACGGATGACGACGTCGCGGTCGTAGCCGGCCGGAAGAAGCGCACGGGCCTCCTGGGTGGGGAGACGGGTGTCGGGGATGGCGATGACAGGCCGCAATGAAGGATGGAAGGGGAGACGGATGGGCATCCCCTCCGCCGGGATCAGCTGCATGCCCCCGTACACCGCAGCTGCCGCCTGGTCGGCATGGCCCTCCATGTCGGCGGCGATCCGGAAGACCCGGTCGGGACGGGCCTCCTCACCGACGGCGAGCAGCGCCGCGGCCGCCCCAGCGACGAAGGCCGCCGCCGAGGAGCCGATGCCGCGGGCCAGCGGCACCTGGTTGTCGACCTCGATGGTGAGGGGACGGTCACCGATCGCCTGACGCGCCGCGGCCACCACCCCGTCGTGCTCGATGTCGGTAGGACGGTGTGTGCCGACATGGGACACTGACCAGCCGTCGGCGAGACGGGCCCTCACCGTGCATCGCGGGCTGAGGGCGAGCGCGATCGTGTCGAAGGCGGGGCCCAGGTTGGCCGTGGTGGCAGGGGCGGAGGCGGAGGACCAGTCGTTCACGCCGCGAGCCTATCGGGAGTTACCGTTCCAAACGTGGGTGACATCTTCGACTTCGAGAACCTCTTTCCCCAACTGACCTTGGCGCTCGGCCTCGCCCTCCTGGTCGGGAACGGGCTCGCCTGGTGGAAACACCGGCATGGCGAGACACCCAAGAACGTCGAGGATGCCCAATACCGCCCCGGGCGGGTCGGGTTCCTCATGGTGGTCGGAGTGCTCCTCACCGTCTGGGGAGCGGTAACTCTGCTCACCTGATCAGGTCTCGATGGCGATTCCGGCTCCGGAGCGGGCACACCGCTCGAAGGCGACGGAGGCGATAGCGGTGTCCTGGGCCCCGGTTCCGGTCAGATCACAGATGGTCACGTCGTCCTCACCGGTCCGGCCCGGCGCGTCCCCGGCGATCACCGCGCCCAACTCGGTGGCCCGAGCCCGGTCGAAGCCAGCCTCGACCGCTGCTCTCAACTCGCCGAGCCGCGCACTCTGAGCGATGC
>CAZYCX010000076.1:0-394 GCA_964645875.1 uncultured Acidimicrobiaceae bacterium
CCGCGAAGGCGGACGCACCGTAGGCGCCGGCCGAGTAACCAAGATCAACAAGTAATGGCTGACCAGAAGATCCGCATCCGTTTGAAGGCTTACGACCACAACGTGGTCGACGAGTCGTCGAAGAAGATCACCGAGACGGTGCTGCGCACCCAGGCCAAGATCAAGGGCCCGGTGCCGCTCCCAACGGAGATCCACCGCTACTGCGTGGTGCGCGGACCCCACGTCCACAAGACGTCGCGGGAGCACTTCGAGATGCGGATCCACAAGCGTCTCATCGACATCCTGGATCCGACACCGAAGACGGTCGACTCGCTGATGCGTCTCGAGCTGCCCGCAGGAGTGGAAGTGGAGATCAAGCTATGACGCCTGTTCAGATCCAGCACCACCACCCTCT
>CAZYCX010000076.1:494-9944 GCA_964645875.1 uncultured Acidimicrobiaceae bacterium
CAGGGGGGTCGTCCCCCCTGACATGGAGGCTGTGGAAGTGGAGATCAAGCTATGACGCCTGTTCAGATCCAGCACCACCACCCTCTGGCAAGCGGGGGGTTCAGGGGGGTCGTCCCCCCTGACATGGAGGCTGTGGAAGTGGAGATCAAGCTATGAGCTCTCTCAACGGGATCCTTGGCACCAAGCTGGGCATGACCCAGATCTTCGATGACGAGGCCCGGTCGATTCCGGTCACCGTCGTCAAAGCCGGGCCGGTTCGCGTCGTCCAGGTCAAGACGATCGAGAGAGACGGCTACAACGCGATCCAGATCGCATATGGCGAGGCCAAGCCCGGCAACGTCAACAAGCCCACGGCGGGCCACTTCGCAAAGGCCGGCGTGGCTCCCGCCCGACACCTCATCGAGGTCAAGGTCGACGACCCTTCGCAGTTCACCGTCGGCCAGGAGATCAAGGTCGAAGAGATGTTCGAGGTGGGGACCCGGGCCGATGTCAGTGGTGTCTCCAAGGGCAAAGGGTTCAGCGGCGTCATGAAGCGACACAACTTCGCCGGTCAGGGAGCGTCACACGGAACCCACAAGAAGCACCGCGCCCCGGGCTCGATCGGGGCATGCGCCACGCCTTCCCGCGTCTTCAAGGGAATGCGGATGGCCGGTCGGATGGGTGGCGAGAAGGTCACCACCTTGAGCCTCGAGGTCGCCGGTGTCGACGCCGAGCGCGGTTTGCTCATGCTCAACGGCTCGGTGCCCGGGCCGAAGGGTTCGGTGGTGTTCGTCAGGGAGGCGGTGAAGGCTCGTGGCTGACATCAAAGCACCTCTCTTCAAGGCCGACGGGAAGGCCAGCGGCGATATCAAGCTCGACGCCGAAGTCTTCGGCATCGAGCCCAACATGGACGTCCTGCACCAGGTGGTGACGGCTCAACTCGCCGCCGGCCGAGCCGGCACGGCCAAGACCAAGACCCGGTCGGAAGTACGCGGTGGCGGTCGGAAGCCATGGAGGCAGAAGGGACTGGGTCGTGCCCGACATGGCTCGATCCGCTCGCCGATCTGGGTTGGTGGCGGGGTGGCCCACGGGCCCCAGCCCCGCAGCTACGCCCAGCGCACCCCGAAGAAGATGAAGCGTCTCGCTCTGCGCAGCGCCCTCTCCGCACGTGCCTCCGAGGCGGCGATCAGGGTGGTCGATGACATCGACTGGGCCGCACCCAAGACAAAGCAGGCCGTCGCCCTGCTCGATGCCATGGATGCCCGGGGCAAGACCCTGGTGGTCCTCACCCAACTGGACGGCTCAGCAGCCAAGTCCTTCCGCAATCTGGCAGACGTGCGTCTGGTCGAGCCGGGGCATCTCACCGCCTATGACGTCCTCTGGTCCGACCAGGTGGTGTTCACCTCGCACACCGTGGGCTCGGTGGGCCGTTCCAGCAAGTACGAGGTCAGTGAGGGGGACTTCGTGAAGGAAGACGACGGAGGTGAGTCCTGATGAAGACCGTCCACGACATCATCCTCGCTCCCGTCGTGTCGGAGAAGTCCTACGACCTGATCGAGAACAACAACACGTACACCTTCGAGGTGGACCCTCGCTCCAGCAAGGAGCAGATCAAGCACGCCGTGGAGAAAGTCTTCGATGTGAAGGTCCTCCGGGTGAACACGATGAACCGCCCGGGCAAGGTCAAGCGCACCGGCTACAAGCTGGGCCGGCGCAAGAACGTCAAGCGCGCCGTCGTCACCCTCGCCGAAGGCGACTCGATAGATCTATTCGGAGTCTGAGATGGCAGTGAACAAACGCAAACCGACATCTCCCGGGCGTCGATTCCAGACGGTCTCGGACTTTGCCGAGATCACCGACTCGAAGCCGGAGAAGTCGCTGATCGCAAAGAAGTCGAAGACCGGTGGACGCAATACCGACGGTCGGATCACCTCGCGTCACCGCGGAGGTGGCCACAAGCAGCGCTATCGCATCATCGACTTCAGGCGCGACAAGGACGGCATCCCGGCCCGGGTGGCGTCGATCCAGTACGACCCCAATCGCAACGCCCGCATCGCCCTCCTCAACTACGCCGACGGCGAGAAGCGCTACATCCTGGCCCCGGTCGGGGTGAAGGTGGACGACCGTCTCGAGTCGGGGTCCGGGGCGGACATTCGCCCCGGCAACGCATTGCCCTTGCGCAACGTGCCGGCGGGAACGATGGTCCATGCCATCGAGATGCGTCCCGGTGGCGGCGCCAAGATGGCCCGCTCGGCCGGCTCCGCCGTCCAGCTGATGTCCAAGGAAGGCGATCTCGCCCTCCTCCGTCTCCCCTCCGGCGAGATGCGTCAGGTGCCGCTCGACTGCAAGGCCACCGTGGGCCAGGTGGGCAACACCGAGGCCGAACTGATCAAGCTGGGCAAGGCGGGCCGCAACCGCTGGAAGGGCGTTCGTCCCCAGACCCGCGGTGTGGCCATGAACCCTGTCGACCATCCCCTCGGTGGCGGCGAGGGCAAGTCGTCCGGTGGCCGGCACCCGGTCAGCCCCTGGGGCAAGGGCGAGGTCCGCACCCGCAAGCGCAAGAAGGCTTCCAACCAGTACATCGTGCGTCGTCGCACGAAGAAAGGCAGGCGATGACACCCCTTCATGCCACCAGTCCGGCGTCTCGCCGGCCATCGACTCCGTCGGCTTCGTCCTCCGCCTCGACGCAGTTGCCCACTGCGCCTTCGTTGTGCGTCCTCGCCGAGCGAAGCCGCTGCCTCGCCGACACGCTCGGCCTAGCGACAGGAAGGAGCGTCCGATGAGCCGCTCACTCAAGAAAGGCCCCTTCGTCGACGACCACCTCGCCAACAAGGTCGACGAGCTCAACAAGACCAATCAGAAACGTGTGATCAGGACCTGGTCGCGTCGCTCCACGATCATCCCCGAGATGATCGGGCACACCATCGCGGTGCACGACGGCCGCAAGCACGTGCCCGTGTACATCACTGAGTCGATGGTGGGCCACAAACTGGGCGAGTTCGCCCCGACGCGGACCTTCCGCGGGCATGCGGAGAAAGCGGCGGTGAAGCGATGAAGGTCAAGGCTCAGAACCGTTTCGTGCGACAGTCGCCCTACAAGGTGCGCCGGGTGCTCGACCTGGTCCGTGGCCTACCTGTCGAGGAGGCCGAACACGTGCTCCGGCTCACCAACCGCGCTGCGGCCACCCCGATCGTCAAGGCCCTCAACTCGGCCATCGCCAACGCCGAGCACAATCACGCTCTCGACCCCGAGGACCTGGTCGTCGCCGAGGCCTACGCCGATGAGGGCCCCACCCTGCGGCGGTTCCGTCCGCGTGCCCGTGGTCGTGCCACCCGGATCAACAAGCGCACCAGCCACATCACGATCGTGCTGTCAGATGTCAATGCCGTGGATATGAATGAGGAGGTGAACTGATGGGTCAGAAGGTACACCCCTATTCATTCCGTTTGGGCGTCGCCACTGACTGGAAGTCGAAGTGGTTCTCTACGAAGGAGTACGTCGACTTCGTCAACGAGGATTGGAAGATCAGGGAGTGGCTGCGCGACGAATTGGTTCGCGGCGCCGTTTCCCGAATCGACATCGAGCGGACTCGTGACCGGCTGATCGTGGACGTCCACACCGCCCGCCCCGGGGTCGTCATCGGGCGCAAGGGGTCCGAGGCAGAGCGGCTCCGCACCCACCTCGAGAAGATGACCGACAGCCGGGTGAAGCTGAACATCAACGAGGTCAAGGATCCCGATCTCGATGCCACTCTGCTGGCGCGGGGGATCGCCGATCAGCTCGAGAACAGGATTGCCTTCCGACGCGCCATGAAGCGCGCAGTCGCCTCGGCGCTCAAGGCGGGTGCCGAAGGCGTGCGCGTCGAGTGCAAGGGTCGTCTCGGCGGGGCCGACATGGGCCGCCGGGAGTGGTACCGCGAGGGTCGAGTCCCATTGCACACGTTGCGCGCCGACATCGATTTCGGGACTGCGACGGCCAGGACCACCGTTGGCGCCATCGGCGTCAAGGTCTGGGTCTACCGCGGCGAGGTGGTCGAGTCCGGCCCCGTCTCCGGGGAGCGCATCGCCGCCGAGGCCGACCTGGCCACGGGTGGTCCCGCACGTCGAACACAGAAGAGTCTCAAGTCCCGCGCCGAGGAGGCGGCAGGTGTGGAGAACGCCAAGCCGAGGCTGATCGAGGCCGGAGGCGGCAAGCGCCCGGTCGTCGAGCCCGGGGAGCAAGAGGGCGGTCGCCGACTGATCGAGGCCGGCGGGGGACGTCGTCCCACCGCAGCGGAGGCCACGGTCCAGTACGAGAGCGCGCGGGAAGAACAGGACGTCGCCGACGAAGACGTCGAGGAGAAGGTGGTCGAGGAGACCCCGGCACAGGTTGCCGATGAGTCCGAGACCACGGAAGAGTCCGCCACGGAGACCCCAGCAGCTGCTGACGAGCCCGAGGCAGACACAGCCGATAGCGAGTCGGAGGAAGAGTGAGCACTCCGTTCCCCCACCCCCACCCGTTTTCGCGCATCAAGTGCGCTGGAAACGCGCCATTCGATGCGCGAAAACCAAGGAGTAACCGGTCATGTTGATGCCCAAGAGAACGAAGCACCGCAAGGTGCATCGCGGGCGCATGTCCGGCGTCGCCAAGGGCGGCACGAAGGTCAACTTCGGTGAGTATGGACTGCAGGCGCTCGAGCCGGGATGGATCACCGCCCGTCAGATCGAGTCTGCCCGTGTCGCCATCACCCGTGCGGTCAAGCGTGGCGGGAAGGTGTGGATCACCATCTTCCCCGACAAGCCCGTGACCCAGAAGCCTGCCGAGACCCGCATGGGCTCGGGCAAGGGGAATCCGGAGTTCTGGGTGTCCGTGGTGAAGCCGGGACGTGTCATGTTCGAGCTGGCGGGTGTGGACGAGGAACTCGCCCGCGAGGCCATGCGCAAGGCGAGCCACAAGCTCCCGATCAAGACGCGCATGGTCACCAGGGAGGACGCATGACGATCGACGAACTCCGCGAGCTCGCGATCGACGAGTTGATGGATGCCCTGGTGGAGGCCAAGGAAGAGCGGTTCAACCTGCGCTTCCAGGTGGCCACCAACCAGCTCGACAACACCGCCCGCCTCAAGACCGTCAAAAAGGAGATCGCCCGGATCCGCACCGTGTTGCGCGAGCGGGAGATGGCCGAAGCCAACGCCGAGGAGATTGCCTGATGGCTGACAACACAACCAGGAACAGCCGGAAGGTACGCGTCGGAGTGGTCGTCTCCGACAGTCGGGACAAGACGGTTACCGTCGAGGTCGCCCGTTCGACGCGCCATCCCCGCTACGACAAGATCGTCCGCACCTCATCCAAGTTCCATGCTCACGACGAGACCAACGACGCCCATGTCGGCGACACGGTCCGCATCATGGAGACCCGGCCGCTCTCCAAGCAGAAGCGCTGGCGGGTAATAGAGGTCGTGGAGCGTGCCCGATGATCCAGCAGGAGTCCCGTCTCAAGGTGGCCGACAACACCGGTGCCCGCGAGGTGCTCTGCATCCGCGTGCTCGGCGGCTCGTCTCGCCGCTACGCGGGAATCGGCGACGTCATCGTGGGCACGGTCAAGGAGGCCACGCCCGGGGGCTCGGTGAAGAAGGGCGAGGTGGTCAGGGCCGTCGTCGTGCGCACCAAGAAGGAGGCGCGGCGTCAGGACGGCACCTACATCAGGTTCGACGACAACGCCTGCGTCATCATCGACACCAACCGCCAGCCCCGTGGGACCCGCATCTTCGGCCCGGTGGCCCGCGAGCTCCGCGACGAGCGGTTCATGCGAATTGTTTCCCTAGCGCCCGAAGTGTTGTGAGAGGTTTCAACATGAAACTCAAGAAAGGTGACACCGTGATGGTCATTGCCGGCAAGGACACCGGTAAGGAATCTGTCATCTCCAAAGTCCTGCCCTCCAAGAACAAGGTGCAGGTCGAGGGGGTCAACACGGCCAAGCGCCACACCAAGCCGACCGGCCAGACCATGCAGGGCGGGATCATCGACAAGGACATGCCGATCGACGCCTCCAACGTCATGATCGTCTGTGAGAAGTGCGGCCCCACCCGTATCGGCCACCGGATCGATGACGACGGCGAAAAGCACCGTGTCTGCCGTAAGTGTGGAGGTGACCTGTGAGCACCAAGCCACGACTGAAGGCCAGGTACGACGAGGAGATCCACGCCAAGCTCATGGAACAACTCGGCCTGGAGAACCCGATGGAAGTGCCCAGCCTCGAGAAGATCGTGCTCAACATGGGTCTCGGGGAGGCGCTTCAGGACAAGAAGGCCATCGATGAGGCCATCGACGAGCTCGGCCTCATCGCCGGCCAGAAGCCCCGGGTCAACAGGGCCCGCAAGTCGATCGCCAACTTCAAGTTGCGTCAAGGATCCCCGATCGGGGTGTCGGTGACGCTGCGCGGCTATCGCATGTGGGAGTTCTTCGACCGTCTCCTGTCCGTCGCCATCCCCAGGGTCCGCGACTTCCGCGGGCTCAACCCGAGGGCGTTCGATGGGCGGGGCAACTACAGCGTCGGCGCCTCGGAGCAGTTGATCTTCCCCGAGATCGACTTCGACCAGGTGACCACTACCCGAGGCATGAACATCACGATCGTGACTACGGCCGACACCGACGAGGCAGGTAGAGCCCTGCTCGACGCCTTCGGATTCCCGTTCCGCAGGGTCGGGGCCGAAGTCTGAGGAGTTGAGAATCAATGGCTAAGAAATCAATGATCGCCAAGGCCAACAAGAAGCCGAAGTTCAAGGTCCGTGGCTACAACCGCTGCAAGCGATGCGGCCGGGCCCGCGCCTATATCCGCGACTTCGGGATGTGCCGAATCTGTGTACGGGAACTGGCCAGCCGTGGCGAGCTCCCCGGTGTGAGAAAGGCTTCGTGGTGACAGTCACTACAGATCCCATCGCCGACATGCTCACCCGCATCCGCAACGCGGTTGCGGTGGGTCACGAACGCGTGACCATGCCGGCGTCCAGGCAGAAGGTGAACATCGCTCAGATCCTGGTCGACGAAGGATTCATCGACCGCTACGAGGTGTCCGAGAACGGACATCGCAGTGATCTCGAGCTGGTGCTCCGCTACGCCGAACGTCGGCGCCCCGTGATCATGGGGTTGAAGCGAGTGTCCCGTCCCGGCCACCGTGTCTACGCCGGCGCCAGGGAGTTGCCCCGTGTTCAGGGTGGTCTTGGTGTCGCCGTCGTTTCCACCAGCCAGGGGCTCATGCCCGACCGTGAGGCGCGCAAGCGCCGACTCGGTGGTGAAATCGTATGTGAGGTGTGGTGATGAGCCGCGTTGGAAGCCAGCCGGTCGACCTGCCCGAAGGCGTCGATGTGAAGATCGACGGGAGCGCGGTGACGGTGAAGGGCTCCAAGGGTGAGTTGAACCGCATTTTCCACGAGCGGATGGGCTTCGACGTCGACGAAGGCGTGGTCACCGTCACTCGGCCCGACGATTCCCGCGAGTCGCGCGCCCTCCACGGCCTCAGCAGGGCTCTCCTCCACAACATGGTGGTCGGAGTCTCCGACGGCTTCCGGAAAGAGCTGGAGATCCAGGGGGTGGGTTACCGCGCCTCCCTGAACGGCAGGGACCTCGAGTTACTCGTCGGATTCAGCCATCCCGTGTTGGTCGAGGCACCCGAAGGCATCAACTTCGACGTGCCCGAGCAGACCAAGATCGTCGTCTCCGGGATCGACAAGGAGCTGGTGGGTCAGGTGGCAGCCAACATCCGCAAGGTCCGTCCCCCCGAGCCGTACAAGGGCAAGGGCATTCGCTATGTCGGCGAATACGTGCGACGCAAGGCCGGAAAGGCAGGTAAGTGATGGCGGGCAGCGATACCCGCAGTCGCCGCCGTGCCCGGGTGCGCAGGAAGCTGCGCGGCACTCCCGAGCGTCCCCGGCTCTCGGTATACCGCAGCAACAAGTACATCTACGCCCAGGTGATCGACGACACCGAAGGGGTCACCGTCGCCGCCGCCTCATCCCAGGAACCAGATCTCAGATCTGACCGTCTCGATGTCGAGACCGCGGCCAAAGTGGGCTCCCTGGTGGCGGACCGCGCCAAGGAGGCCGGTGTGACCACCGTCGTATTCGACAGGGGCGGCTACAAGTACCACGGAAGATTGAAGGCCCTCGCCGACGCGGCGCGGGAGGCAGGACTGGAGTTCTAATCATGGCCAGACAACAACGCCCCGGCTCCGAGCAGAGTCAATACGACGAGCGAGTCATCCAGATCAACCGGGTCGCCAAGGTGGTCCAGGGTGGGCGTCGCTTCAGCTTCACGGCTCTGGTGGTGGTCGGTGACGGCAACGGCAAGGTCGGCATGGGCTACGGGAAGGCCAAGGAGGTCCCCGCCGCCATCCAGAAGGGGATGGAGCAGGCCCGACGCTCGATGGAGCTGGTGCCGATGGCGGGTCAGACCATCGTCCATCAAATCACCGGCACCCATGACGCGGCCAAGGTCCTGATCAAACCGGCTGCTCCCGGTACCGGTGTCATCGCCGGAGGTGCGGTCCGACAGATCCTCGAGGCCGCCGGGATCAAGGACGCCCTGGCCAAGTCGCTGGGATCCCCGACACATCTCAATGTGGCCAAGGCGACGATGAACGGTCTGCTCGGGCAGCGCCGACCCGACGAGGTGGCCCGTCTGCGCGGGAAGAAGGCGGAGGACATCACGCCCCCCGGCCTGCTCCACGCCTACAACACCACTGAGTCGCTGCGAGCGGCGCCTTCAGAGCCGAAGTAGATAGATAGACGATGGCGAAAACGAAACAGAAGATCGTCAAGGTGACGCTGACCAGAAGTGTCATCGGAGAAAAACCGAAGACGAGGGCGACCGTGGAAGGGCTCGGGCTCAAGCGGATCCACCAGACGGTGGAGCAGGTCGATTCCCCAAGTCTCCGGGGCATGCTGGCCAAGGTCAGCCATCTCGTCGAGGTGGAGGAGAGCTAGATGAGTGAAGAGAAGAAAGAGCAGTTGAAACTGCACGACCTCGCCCCGGCGCCGGGCTCGAAGAAGAAGAAGATTCGGGTCGGTCGTGGTGAGGGCGGACGCCGCGGGAAGACCGCCGGCCGTGGCACCAAGGGTCTCAAGGCGCGGAGCAAGCTCCGTCCCGGGTTTGAGGGTGGCCAGACCCCCCTCGCCATGCGGCTGCCCAAGTTGAAGGGCTTCACGAACCCCAACAAGGAGCAGTTCGCCATCGTCAACCTCACCTCGTTCGAGGACTTCGATGCCGGGAGCGAAGTGACACCCGAGGCGCTGCGCGAGCGCGGCCTGATCCGGCATCGCGGCCGGGTGAAGGTCCTCGCCGAGGGCGACCTCGACAAGGCTCTCACGGTCAAGGCGCACGCGTTCAGCGCTTCGGCACGCGAGAAGATCGAGAAAGCTGGTGGTTCGGTCGAGATCATCGACGAGCGATGATCTCGACCTCCCGCCTCCTCATGACCTCCATCTGATCCCATGCT
>CAZYCX010000077.1:0-9775 GCA_964645875.1 uncultured Acidimicrobiaceae bacterium
CTCGGGGCCCAGCCCGTGGAGCCGCGTGTCTTCGGGGAGGACGGTGGACCGTGAGCTCTGCGGCGGTCCTCGCCTCGATGATGACGGCACTGGCCGCAGGCATGGTGATGCGGCTGGTCCTGCCGCCTCCAAAGCGGCTGCGCGCCCGGGTCGACCCCTATCTCTCACCGTCGCTCTCAGCGATCGTTCGCCCGGCACAGTCCGGTGCGGTGAGCTCGGTGTTCGGTCCGATCGTGCGCGATGCCGCCGACTGGGTCGGTCGCAAGATCGAGAGATCTGGTGCGGGGGTCACTGCTCTGCGTCTGCGACAGGCCGGATGGTTCCCGGGCAAGTCCGAGGCGGAGGCGATCGGAGACTTCCGGATGATGCAACTACGGGCGATAGCCGCGGGTCTCGTCGCTTCGTTGGCGATTGGACACTTGCTCGGCGCCTCCGGTGGGGTCCGAGCAGTGTTGGTGGGCCTCGGCGTGGTCATCGGCGGGACTCGAAGCAAAGGGCGGCTCGAGCGAGCGATCGAGTCGAGACGCGAGACGATGAAGGTCGAGATCTACACCATCAACCAGCTGCTGGCCATGCGCGTCCGGGCAGGCGGTGGGGTGATGCAGGCCGTGATGACGACGATCGAGCGCGGCTCCGGAGAGGTGGTAGCGGAGTTGCGAGAGGCCGTGAGACTGCACCGCAGCGGGTGGCGGGGAGCCGACGCCTTCAGACGCGTCGCCGAGCTCACCCCGGAGCCATTCTGCTCCCGGACCTATCGGTTGCTCGCTACCGCCGAGGAGCGCGGAGCCGACCTCGCCGGTGCCCTCCTTTCACTGTCCGAAGACGTCCGGGAGACGAGACGCGAGTCGATAAAGAGGAATGCAACCAAGCGCAGAGCGGCGATGCTCGTCCCGACCATCGCCATCCTCGCTCCGGTGCTGATCCTCTTCGTCGCTGCTCCGCTCCCGTATCTGATCACTGGCTGGCAATAGAAGGAGGCGAGATGCTGCCGGCATTGAAAGCATGGTCCCGGGCCGTGCGAACCGACGACCGGGGATTGAACACCGCCGAGTTGATGGGCAACGCAGCGTTGGCCATCGCCGCGCTCGTCGTCATCTGGGGTGCTTTGCAGGCCCTGGGCGTCGACATGGTCGGGTGGATTCGCGGTCAACTCATCGGCGGATAGCCGATCGCGGAGTCAGTTCGGTCCAGTTCGTACTGGCATCCGCCTTCGCGCTGATCCTGTTCCTGGCGTTGGCCAACCTGGTCGTCGTCCAGTACGGGAAGGGTGCCGTGCGCTCGGCGCTGGAGCAAGGCGCCCGCGCCGGGTCGACCGGAGGTGTTGCCGCCTGTGAGGACACCGTGCGCCTGGTGATGGAGGACCTGCTCGGAGGTCGGATGTCCGACGGGTTGGTGTCCGACTGCGCGATGTCGGACGGGTCCATCGTCGCTTCGGCCTCGGCGGTGTTCGAGTCCTGGACACCACTGACCCCTGATTTCACCTTCTCCCTCTCCTCATCCGCTGTGGTGGAACCGTGAGCGATCGGGGTCATGCCGCGGTGGAGCTGGCTCTGGCGGTTGGAGTCCTCCTCTTGCCGGTAGCACTGGCCGTGATCGGTTTCGCGCCGTGGTCGGAGCGCAGGGTCGAGGCCGAAGCAGTCGCGGCGGAAGCGGCCCGGACGGCAGTGCTCGACCTGAGCCACGACGCCGGGGTGTCAACGGCCATGGCCAACGCCACGGCATACGGGATTCCACCCCACCTGGTGCGGATCGGCTGGTGCGGGGCGGAACCGGCTCCGACACCGGCCGGTTCCTGCTCTTTCCAGCGGGGCGCCGTGGTCAGCGTCACGGTGCAACTGTGGACCCCTCTGATCGACACGCCCTGGGGGCCCATCGGCGGGCTCTGGGTGACCGGGGAACATACCGAGCCGATCGACCTCTACCGGAGCCTGGGATGAGCGCACCCATCCGCGAACCCAGGGTTCCAGGCCCCGCTCAGCGAAGTCTGGCGCCCTCGGTTCGCGACCGGGGCTCGGTGACCATCTGGGTTCTCGGTCTGTCGATCCTCTTGCTCACCTTTGGCGGGTTGGCCCTCGACTACTGGCGCGCACTCGCCCTGCAGCGCGAACTGGCCGCGGTGGCCGACTCGGCGGCGATCGCCGGAGCGTCGGGGATCGACGAAGTCTTCTACAGGGACACCGGTGAGGTGATCCTGGAGCCCGACCGGTCCCGTGGGCTCGCCGAGGCGGCCGTAGTCTGGCAGGGAGTCGACGTCACCTCCCTGGAGGTCGACGTGCAGCCGACTGCTCTAATCGTGACCATCGAGGGAGAGGTCGAACTCGGGCTGCTCGGGGTGTTCGTCGACCAGAGCGAGCCGCTCACCGTGAGGGCCCGAGCCATGGCATCGCCGGTCCTGGTGCCCTAGTTGAACCTACTAGCTCTCAGAGATGGCCCAGCGGATGGTCGTCGTCTCTGACGATCTCGGCTCCGCAGTACTGACAGTTGGCCAGCCCGGCGGGGACCTTCGAGTCGCAGGATGGGCAGTCTGTGGGCCCGCGCCGGATCTTCCCGTCGGCGACACCGTCTGACATGTCGAGCTCCTCCAGCTTCGCCATCAGCTGCTCGGCGGTCACCCCGCCATCCTCGAGCAGAGCCCACATGCCGCGCAGGATCAGCGCCAGCTGGTCGATGCGCTCTTCCAGATCCTCGATGCGATTGGTGTGCCGTGTCCCGTCGGCGACGGCGGCGTGGCGGGCCAGTGAGGCGGCACGGGCCGCGGTGCGTTGTCCTGCTGCGTATCCGAGCACGAATTCGAACATGCCCCATTATCGGCCGCCCCGTCACCTCATCCTGAGGTTTCAGTCGATCGGTCTCCTCCGCTTCGAGGAGATGACCCCGGTGTTGAAGCCGGCGAGATGGAGTCGGCCCGAGAAACGGGCGTGCTCGATCTTCAGGCAGCGGTCCTGGACCACTAGGAGTCCGGCGTCCGCGGCCTTCCGCGCCGCCTCTTCGTGACGCAAGCCCAGCTGTAGCCAAACCACCTTGGCCCCGACCTCGATGGCCTGGTCGACGACCTCGGGGATGGCTTCGTGGCGGCGGAACACGTCGACGATGTCCGGTGCCTCGGGAAGGTCGTGGAGGGTGTCGTAGGTATGCAATCCCAGCACCTCGTCGTATGCCGGGTTCACCGGGTAGGTGCGGAACGGCGTCCGCACCAGATAGGACGCCACGAAGTTCGACGAGCGGATCGGGTTGGCGGAGACACCTACGAGGGCGACCGATTCGGAGTTCTGGATGATCTGGAGCCGCTCCAGTGCGGTGGCGTCCGGGACCGTGGTCGTCGTGGTCATCTCGTCTTCTCCAATGCCTGGTCGAGGTCTCTGATGATGTCGTCCACCGTCTCGATGCCCACGGAGATGCGGATCATGTCGTTGCCCACCCCCATCCGCTCCCGGTCCTCTGGTGGGACCTGCTGGTGGGTGGTCGACGCCGGGTGGATGACCAGGGTCTTGGCGTCGCCGACATTGGCCAGATGAGAGGCCAGCTCCACACCCTCGATGAACTGCACTCCCGCCTCGTATCCTCCTTTCAACCCGAAGCTGAGCACCGCCCCCGGGCCCTCCGGCAGATACTTTCGGGCCAGGTCGGTCCAGCGGTTGTCGTCGAAGATGGGATAGCGAACCCACGCCACGTCGGGATGTCCGGCCAAGTGGTGGGCGACGGTCTTGGCGTTCTCGACGTGACGCTGCATCCTCAGTGACAGCGTCTCCAGGCCCAGCAGGAGCAGATACGAGTTGAACGGCGAGATCGCCGCTCCGATGTCACGCATCACCTCGACTCGCGCCCGCATCAGATAGCCGTACTCCCGGAAGTTCTCCCAGAAGTTGAGGTCGTGATAGGAGGGTGAGGGCTCCGTGAGGATCGGGAAGTTGCCGTTGTCGTAGGGGAAATCACCGGATTCGACGATGACACCCGCGATCACAGTGCCATGGCCCCCGATGAACTTGGTGGCCGAGTGGATCACTATGTCGGCTCCCCATTCGATGGGGCGGCACAGGTATGGGGTGGCGAAGGTGTTGTCGACGATGAGGGGGACGCCGTGCTCGTGGGAGAGGCCGGCATAGAGCTCGATGTCGAGGATGTCGGCTCCGGGGTTGCCGATCGTCTCGCCGAACAAGGCTTTGGTCTTGGGCGTGATGGCCTGTTTCACCTGGTCGGGGTCACCGAAGTCCACGAAAGTGACATCGATCCCCATGCGGCGGACACTCACGTTGAACTGGGTGAACGTGCCCCCGTACAAGGCTCGTGACGAGACGATGTGATCGCCTTCCTTGGCGATGGTCAGCAATGCGGTCAGCTGTGCCGACTTTCCCGATGCCGTGGCGAGACCACCCAGACCCCCTTCCAGGGAGGCGACCCTTTCCTCGAAGGCGGCGGTGGTGGGGTTGGAGAGGCGGGTGTAGATGTTGCCGAAGTTCTGCAGCGAGAAGAGGTCGGCGGCGTGTTGGACGTCTTCGAACACGAACGAAGTCGTGGCGTAGATCGGCATCGCCCTCGCTCCCGTCTCGGGATCGGGGCGTTGGCCGGCGTGGATGGCCCTGGTGTCGAAGCCGTATGTGTCTTCAGTGGTCATGTGAATCGTCCTGACTCGGTCGCCCTGTGCCGGGTGAGACCGGCGCCGGGGGCGCCGCTGATGTGAGGGCGCACAGGCGCGCCCGGATGTCTGCATGCGGGGATCGTCCGGGGTCTACCGGAGTCCGTCAGGACATCCGACATCGACGGGCAAGGGCGCGCAGCGCCGACGGTCTGTTGATCGACTGCTCCACCTCGCTTCTCCTTTCACTCGCTGTTTTCACGCGCTCTCTCGAAGCGTGCGCGAGCGGGAGAACCCGTCTCGGCTGCTCATCGGTCAGGCATTGGCACCGTTGACACGGTTGCCGCGGCTTCACAGGGCCTGTCCCTCCGCCGCTCTTGATGAGCGCGTCTATGTGATCGTTTAGTAGAGCGGTTCGGGCCGCCGCCGTCAAGGCTGCGGCTCTGGAGCTCAGGAGATCGGTTCCAGCCGCAGTGTGGTGTCGAGGACTTCGTCTCTCGTCATTCGATCGAGCGATCCTCCAGGTGGATACTTGTCTCGCAGGGCCTGGGTGGCGGCTTCGATCTCGCCGGGGTCTTCGACAGGCACGGCGCGAAAGTCGATGGCGTGGTCGTCTACGTGGATGCTCACCGCCGGGTTGGCCAACGCCCGCTCGTACCAGCGCCCCGAGTCACCTAGGACCGATCGCACATAGACCTGACCGTCCACGACGACGATCCAGATGATGGTCTTGGTCGCCCCGCGGTCGGAGCTGGTTTCTATGTGCACCTCTTTGGTCTCGTCGAGAAGGCGAAGCTGGTCGTCGGTGATGGCCATGTGGTCGAACCTACCGAATCCGTCGGCTCCGTGACAACCGCACGGGGGTCTTGACTCCTGTCCCAAAGCCTGCTCTATTATCGCTTTCACAACGCGCTCATCTAGAGCGGTGGAGGGACAGGCCCTGTGAAGCCGCGGCAACCGATTCGATCGGTGCCAATGCCTGAGACGATGAGTTTCGCTGTCGGCGGTGAACCGCTCGCAGCGCTCTCTGAGCGCGTCAAGCGAATAGGAGTTCCCATGGCACCGCACGACAACTGTCCCACGCTTCGACCGACACCCGGGCTCATGTGTCTCTGCTCCCGGGTGGTCGCACCGACCGTGTAGGTCGCACACGCCAACCACCCAGGGAGCCCTACCAGGGCCAATGCCCTATTCGGCGTATCCCCAGGACGTCCGGCGACCGTCGGGCGTCTCCAGCAGACGACATCGACGAAGGAGACCAACAATGACAACCACACAACGACCACCGGTGAGCAACGGAGTCAACGTCCAGGCGTTGCTCGATGCGAGGAATGCCCTCTCCGACGCTCCCGAAGCCGCCCAGTTCACCTGGCGGGCCACCAACGAATGGGCCGGGGGCACCCACAGCAAGTCGACGGT
Organism: uncultured Acidimicrobiaceae bacterium; assembly: GCA_964645875.1. Lineage (GTDB taxonomy): Bacteria > Actinomycetota > Acidimicrobiia > Spongiisociales > ZC4RG35 > JANQRA01. Next base: position 5,993 of record CAZYCX010000077.1, read on the forward strand.
GGAGGAGTTCTACGGGCTCGGTGACGACCAGACCCACAAGACCACCTTCACGTTCTCCGCCGACCACCCCGAGGTGTTCGCCTCCGAGGACCACGGGGCGACTCCGGTGGAGTTCGTCCTGGTCGGACTGGCCAGCTGCCTCACCGCCGGAGTGGCGGGGGTGGCCCAGAACCGTGAGATCCAGCTCAACTCGGTGAAAGCGACCATCGAAGGCGACATGGACATCCTCGGGATCCTCGGCGGAGACCCCGAGGTGAGGAACGGGTTCAGTGGCATCCGGGTCGCGTACGAGATCGACGCCGACGCCACCCAACAGGAGATCGAGGCGTTGGTCGCCCAGTCCCAGAAGCGCTCGGCGGTCTTCGACATCGTCACCAACCCGACCAACGTCACCGTCAGCGTCAACTGAGCCGGCCCTGGTGAGTCCCGGTCCCGTGATCCGCATACCGACCGTGGTGATCGGGGCCGGGCACGCCGGTCTCTCCGTCAGCAAGCTGTTGACGGAGCGCGATGTCGACCATGTCGTGGTGGAGCGGGGGGAGGTGGCCAACACCTGGCGCACCGAGAGGTGGGACTCGTTGCGGCTCCTCACTCCCAATTGGCAGACCCGGCTGCCCGGCTTCGAATACGACGGTGACGATCCCTACGGGTTCATGACCATGGGTGAGGTGGTCGAGTTCATCGACGGCTACGCCACACTGATCGATGCGCCCGTGGAGACCCACACCGAAGTGCGGAGTGTCCGTCGTGACGGTGATCGCTATCAGGTGGCAGCCAACGCGAAGACCTGGGATGCCGACTCGGTGGTGCTCGCCAGCGGTGGGTTCAACCTGGCGAAGCTGCCTCCGGTGGCAGCTGATCTGCCGGAGGGTGTCGACTCGGTCACCGCTCTCGACTACAAGCGGCCGAACCAACTCGGTGATGGAGGTGTCCTCGTGGTTGGAGCCTCCGCCACCGGGATCCAGGTCGCCGACGAGATCCACCGGTCGGGACGTCCCGTGACTCTGGCGGTCGGTGAGCATGTGCGTCTGCCCCGGACCTATCGAGGCCCCGACATCCAGTGGTGGATGGAGCGGTTGGGCCGGTTCGACGAGAGGTACGACGAGGTCGACGACATCGTGCGGGCCCGTCATGTCCCCTCACCACAGTTGGTGGGCACTCCAGATCGGTCGACCCTCGACCTCAACGCCCTGACGGCACGAGGGGTGAGGTTGGTGGGTCGTCTCAGCGCCATCACCGACGGTAGAGCCCACTTCTCGGGTTCCCTGCGGAACGTCTGCGCCCTGGCCGACCTCAAGCAGATCCGTCTCCTCGACGAGATCGACGAGTGGGCGACCGACCATGGGCTCGACGGGGAGGTGGCTGCCCCGGAGCGCTACCCCGGCACCATGGTGGACGACGATCCCGTGCTCGGCATCGACCTGAGCGACGGGGAGATACAGACCGTCCTGTGGGCGACCGGGTACCGCCCGGACTACTCGTGGCTCGAGATCCCGGTCCTCGACCGCAGAGGCGAGATCAGACACGACGGCGGCATCGTCCCCGAGTCACCCGGCCTCTATCGGATCGGGCTCAACTTCCTGCGCCGTCGCAAGTCGTCGTTCATCCATGGGGCCGAAGACGACGCCATCGACCTGACCGATCATCTGGCCCGCTATCTCAGCGACCGCTTCGCGACGACAGGGGAGCGCAGGGCCGGCTGATGGCAGTCGTCGCCCATTCCGGTCTTCCAGCGTTCGAGACGATGAGGGCCGAGGGAGTCCAGGTGGTGTCGCCCGATGGAGCCGGTGGGCTGCCTCCGGTCTCGGTCGGTCTCCTCAATCTCATGCCCGATGCCGCCCTCCGGGCCACTGATCGTCAGTTCATCCGGCTTCTCGCCGCGGCGTCGGAGCATCTCGACATATCGGTGCACCCGTTCACTGTGGCCGCGGAGCATCGCGGTGTGGAGGCACGCGCCCACGTGGAGAGGCATTACACGACTTTCTCCGATGTGGTGGACCGGGGTCTCGACGCACTGATCGTCACCGGCGCCAACCCCGCCCAAGACGAACTGGAACGCGAGACGTTCTGGGGCGGTCTCGAGGATGTTCTCGACTGGGCCACCGCCTCGACCCGGTCGATCCTGTGCAGTTGCCTGGCGACTCACGCGGTGCTGCAGAAATACCGGGGGCTGAGACGGACGAGGCTGCCCCAGAAACGATGGGGGGTTTACTCCCACTACATCCTGAAGGATCATCCACTGCTCGACGGTCTCGACGTGCGTGTCGAGGCACCCCATTCCCACTGGTACGACGTGACCAGGGAGGAGTTCGAGTCGGTGGGCATGACCGTCGTGCTGGAGAGCGAGGAAGCCGGGGTGCACATGGCCGTCGACGACGACGACTTCTATGTCTTCTTCCAGGGGCACCCAGAGTACGACCTGATCAGCCTGCTCAAGGAGTACCGCCGCGAGTTGGGCCGCTACTGGCTAGGCGAGCGGGACGACTACCCGCCGGTCCCGGAGCACTACTTCAGCGAGGAGGCGCTGGAGAGGCTGAGGGCCTACCGGCCGATCCTCGAGTCGGCCAAAGTCGAGGGCCGTCGGCCTCCGCGGCTGGTCGAAGAGGAGTTGTTGCCCAAAGAGACCCACTCCTGGAACGAGGAGGGGAAGGTCATCTACCGCAACTGGCTCCGCCAATTGGCCGACGCCAAAGTCTGAGGGCGACTTCACAGATCGGGCCCGATGCGATTATCCTTCTGAGCACCCCGCACTCTCTGATAGGTGTGCGCGTTCGGGGGTGGTGTAATAGGTAACACGACAGGTTCTGGCCCTGTTATTGAGGGTTCGAGTCCTTCCCCCCGAGCCAGAGCCGACTGCGTGGGCTCTGAATATGGTCCCGTCGTCTAGGGGTCTAGGACGCCGGCCTCTCAAGCCGGAAACGGCGGTTCGAATCCGCTCGGGACTGCGAGGAAGCTCCTGCTCAAACGGGGGACTCTTGCTCGTCTGGGGACACACCCCCAGCCGTCAACCCGTCCTAGCCAGCACCTCGAATTCCTCGCCGTACTGCTCAATGATCACCTGGGCATACACCAGCAGGTCTTTCTGAGCACCCTCCGGTAGTGCATCTCGCAGTAACCACGGGTCGATCGGTCCCGCTCGCAGTCGGGGACCGAGCAGAGAGGCCTCATGTCCCGAAGGTAGAGGCCGGCTGTGACAGGAACGTCCCGCCGCGCGCATCCATCGGTTTGTCTGGTGTGATTGCGCCGTCAGGGCGAGCCGATCCCGATTCCCCCGACGGGTGACAACTCGTGGTGGCTTCTGAACCCGGCAATCAGTGGTCGCCCCGCGGCGATTACCTCCTGAACTGACGGAAGCTCCAGGGAGGCCGCGTGTGCCTGCGCGCTCTCCCATAGCTCGGTGACCCAGATCACATCGGGGTCCTGGCTGTCCACGGCGACGATGTAGTTGAGGCAGCCCGGCATAGGCGCCACATTGGCGAGGATCTCGGCGAGTTCCGCGCCCTTGCCCGCAACCGCCTCTATCTCTCCAATCAGCCCGTACACACTTTCCCTTACGTCTCGCGTGGTGCCGGTCTCAGAGCTCTAGCTCCCAGTATTGACCAACCAGGTCGTGCCCGAAGCTGTGGTGCCGTTCCTCCCCGGCGAGTTCGAAACCCACCGCTTCGTAGATCCGTCTCGCGGAGACCAGCACATCATTGGTCCAGAGAACCATCTTCGAGTATTCGGAATGTCGGGCGAACTCGACACACCGGTCGACGAGTGACCGGCCGATGCCGTGGCCCC
>CAZYCX010000078.1:0-9754 GCA_964645875.1 uncultured Acidimicrobiaceae bacterium
CGATGTCCGCCAGGAGCTGATGCCCGTAGCAGATACCGAGGATGGGGATGCCGAGTTCAACGATGGCGGGGTCCATCCGGTAGGCGTCCTCGGCGTACACCGATGCCGGGCCCCCGGACAGGATCAGACCCAGAGGACGTCTCTCCCTCACCTCGTCTGCGGTGATGCTGCGGGAGACGATCTCGGAGTGGACGTGTGCCTCCCGGACCCTGCGTGCGATCAATTGGGCGTACTGGGCACCGAAATCGAGGACCAGCACACTGCCGGCCGACTTTGGCCGGGTGTCTCCCCGCGTCTCGATCTCACCAGACATCAGGGACGACCCTCACGGTCGACGACCACGGTGTGCCCCCGGCCAAACAGACGCCGGTCGGCCGGAGCTACCGCACCCGAACCGAGCTTTGGCAGCGGCCACGGGGTCGTCATCCCATGCCGACTCTTTGTGACCGTTGCAGAGCCTTGCCTTCTGTCTGCAGAGAGGGGGCGATCATCACCTCGGCCTTCTGGAACTCCTTGACGTCGGAGTAGCCGGTGGTGGCCATCGACATCCGCAACCCTCCGAAGAGGTTGCGCTTCCCGTCGTTCTCGTGGGCCGGTCCGACCAGGATCTCCTGGAGGGTGCCGCGGGCGCCGACGGCAACACGGGCCCCCCGTGGCAGAGTGGGATGGAAGGTGGCCATGCCCCAGTGGTATCCCTTGCCGGGCGCCTCGGTAGCCGAAGCGAGAGGAGAGCCGATCATCACCGCGTCGGCGCCGCATGCGACCGCTTTGGAGACGTCGCCGCCGGTGCGCATCCCCCCGTCGGCGATGACATGGACATATCGCCCGGTCTCGTCGAGGTACCGGATCCGGGCCCCTGCCGCATCGGCGATTGCGGTGGCCTGAGGAACTCCGACGCCCAGCACGCCGCGGGTGGTGCAGGCCGCGCCGGGGCCCACCCCCACCAGGATCCCGACCGCCCCGGTGCGCATCAGATGCAGTGCCGTGGAATAGCTGGCGCATCCGCCGGCGATCACCGGGACCGGGCAGTTGGCGATGTACTCCTTGAGATCGAGCGGCTCCTCACGGCTGGAGACGTGCTCGGCGGAGACCACGGTTCCCTGGATCACCAGGATGTCGAGCCCTCCCGCGAGGGCCAGGGGCGCCCAGTCGCGCACCCGTTGCGGCGTGAGGCTGGCCGCGGTCACCACTCCCTCCGACTTGATCTCCTCGACCCTCTGGCCGATGAGGTCGGGTTGCACCGGCTCCAGATAGATCTCCTGCATCCGACGGGTGGCCTTCTCGTCGGGTAGCTCGGCGATCTCCTCGAAGTAAGGCATCGGGTCCTCGTAACGGGTCCAGAGACCCTCGAGGTTGAGGACGGCGAGCCCCCCGAGCCGTCCGATGGCGACGGCGGTCTCGGGGCTGATCGCCGAGTCCATAGCCGAGCCCATCAACGGGAGGTCGAACTTGAAGGCGTCGAGCTGCCAGGAGATGTCGACGTCGTCAGGGTCCCGGGTGCGTCGTGAGGGGACTATCGCGATGTCGTCGAAGCCGAAAGCCTGACGACCCGACTTGCCGATGCCGATGTCGATTTCCATTTACCCCATCCTTGGTCCAGCGCTCAGTGGTCTATCGCCCGGATAGCGGGTAGCCGGGCGATGGGCCACATGGGTCGCAGGGTAACGCCTGGATCGAAAGTAGTCTCCCATCCGGTGTCTGGCGGTCCCGTGTCCCGTTCCTGGTCTGTTCTCGACTTCATCCTGATCTGGCTCGGCGGATTGTTTGGCACAGCGGCGTTCTTCGCCGTCGCCCTGGCGGTGGGCAACCCGGACTGGACGATCGTTCTCTCGATGGCGGGCCAGTACGCGGGCAATCTCGGGGTGTTCTGGATCCTCTCCAGGACCAAGGATGCCACCGAGATCGGGCTGACCATCCACCGGGGGGACTTCTTCTACGTCGCGTTGGGGTTGGTGCTCCAGGTGGTCCTCAGCCTGATCTTCTTTCCTCTCGTCGACCGCATCTTCCCCGACGGCCCGCCGCGGCAGGAGGTGGCGGAGATCATCGCCGGTGCCGACACGATGCTCCTCCAGGTCTCACTGGTCGCCGCCGCCGTTGTGCTGGGGCCGCTCACCGAAGAGCTGATGTATCGCGGGGTCCTCCTCCGTGCCCTGGAGTCACGAGGCAAGGTCTTCGCCGTGGTGGTGAGCTCGGCGGTCTTCGCCGCGGTCCACCTGACAGGTCTCGACCCCGATCGGCTGTGGCTGTCGGCGGCGGTGTTCCTGCCACCGATCTTCATCCTGGGCGTGCTCCTGGCCGTCCTCACCCAACGCACGGGGCGTCTTGGCCCGGCGATCTTCCTCCACTCCGGGTGGAATCTGCTCTCGGCGTTCGTCCTCCTGTTACCCGCCGAACTGCTGGAGCAGATGGGTTAGCTAGGAGAGGCCGACCGCGGCGCGTACGTCGTCGAGGGTGGCGTCGGCCGACACCCGGGCCCGTTCGGCGCTCTCCGACATCACCGTGGCCACCTCCTCGTCGGACATGCCCTCGTAGGCTTCCCGGATCGGCTTCACCCCGTCGGCCACTGCCTCCGCGACCGCCATCTTGAAATTGCCATAGCCGCCCGTGTGAAACTCTTCGACGAGGGCGTCGATGGTCCGACCTGAGAAGAACGACAAGATCTCGAGCAGGTTGGAGATCCCGGGCTTGTTCTCCCAGTCGTAAGCAACCTCGGTGCCGGTGTCGGTGACGGCCGACTTGATCTTCTTGACGATCTGGTCGGTGGAGTCGGTGAGAAACACCGTCGCCTTCGAGTTGGGGTCGGACTTGGACATCTTCGCGGTGGGCTCTTGTAGAGACATGACCCGGGCTCCGAGCTCGGGGGTGATCCGCTCCGGGATCGGGAACACCTCACCAAACTTGTTGTTGAAGCGCTCGGCGAGATCCCGAGTCAGTTCGAGGTGCTGGGTCTGGTCGTCTCCGACCGGGACCGCATGGGCCTTGTGGATGAGGATGTCAGCGGCCTGAAGGACCGGATAGGCGAGTAGCCCGAAACTCTGACCCGACCTGTCCGCCTTCTCCTTGAACTGCGTCATCCTCTGCAGTTGGCCGACACCGGCGAGGGTCCCGATGATCCAGTAGAGCTCTGAATGCTGGGGGACCTCGGACTGGTAGTAGAGCAGCGACCGCTTGGGGTCCACCCCGGCGGCGATGATCATCTTGGCGAGACGGACGCGTCCGGCAGCCATGTCCTTCGTGTCGTAGGGGACGGACATGGCATGGAGGTCGACGACGCAATAGATCGTGTCGTATTCGTCTTGCATGTCCACCCAGTTGCTGAAAGCACCGGTGAGATTGCCCAACTGGGCGAGACCGGTCGGCTGCATCCCGGAAAAGACACGCTTCTTCTCAGTCATCTTCTGGTTTCCTAGTTCAAACGAAAAAGCCGCCGGAACCCGGCGGCGACATCATGGCAGGTGGAAGTCGTCCGCTAGCCGGTGATCCACCAGGTGCCGAAGACTCTGTTCATGGCCTTTCCAGGCTAACACCACGCGACCGGAGATAGAAGGCCTGCTCTTCGAGCAGACCCCAAGCCTCGACGATCGAGAGCCCTTCAGGCGCCATCGAACCTCGTCGCGGACAATGCGGTTCCCGAGAGATCGGCGCCCGTCAGGTCGGCTTCGGTGAAGTCGGCCCCCTCGAGGTCCGACCCCGACAGGTCGGCCCCACCCAGGTCGGCCGCCGTCAGATTGCTCAGGCTGAGGTTGGACTCCCGCAGATCCCGTCCCGCCAGGTCGGCGCCGGACAGGTCGCAGTTCTTGAGATAGAGACGTTGCAGATCGATCGCCCGGGGTGACCAGTCACGGAGATCGAGGCCGATCATCACCCTCCCCCGGTACTTGTCGAAGGACTTCGTCTCTTTGAAGCGCTCCACCTGCTGGGGACGCATCGAGCCGGTGGTGAAACGCTCATCACCGGCGAAAGGGTCGGCATTGTTGTGGTATGAGGAGTTGACCTCCCACCACCCGAGCCGGTCCTCGGCTGCCAGCTCGACCTCTTTCAGCCACTTGATCGACTTGTAGAAGTACTTGCCAGGGGTGACCACCCGCACCGGGCCCCCGTGCTCCGACGTCAGCGGCTCGGCCTCGAGCTCGTGGACCACCCACGAATGTGACATGGCGTAGTCGACGGGCAGGGAGGTGTGATGGCCTCGCCCCGAGTAGGCCGTGAAGGACACGAAACGCGCCGCGGGCAGCGGGGCGACCAGCTCGGCGAGGGGAACGCCCGAGAACCTGCTGTCGCGTCGGGTCCAACTGGTCACGCAGTGGACGTCGAAGGTGATATCGCGGTGTTCCAGCGCCAGGTACTCGGCCATGCTCATGGAGTGGGGGTTGGCCACGAGACCCCTGACCGTCAGCGCCCATTCGTCGATGTCGGGCGACGGCGCCCGCTCACCCACTACCGGGAAGCGCCTGGTCTCGATTTGTCCGGGCGGGAGCACGGCGACTCGACAGTGAACGTCAGCGAGCGAGCCCGAGGACCGTGTCCCATTCGGCCGCGGTGGTGGAGAGGAACTCGGCGACGATCTCGTCGACCGGTGTCGATGCCCTGAGCACCGCCGCACCCGCCGCCGTGGTCTCGTCGTAGACGGGGACCGACATCTCGGTGATCGACCCGGAGCTGAGCCCGCGCATGGTGAGAGCGAGATTGACCGCCCTGACCAGGCTGAGGTCGGAGTCAACGGTGACGTAGGGAGCCACTGCCTGGGCGGTCTGGGCCATGTCTTGGGGACTGGTCACGTCGGCGACCCTCGTCATGATGTCCACCAGAAAGGCACGCTGACGCTCGTTGCGAACCAGGTCGTTGACGCCGGGCATGATCCGCCATCCCCTCTCGGTGAGCTCCTGGGTGTGTCGCGACCGCAGCCATGCGAGAGTCTGCTGGCCATCGGCGAGTGTGCATCCGGCGGGGAGTTCGAGATTCGCTCTCCGGTCCCTCACCGGCCGCTCCACGCAGATCTCGTATCCGCCCACAGTATCCACCGCCGCCTGAAACCCGGCGAGATCGACCAGGGCGAAGTGGTCGACCGACTTGCCGATGAGGCGCTCCACGGCGATGGTCAGCATGGTTGGCCCGTTCATGGTGGGACAACCCTGGAGCATCTCGGCGATCCGGCTCTCCCCGCCGCGACACGGGTCCTCGACGAGGAGGTCCCGGGGTAGTGAGAGGAGGCCGGTGTTCACCGAGTCCTTGAAGAGGACCATCACCACGTCGGCCCGGTCTCCCTCGAAGTCTCCGAACCCCTCGGTGCTCTCGAGATCGAGACGCGAGTCGGAACCGACGAGGAGAAACACCTGCAAGCCCGGACCCGCCGACTCGAACTCGTCGTCGGCTGCTTCGTCGCCGCTCGAGCCGACGTCGTCATCGGCTACCGGACCGCCCGAGGAGCCGGTGTCCGGCCGTTCGATGGTGACCCGATTCACGTCACCCCAGGTGGAAATGGCGAAGATCGCCCCTGCTGTCACCAGCAGGAGCGCGGCTACGGCACCGCCGATCAGCACACGTCGTTTGAGAGGAGATGAAGACATTGCCCCACCTGGGATTCTACGCGGACCGCAACTCCTCGGCGAACCAAAGTCGTTGACACGCAGGGATAGTGACGGTCACGGACAACCTGACTTCTAGCCTTACCCGGGACAGCGATTCGCTATTCGTCCAGGCCGACCATCTGGCGAACCATGCGGGCGGTCGCCCCCCACAGGGTGTCCCCTTCGAGGTCGTAGTACCAGACTTTCCAGCCGTTCCAGGGGACATGCCACCAGCTCGACTCGTCGGCTAGGTCACGTAGCAGCGGGGTGTGGATCCTCACTACCTCACGCTCGGAAGGCACCAGGTCGAGAGGGGTGCTGATCCTCGCCACCACCGGGACCACGAGGAGGGTGAACTCCACCGTGTCGATCGGGGGAAGGAAGCCGAGCACCTCGACTTGATGAGGGTCGATGCCGACTTCCTCGCCGGCCTCCCGGATTGCGGTGCCGACGGGCCCGTCGTCTCCCGGCTCGGGCCGTCCCCCGGGAAACGAGATGTGGCCGGCGTGGGTGGGCATGGTGTCGGGGCGCTTGGTCAGGACCACCCTCACGTCACCGCGGTCGTCCTCGTAGAGCGGGGCGAGCACCGCTGCCATCGGCTTGTCCCCTGGCTCAGGGTGATCATCGAGCAGTCTCAGTCGGTCCCACATGGCCGTTGAGAAGGTTAAGCGGATGGGTACGCTGACCCGGTGCCACGGCCAAGTTTGGAGAGCGAGCGGTTGATCCTGCAGCGCTTCACCAAACGTGACGCCCCCACCCTCGACGAGGCGATACGCGTGTCTTTGGCTGACCTCAACCAATGGCTGCCCTGGGCCCGTCTCGACTACACGTCATCCGACACCACTGCCTTCATCCGCGACTCGATGCAGGCGTGGAAGGACGAGCGGGCCTGGGACTACTCGGTCCGCTCCAAAGACGACCCCAGGAGACACATCGGCAACGTCTCGTTCTGGACCGTCTCGAAGCTGGGCAAGATCGCCGAGATCGGTTATTGGGTTCGCTCCGACGAGACCAGTCGCGGAATATGCACCGAGGCGGTCGAGCTCCTGCTCGCAGAAACCTTCGACTCGCTCGGATACCACAAGGTGGTGCTGCGCATCGCGGTGGGCAACGACGCCTCCGACCGGGTGGCGGAGAAACTCGGGTTCACCCGGGAGGGAGTGCTCAGAGAGGAGCTTCTGATCCGGGGCAACTGGGTGGACCACAGCCTGTGGTCGCTTCTCGACCGGGAGTTCCGGGCGGCCCGGCGCAGTCGCGTCACCCGCCGCTAGGCCGGTCAGCCGCCGGTGGCGAGGACCTGGGCCGCGTCGCGGACGAAGGCGGCCATGGTCGGGTAGATCCCGATGGCGAGAGTCAGCGCCATCGCCACACCGAGGGCGAGTCGAAGTGATCCGACGGGAGGCTCCTCGGCATCGGTGAACTCCCCAACCGGATCGTCGAGCCACACGCTGCGGACCACCCGGGCGTAGTAGTAGAGGGCGATCACCGCGTTGACGGCGGCGATGACCGCCAACGAGATGGTGCCGGGGTCTGCGATCATCACCGAGCGGAACATCTCGAACTTGGCGAACCAGCCGGCGAGTGGAGGGATGCCGGCCAGGCTGAAGAAGAAGGCCGCGGTTAGCACTCCCAGGATGGGATCGACCCGGGCGAGCCCGGCCCATTGGGCGATGTCCCCTGAGCGGGTCTTCCGGGCTCCGGCGATCACCACTGCGAATGCCCCCAGGTTCATCACCGCATAGATGACCAGATAGATGAGTGTCGCCCCGAAGGCAGACTCCAGGTCGGCGCCGGCCACGGCTGCGGCGGCAAAAGGGACCAGCATGAACCCGGCCTGGGCGATCGAGGAGTAGGCGAGGAGGCGGACGATGTTGGTCTGGCGCAAGGCGGAGAGGTTCCCGATGGTCATCGAGAGCGCGGCCAGCAGCCAGAGGGCCGGGGCCCACACCTCGGAGGCGTGGGGCAGCGCCTGGTACATCACGATGAGCATGGCGACGAACCCGGCAGCCTTGGAGTTCACCGACAGGTAGGCGGCGATCGGTGTGGGAGCGCCCTCGTAGGTGTCCGGTGCCCAAAAATGGAACGGCACCGCCGAGATCTTGAACCCGAAGCCCACGATCAGGAACAGGATCGCCATCACCAAGGCGGGATTGTCCGACATGCCGGATGTGGCGGCGGCGATCTCGACAAACCCGACCTCGCCGGTGAGCCCGAAGAGCAGTGACATGCCGTACAGCAGGATGGCCGTGGACAGGACTCCGAGTATGAAGAACTTCATGGAAGCCTCGTTGGACTTGACGTCTCCCTTTCGCCAACCGGCGAGGAGGAAGATCGGCACGGTCACCATCTCGAGACCGATGAAGAGGACGATCAGATCCCGGGCAGAGGCCATCACCAGCGAGCCCAGGATCGAGGTGAGGAGGAGGAAGTAGTACTCGCCCTGGTAATAGCGGTCACTCTCGATGTAGTTGTGTGACATCAGGAAGACGATGTAGGCGGAGACGAGGAACAGCCCCTTGAGAACGAGAGCGAACTCGTCCACCACATAGGAACCGTCGAACATCGAGATGGTCTCGCCGTTGATGGCGAGCAGACCGAGCGGGAGGAGCGCCAGGGCCGACCCGGCGACCGACACGGTTGCCGTCCAGTACTTCTGCGGCCGGGCGAGGGTGAGATCGAGCGCCAACACCCCGAGCAGCGTCACCACGATGATGAGCTCGGGGGCGAGCGCGAGGAAGTCGATCTCGTAAGGCACCTGCTCAGCCGCCCTTGACCATGGTGGAGATAGAGGCCGTGGTCTCGGCGCCGAAGGCCATCTCGACCAGCGAGGAGACCGCGTCGGTGGTGGTGTCGAAGATCACTTTGGGGTAGAAGCCGATCACCACGATGAGCACCATCAGCGGCACCCATGCCGTCAGCTCGAAACGGTCGACATCGTGGAACTCCCGGCCTTCCCACTCGTCACTCGGCTCCCCGAGGTTGACCCGCTGCAGCATCCACAGCATGTATCCGGCGGTGAGGACCGTGCCGACCGCGCCCAGCACCATCGCGGTGCGGAAGACGCCGAGGGAGAGCCCTTCGAGCGGGTTGTAGGAAGCCACGAGTGACATGAACTCACCCCAGAACCCGGCGAGCCCGGGCAGACCGAGCGATGCCATGGCGGTGAAGGCGAGGATCCCCCCCATCACCGGCATCAGCTTGATGTTGCCGCCGAGCCGGGCCATCTCCCGGGTGTGGTAGCGGTGCGATATCGAGCCGGCGAGGAAGAAGAGGAGGCCGGTGATGAGGCCGTGGGCCACCATGCCGATGATGGCGGCGTTGATCCCGATGTCGGTCATGGTGGCGATCCCCAGCATGACGAAGCCCATGTGCCCCACCGAGGAGAAGGCGATGAGACGCTTCATATCGGTCTGGGCGAGACAGGCGAGCGAGCCGTAGATGATCCCGATCACCGCCAGGATGGCGATGAACGGGGCCCAGCTCACCGCCTCTTCGGGGAGGATCGGCAGCGAGATCCGGATGAAGCCGTAAGAGCCCAGCTTCAGGAGGATGGCCGCCAGCAGCACCGAGCCCACGGTGGGGGCCGCGGTATGGGCGTCGGGCAGCCAGGTGTGCAGCGGCCACATCGGCACCTTGACCGCGAAGCCGAGGAACATCGCGCCGAACACGAGGAAGGCGAACGTGCCTGTGAACGCACCAGCAGTGCCGAGCTCGGTGAGAGCAGGGATGTCGAAGGTCCGCTCTGGACCGTGGTTGCCCGACTCGAAATAGAGGGCCAGGAAGCCCAGCAGCATGAACGCCGAGCCGAACAGGGTGAACAGGAAGAACTTGATCGCGGCGTAGAGACGGGTCTCATACACCTTGGAGAACCCGGGGATCCTCCGCGGCGACTTGTCTCCCCAGATCCCGATCATGAAGTACATCGGCAGCAGCACGATCTCGAAGAAGATGAAGAACAGGACCAGGTCGAGAGCGACGAAGGTGCCGTTCATCCCGGTGGCCAGGATCATCATCAGGATCAGGAACGCCTTCGGGTTCTTGGGCTCGTCCCAGTGGTTCCAGGAGTAGATCACGGCCAACACCATGACGAACGTGGACAGGACCAGGAGAGGCAGGCTGATTCCGTCGACCCCGACGTGGTAGTTGGAGTTGATGGCGCCGATCCAGGTCTCGTTGACCTCGAACTG
>CAZYCX010000079.1:0-9683 GCA_964645875.1 uncultured Acidimicrobiaceae bacterium
GCCACCGCCTCGTGGATCGCCACCGCCACCGCGACCAAGGGCACGGCCAGGAAGGCCCCGAACAGCCCGAAGGCGAACCCACCGGCGGTCACGCCGAACAGGATCACCAACGGATGGAGGCGAAGCGTCTGACCGAAGACGATTGGCATGAGCACATCGCCTTCGATCTGCTGCACTGCTACCACTACGGCCAGGATGATCAGCCCGTTGGTCAAGCCACCGTTGACGAAAGCGACCGCGACGGCCAGCAAGCCCGACACGAAGGCGCCGACCAGGGGGATATAGGCGCCGAAGAACACGATGACGGCGAGCGGGAACACCAGCGGCGCACCCACCAACCACAGCGCCAGCCCGATGAAAAATGCGTCGAACAGCCCGATGATGGCGATCCCCCCCATGTATTGAGATAGTGCGTTGCGACCCACTCGAAAGCCGGTCTCGACCTTCTCGGCGACCTGCGACGTGAGCCTGCGCTCGAGCCCGTCGACCAGGGCCCTCCCATCCTTGAGCAGGAAGAACGTGATGACCACAGCCAGCCCCGTGCCAGTCACGACTTCGAGAACTGCGGCCGCCCCGCCGAGAAGGGATCTGCCTCCGATGGTCTGCACCCACTCGGTGAAGGTCTCCCAGTACTCGTTGATCTGGGCTTCGGTCAGCCCCAACGGCCCGTTGATGAGCCAGTCGCGCCCGGTGGAGACCAACGCTCCGACATCATCGGCGAGGGTGTCGAAGTTGTCGGCTACCTGGGGCACGATCAAGGTGACGATCCCGACGATCACGGCGACCGCCCCCAACAGGGCGAGGAGGCTGGCGGGTGCCGGAGGCAGACCCCGCTCTCTCAGCCAGATCGAAGGCTTCCAGAGGACCGCCGCCAGGAACATCGCCACTACGAAGGCCAAAATCACGACGCTGATCGTGGTGAGGGCGCGGAAACCGAAGTAGACGACCACGCCGATGGCGATCAGACGCCATGCGATGTCTCCCCACCTGGTCAACCAGGCGGGGATCGGCTCGGATTCCACAGGTGCTCCCATCGACGTCTCGGCCAAAGGTAGTGAGACCCGACGCCGGATCACCGGCAGCGAAGCCGGGGACCGGTGTGCCGATCACCGGGTCGGCGCTACTCTTGCCACCCGCGCGGGTGTAGTTCAATGGCAGAACGTGAGCTTCCCAAGCTCAAGACGCGGGTTCGATTCCCGTCACCCGCTCCAAGTGACCCACCACCTGGAACATCAGTGATCTTCTCCGACCGCTCCATCCGCGAAGCGATCGAATCCGGGTCGATACAGATCGATCCTTTCGAGCCGTCGTTCGTGCAGCCTTCCTCCGTCGACCTTCGGGTGAGTGACGGATTCAGGGTGTTCGTCAACCACAAGTACTCCGAGATCGACCCTCGATCGCCACAGGAGGATCTGACCCAGCTGGTCGAGGTCGGGGACGAGGCGTTCATGCTCCACCCCGGGGAGTTCGTCCTCGGGTCGACCCTGGAGCGGGTAAAGCTGGGCGGTGACGTGGTGGCGAGACTCGAGGGCAAGTCGTCCCTTGGGCGTCTCGGCCTGCTGATTCACTCGACTGCAGGCTTCGTGGATCCCGGGTTCGAGGGCCATATCACCCTGGAGTTGTCGAACGTGGCCACCCTGCCGATCGCAATCTATCCGGGGATGAAGATCGGCCAGATCAGCTTCTATCAGATGACCACCGAGGCGGAGTTCCCCTACGGCTCCCCCGAACTGGGTAGCAAGTACCAGGGACAAACGGGGCCGACGGCAAGCCGTTCCCACCGCGACTTCGGCAGGAACTAGTCAAACTGCGCTTTCTCGAATTGGTCCGGGGTCCCGACCCCGAGACGGCTCGCCGGTCGGCACAATGAGGGCGAGTCCTCGCCCATCTGAGTCCCCACTCGGAAGCGTCCACAGGCTTCCCGGGCAAGTGACGAACCCCCCTGCGGCAGCCTCTGGCTGCCGCTCGTCCGAATTCAGGTGACGTCGCGGCCGAGGTTGGCGAAGCGGGTGAACTCGGGCTGGAACGTCATCTCCACCGGACCGGTGGAGCCGGCGCGGTGCTTGGCCACGATCACCTCGGCGATCCCCTTCTTGTCCTGGTCCTCGGGGTGGTAGTACTCGTGCCGGTACACGAACATCACGACGTCAGAATCTTGCTCTATCGAACCTGATTCTCTCAGGTCGGAGAGCCGCGGCCGCTTGTCTTCCCTCGACTCGAGGGAGCGGTTGAGCTGAGAGACGGCAATGATCGGGACTTCGAGCTCGCGGGCCAGGTTCTTCAGGTTCCTCGAGATCTGGGCGATCTCCTGCTGCCGGTTCTCCTGGCCGTGGGCCTCCATCAGCTGGAGATAGTCGACGACGACGAGTGACAGCCCCTTCTTCCGCTTGAGACGGCGACACTTGGCCCGAATGTCGGTGACGGTGACCACCGGGGAGTCGTCGATGTATATGGGCGCTTTGTACATCCGTCCGGCGGCGTCGACCACCCGCTGCCAGAGCGGCCCGAGCTGACCCGAGCGCAGCTTCATCGAGTCGACCTTGCCCACCGAGGAGAGGATGCGCTGGACGATCTCCTCCTTCGACATCTCGAGGGAGAAGATGGCCACCGGCTCACCGGCGGCGGCGGCATTGGTGGCGATGTTCATGGTCAGGCTCGATTTTCCCATCGCCGGTCTTCCAGCAATTACCACGAGGTTGGAGGGCTGGAGACCGGCCAGCTTCTTGTCGAGGTCGACGAACCCGGTGGCGAGACCGGTGATGTCGCTCCCCTGCTGTTCCAACAACTCGATGTGCTCGAGGACGTCCTGGAACATGGGCCCTACCTCGAGGAGTGTCTGTGACGAACGCCGCTCGGCTACCCCGAGCACCGCCTGCTCGGCCCGGTCGAGGACACTCGAGATCTCGTCGTCGATGCTGAAGGCGAAGTCGGTGACCGCGGCACCGGCTCGAATCAACTCACGACGCTTGGCGTGCTCCTCGACGATCCCGGCGTAATAGGTGACGTTCGAGGTCGAAGGGACGATGTCGACGAGACGGGTGAGGTACTGGACCCCACCGACCTTCTCCAGCTCCCCCCGTCGACGCAGCGACTCGGAGACCGTGACTGCATCGATCGCCTGATTGGCGTCGAAGAGCTCGCGCATCGACTCGAAGATCGCCTGGTGCGCCGGGACATAGAAGTCCTCGGGGTGGATACGGTCCATGACCTCGTTGGCCGCCTCCTCGGAGAGGAGGAGTGCGCCGATCACCGACTCCTCAGCCTCTCGAGAATGAGGCGGGCTCCGATAGCCGGGTCGCATCTGGGTCTGATCGCCAACTGTGGTCATCTATGTCCTCGTCCTCCATTCGAGCATGCGCCACCGACAGATCTTGGGTCCCGACACGCAAGACCCCGCCGGGGCGGATAAGTCGTGCCGCCAGCAGCGGGGGGAAGTGAAGGCAACATAGGCCCACGGCGTCGTCGGACCAACACCAGACGGTCATTGATTTTCCCGACCTCCGGATTCTTTTTCGCGGTGGAAGTATCTGGGTCAGAAGCGCGAAACGGGACGTTAGAACGCGAAAACAGCCACTATCCGTCGGCCGTCTCCCTTCTGTGGCGCCCAGGGCCGGATATCCGGCCCTGGTGCATTAGGAAAGTTCGGGGACGGGTCGCTAGGCCGGGATGATGTCGAGGGTGAGGGGGAACTCGACCTCGGGATGGGCCCTGATCTCGATTTCGTGGAGCCCGATCGCCCTGATCGGCTTCTCGATGTGGATCTGGCCCCTGTCCAGCTCGATCCCGGTAAACCGATGGATGCCCTCCACGATGTCGGACACGCCCACCGATCCGTAGAGCTGGCCTTCGTCACCCGCCTGGGCGGCGAGGACCACCCGGCTACCCACCAGCTGGGTGGCTATGTTCTCGGCTCGCTCCTTGGCCTTCCGCTCTGCCTCGATGCGAGCCTCACGGATCGCCTCGGCCTGGGCGAGGGCGCCGGCGTTGGCCTTGATCGCCTTCTGCTTGGGGAGGAGGAAGTTGCGGGCGTACCCGTCGGCCACGTCGACCACGTCGCCGCGCTTTCCCAGCGGGTCTACGTCGGCGGTGAGGATGAGCTTCATCGCCCACCCACGTAGGGGAGCAGAGCCATCTCACGGGCGTTCTTGACCGCCACCGCCACCTTGCGCTGGCACTGTGGGCACAGCCCGGTGACGCGGCGGCCGCGGATCTTGCCCCGATCCGAGACGTACTTGCGGAGGAATGCGCTGTCCTTCCAGTCGACCGTGCCCTCGGGACAGATCGTGCAGGGCTTGGGCTTGCCGCGCCGGAAGTCCTGTCGCCGCCCGCGTGTCGATACGCGCGGGGTTCTCCTGTTCTTACGAGCCATCAGATCCTCCTAGAAGGGGGCCTCGTCGGGCCCATAGTCCTCACGCGCCGAGGGCGTGCTGGCGCCGGCCGACTGCCGGTTGTCTGACCAGTTGTCCTGACGCTGTGTCTTGTTGACGGTGGCGGTCGCCCAACGAAGGGACGGCCCGATCTCGTCGACCTGCACCTCCACGACAGAGCGCTTCTCGCCCTGCTCGTTCTCCCAGCTCCGCTGTTCGAGTCGTCCGTTGACGATGACCCGGGCTCCCTTCTGGAGCGATTCGGCGGCCTGCTCGGCCTGCTCACGCCAAATGGTCCCGGTGAAGAAGCTGGTGTTCTCCTGCCACTCGCCCGACTGATCCCGCCAACGCCGATTGACGGCGATGCGGATCTTCGCCATGGCGACACCGGACGGCGTGAAACGCAGCTCCGGATCGTCGACCAGGTTTCCGATCAAAGTGATATTGCTTGACATCGAGTTCTCCTCTGCTCAGTCCCGCTACCGACTATGCCGGTTCGCCGGGACAGAATCCAGTCACTCCTCACCGGTGCGGACGATCTTGTGGCGAACCACCTCGTCTGCGAGTGAGAGCATCCGGTCCACGCCTGCCACGGCTTCGGCACCAGCTCGGAAGGAGACTACGGAGTAGTAACCCTCGCTGAGATGGTCGATCTCGTAGGCGAAGCGTCGCTTCCCCCACAAGTCCCGCTTGGTGACCTCGGCCTCACTGTTGGTGAGGTAGGTCTCGAGCTCGTTGATCTTCGACTCGACGTCGTCCTCGGCCAGGTCCGGCCGATGAATCGTCATCAGTTCGTATTCGCGCATCACACCTCCTGTGGACATCCATACGGAAGGCCCCACCAGCTCGGTGGAGCAGGGGCCGGCGGCGCGAGTCGCCGGATATGTTGGAAATGCTAGACCGTCTCGGGCCTTTTCCCTACTCGGATGGGAGTCAGACGCGATCCGGGCACACGAGTCGTCGGGACGATGTCACCCATCGTGATCGACCACGAGCCTGTCACCCGCCGCCAGCTCGATCTCCCCGGTCGGGGTCTCGAGCGCCCATCTCACCAGCCCGGGAGACGCATAGGTGGGACAGGGGTCGGAATGACATGGCGTCATCGCAGCCGAGCCGATCAAGATGCCTTCGTCATCGAACCACCAGATGTCCAGGGGAATGAGGGTGTCACTCATCACGAAGGGCGCCGGCCGCGGTGTCTCGAAGACGAAGAGCATGCCGTCGATTCCCTCCGGCAGGGCATCGACCCCTCGGAACCCCTGGTTGCGCTGTGTGGATGTGTCGGCGACCAACAGCGTCAGCGCTCTTCCCTCGATCTCGGCCTCGGTCCGGTCGAATCCATCCAAGATGCCGGGCTCCGCCGCGCAGGCGGCGACCATCAGCATGGAGAGGGCGAGGAGTCTCAGAGCCCTTTGAGCAGTTCGTCTACGACTTCCGTCGGGGCGTGGTAACTCTCGTCTTCGCCCGGGAACGAGCCGGACTCGACATCCGCCTTGAACTTCTCGAGGGCGGCGACTGCGTCATCGGCGAGCGAGGCGTACTGGCGGACGAACTTCGGATACCGGCCCGATCCCAGTCCGAGGACGTCGTGGAAAACCAGAACCTGACCGTCGGTGTGGGGGCCGGCACCGATGCCGACCGTCGGAGCATCGACCTCCTTGGTGATGATCTCACCGAGGAGGTCGGGGACGCCTTCGATGACGATCGAGAAGCACCCGACATCCGAGAGGGCCTTGGCGTCCTCGATCATCTCCCGGGCGACAGCAACCACCTTGCCCTGGACCTTGAAGCCACCCATGGCGTGGACCGACTGGGGAGTGAGCCCGACGTGGCCCATCACGGGGATCTCGGCGTCGAGGATGGCCTCGATCACGGGAAGCCGCTTTCTTCCTCCCTCCAATTTGACCGCCTCAGCCCCACCCTCGCGGACGAGGCGGCCGGCGTTGCGCACCGCATCCTCGGGCCCCAGGTGGAAACTGAGCCACGGCATGTCGGCCACCACCAGTGCGTCGGGCTTCGCCCGCTTGACGGCCCTGGTGTGGAGGACGATCTCGTCGAGACCGATCTCCAGGGTCGTCTCCATCCCGTGGACGACGTTGGCGACGGAGTCGCCGACGAGCACGATGTCGACACCGGCGCGGTCGGCGATCACGGCTCCCGGATAGTCGTATGCAGTCACCATCGTGATCTTGGGCCCGCCCTTGCGGTCCAGGATCCCGGGTGCAGTTACCTTGCTCATTTGCTCCGAAGGCTACCCGCGGGCGGGCGCGTGGCGAACCGGGACGGCTCAGCCGCCGGAGCGGGCGTCTTCGGCGGCCAGGCGCACGTCGCGCCAGTCGGTGACCGCCAGTCTCGCCCACCGGATCAACAGTCTGAGGTTTCCCTCGCTGAGGAGGAGTATGTCGTCGATGAGCTCCTCGGGCGGGGTCACCTCTCCCCGGGTGCCGCGCCATGCCATCTCCAGCAGCTCGAGGAGGTCGAGGGCCCGATCGGTGCGGTCGGCGAAGAGTACGGCCACCTTGGTCCGGCGCTCGGCGCGCCTCCCCGCAGACCCGGCGGCCATGCTCATGACACCCGGGCCCGGATCCAAGCGATGTCGGCTGCCTGCTCTTCCGCACCGCCTGGTGTCTCGACCACCACCGGCGCGTTCGCCCTGCGGATCGTCTCGACCAGGTCCTCCGGCGGGATCTCTCCCTTTCCCAGGTTCTCGTGACGGTCACGACGCGAGTCGAGGGGATCCTTCGAGTCGTTGGCATGGACGAGGTCGATTCGACCGGTGGCGTCCATGACCCGTTCCACCAGACCTTCGAACGGCTCGCCGCCGGCCCAGGAGTGACACGTGTCCAGGACGAACCCCACCCCGAACGACCCGATCTCCTCCCAGAGACGTCTGATCCACTCGACCCGGCGGGCGACCGCCTTGTCGCCTCCCGCGGTGTTCTCGATGAGGACGGTCATCCCGGTGTCGAGTGCCTCCAACGCCTTCCTCCAACGGTCGATGCCCTCCTCCTGGGGGCCGTCTCCGGTGACGTGGCCGCCGTGGACGATCACCGCCTCGGCCTCGATCTCGCTAGCGGCGTCACAGGTGTCCTGGAGAATCTTCCGGCTCGGGATCCTCACCCGGTTGTTGTCGGCGCAGACATTGATCAGGTAGGGGGCATGCACATAGATGGGGATCGAGGAGCCCTTCAGCTCCGCGGCGTCCACACGCGGGATGGGCTTCTTCCATCCTTGGGGGTTGGAGAGGAAGATCTGGACCAGATCGGCGTTGCGTGACTCGGCCTCGGCCAGGGGATGCTGGTTTGGGGTGTGGGCGCCGACCAGCATCAAGACTCCTCCTTCCAGAGGTTGGCGGTCGTCTCACGCCTCTTGCGTTCCACCGCGTCCACGGCATAGTCGGCGATCCGCTCGGCGACGTGATGGGGATCGTCGTCGAAGTCCTGCGCCATGATCCCGAGCTCGCGTTCCTCCACCCAGCGGGCACCCCAGGGATTGTCAGGCAGCCCTTCCCGATCGAAGACGGTGACCACCAGCAGCGGAATCTCGTCGCCGTCGTCGTCGATGACATCTCCCCCCACATCGCGGATGTTCTCCCAGGCGATGACGGCGGGACCACGATGCGGGCCCTGGATGCGAACGGCGAGGCCGTCGTCCCGGCACTCGACGACCTTGGTGGGGAGGAACAGCTCCTTGAGGCCCCAGATCACGAGGAACGCTCCGAACAGAAACATGACCCAGGCGAAGATGACGTCGCGCGGCTCGAATATCTGGACGTCCTCGGGGCGGAACATGAGGTCGGTCAACCACCGCGTGATGCGTCTCTGCGTGAGCACGTCGAGGGAGATGACGAGGAGGGGGATGCCGCCCATGGCCATCAGCCACATCTTGAGCGCGGAGCGACGGACCACGACGGTCATGGGCTGACCCCCAGGTCCTCCGGCGTGACCAGGGACATGTGCTCGATCCCCAACCCGGCGAAGTTGGCAGCTGCCTTCCCGTCGGACCGGTCGACGAGAACCACCGACTGGACGACCCGGTAGCCCTGCTCCAGCAGATAGCGAGCCGCTTCCACGGCAGCCCCACCCGTCGTGGTGGTGTCTTCGATCACCGCCAGCGACATCGAGGTTTCGATCGGCCCGACTATCCGACCCCCGGTCCCGTGGTCCTTCTCTTCCTTGCGAATCGAGAACGCCTTGAGGTCGCGCCCCTGGATGGCAGCGGTCATGGCGGTGGCCACCGCGATCGGGTCGGCACCCATCGTCATCCCTCCTACCGCATCGACCTCGGGACGAAGAACGCCCAACACCGCCTCACCGACGCGTCGGGCCCCGTCTCCGTCGAACGTGGTCTGCCTGGCGTCCACGTACCAGTCGGAGACGGCCCCGCTGCGCAGGGTGAACGGACCGTCCGTGCGAAGTGCGTTGGCGGTCAGATGGTCGACGAGGGCATCGAGGGCCACGACCCCATCGTATTGGCGACGTCATACGAAACCGCAACGCATAGATTTGTGACCGATGGACTTGTTTCTCGTCAGACATGGCCAGCCCGACTGGGCTCCCGACCGAATCGCCCGCAACGACCCCGGGCTGACCGAGCTCGGTCGCGAGCAAGCGGTGAGAGTCGGCCACCGATTCTCCACCGTGCAGGGGGTGGATGAGCTGTGGGCATCCCCGATGAGCCGCTCCATCGAGACCTCCGGGCCGATCGCATCGGAGCTGGGCCGGGACCGGGAGGTCTTCGACTGGCTGCGAGAGATCCAGAACCCGCCCGAATGGGATGGCGAGCCGGTCGACATCATCGAGGCCGCTCTCGAGAAGGCGAACTACCGCAACATGGACGAGATGTGGGACGGTCTCCCCACCGGGGAGTCGTTCCGGGACTTCCATCAGCGGGTGGTCGGTGGTCTGGTCGAGACCTTGGACTCCCACGGGGTGCATCCCGCCAGCCCCGGTGATCGCCACCTCTGGAAGGTCGACGACCCCGACCGCCGCGTGGTGATCGTGGCCCATGCCGGGACCAACGCCGTCATCCTCGGCCATCTGCTCGGGCTGGATCCGGTGCCCTGGGAGTGGGACCGGTTCCGCCAGCCCCACACGGGAGTGTCACGACTGACCACCTTCCGGGTGAGCACCGGCTGGGCCTTCTCGCTAAGACAGTTGGGCGACGTCACCCATCTCCATCCGGGGATGGTCACCGCTTAGCTCGCTTCGCTCGGGTATCTGGTACTTGGTCCTGGTACTCGGACATGGTCGAGCGCGGCCCTAATCCAAGTCTCGGGCTGACACCCAGGCGGGGGGTTCGAGGGGGTCGTCCCCC
>CAZYCX010000080.1:0-9497 GCA_964645875.1 uncultured Acidimicrobiaceae bacterium
GTTGAAACTAGGGGGATCTCCGCGCCCGGTACATCCGTGGGCTGGGAGGGCTTCGGCTGCCAGGTCCACCGTCCGCACGTCGCCGACGACTTCGTCTGTGGACCAGGGTAGGGGCTGGTCGTCATCAGTCGGCGGAACGCGGCCCTCACTCATTCGGGTTCCGGGATTCGGGCGGGGGCGGTCAGGGAACCCGCCCGGCACACGGAGACCCCCTGTTTTCAACAAGGTCGAGTGTCGCGCGTCGGTTTGCCCCTGTCCAGGGAAAATCTGGAAATCAGCCGGTCAGGGAGTCAAAAACCTTCCCAGGGCCTCGTTGAACTGCCTGGGAGCGTCCATCGGGGGAAGATGGGCGCTGTTGGGTATCACCACCGGATCCACGTCGAAGCCGGCGGCGAGATGCTCGGCCGAGGCAATGATCTGGGGGATGTCCCGTTCCCCGGCCACTATCAGCACGGGTGCTTCGACTTCCGGTAGGTGCTCGAGGGGTTGACCAACGTCGAGCTGTTGACGATCTGCCTCGGTTACCAGCGCGGTCAGGTCCATATCGACGAAGAGCTCGACCAGTCGTCGATCGAGATCCGAGGTGGAGCGCCCGACGCCCGCCAGCCACATCTCGGCGTCGAGCTCGGCGACGCGGCGAAGGTTCCCAGATTCGAATGCCTTGATTGCCGCGGGCCACTCGGGAGACTGGTAGTCGATCCCCGGGTCGAAACCCGGAGCGTCGGCGCTGACCAGGACCAAGCCTTCGATTCGGTCGGGGTCTGTTCCGGCGATCTCCAGCGCCGTGTTCCCGCCGATCGAGCATCCGACCACCACGGCACTCTCGACTTCGAGGTGATCGAGAACGGCGAGAGCGTCGTCGCGGTTGGTGAATCTCTCCGAGCCCAGGCTGCTTCGTCCGAAACCGCGCATGTCGAACCTGATCAGCCGGGCACCTCCGGTGGCCTCGAACTGGGCGTCCCATATCCGCGAATCGGCGACACCGGCGTGGAGGAAGAGGACCGGCCGCCCCGATCCCGCCGTCTCGTAGTGGAGAGTGGCATCAGATGACTCGATTAATCCGTGCACCAGTGGTCAAGGTAGCCGAATTGCCCACGGCCAACACCCGGTTACAATTCGGCTTGCAACTCCAATTCCTCGGCCGAAGACCGCCGGTGTCCCCACATCGTGGAGACGCAATGGGTGACAACCCGCCTGCGCAGGTTCGCTTCTCGAAGCCCCTTGTCCTTCTGCCGAGGGGCTTGATTGATTTCTAGGGAGACGCAATGGCAAGACCAGAAAAGGTCCAGGCTGTAAAAGACATCCGAGAAGGACTCGAAGGTGCCGAGGCCGTGTTCCTCACCGAATACCGAGGGCTCTCCGTGCAGGCCGTTCAGGATCTGCGCAGCGCGCTGCGTAACAGCGGGGCCGAGTACAAGGTCGTGAAGATGACCCTGGCCAAGCTGGCTGCCGGCGACGCCGGGATCGAAGGCCTCGACGAGTATCTCGCCGGGCCCACCGCGCTGGCTTTCGCCAACAGCGACCCCGTCGCCACGGCCAAGGCCCTCAAGGACTTCTCGAAAGACCACGACGTGTTCGTTCTCAAGGCCGGCTATCTATCCGGGAACGTCCTGTCCCCGGAGGAGATCTCCAAGCTCGCCGAGATCGAGCCGCGCGAGGTATTGCTCGCCATGATCGCAGGGGCCGCGAAGGCGCCGCTGTACTCGGCAGCGGGGATGTTCGGTTCCTTCACCCGGGACGCGGCATCGATGTTCTCTCAGCTTCTGGACAAGAAAGAGTCGGGAGAGTTCGTGAGTGGAGCAGACGCCGAAGAGGCGTCGCTTCCCGCGGGCGAGCCCACCGAGACCGCGGCCGACCAGGCCGAGGAGGAATGAAATGGCAAAGACGAAGATGACCACCGACGAGCTTCTCAGCGCCTTCGAGGAGATGACCATCCTCGAGCTGAACGAGTTCCTCGACGCCTTCGAGGAGAAGTTCGACGTCACCGCAACCGCCCCGATGGCAATGGCCGCCGCCCCGGCCGCAGCCGGAGGCGACGGTGCCGATGCTGCCGCCGTCGAGAAGGACGAGTTCGACGTCGTGATCACCGAAGCCGGATCGGCCAAGATCCAGGTGATCAAGGAAGTGCGCGGTCTCACCAGCCTCGGTCTCAAAGAGGCCAAGGACTTGGTCGACGGTGCCCCGGCCCCGGTGCTGGAGGGCGTCGACGAGGAGACGGCCAACAAGGCGAAGGAAGCCCTCGAGGGCGCCGGCGCCACCGTCGAGCTCAAGTAACGCCGAACAACTTCGACTTCCTAATGCACCAGAGCCGGTATGCCGGCTCTGGCTGATGTAGAAAGCCCCCGGAGAATCCGGGGGCTTTTCTGTGTGCTGTAGGGCCGGATATCCGGCCCTACAGCATTAGGAAAGCGTTACGAGAAGTACTGCGTGACCGCAGAGGTCTCCCGCTCGCGGAGGGCGATGTTGGCGTCGAGCTTCTCCAGGTTCTGCTCTATCGAGCGCGCTGCTTCGGGCACGGGATGTTCGGCGAAGTGGCTGCGGACGCTGGCGGCGACTTCTGGCTGGGAGAGTGCGGAGATCCCCTCGGCCACCCTGGTCCGGGTCATGCCCGGCATGGCAGCCAGCACGTCCTCCCATCGTTCCCGGGCCCGTTCCCAGACCGCGGGGCCGGCCTTGCCCGCGAGGAGGCGGGCGAAGACCCAAAAGCCATCCTGGGTGCGACAGCCTCCTTCCACGACGCGGTCGAGTGTCGTCAAGGCTTCAGGCTCGGTGGCGACCGTGGCAGCCGAGCGCAGATAACGAACCTGGTCGAGGGGAGTGGTGGACTCCTCGTAGACCCTCCAAAGAGTCTCGTATTCCTCTGCCCCGCCGTTGCGGGCGTACACCGCCAAGGCGGCGGTCGCCACCTCCGGGTCGACGATCTCCCCGGCAAGGAGGTCGGCCACCAGCGAGCGGCACCGCTCGATGGTGTCATCGTCGCGGGCCAGGTTGCCCATCGTGGCGATGAGGTCGCCGCGCAGCTTCCGCTGGAGGTCGGTGTCCGACTCCCTGATCTCCCAGCCGAGACGCTGCAGGGCCGGGCTGACCAGGGCTGACACGAATTCCTCGAAGGGAGCCCGGGCCCCCTCCTCGAGTGCATGGTGCTCGATGAGCCCCAAGCCGCCGGTGATCACCGACCAGATCGCCTGTTCCTCCTCCTCGACGAACTGGGCCACCAGGTCGAGGAAGTTGGTCGTCGACAACTGGCCGTTGCGCACGAAACCGAGCGTGTCGGAGACCAGCGTGTAGCGCTCTATGTCTCCGAGCGCGTCGACGTGGTCGAGGAGCGAGTCGAACAGGTCGTCCGAGTAGCTGGTCCGGTAGAAGCCGTGGCCGCCGGCGTTGGCGACAACCCAGTCGATCGATCCGGAGATGTCGACGACGCCTTCGTCTTCCTCGAGGAGGTACTTGATGTCGAACGGCTCACCGTCGGCGACCCCCCTCAGTTGCACCGGAATCTTCCAGATCGTGCTGTCGGTCTCGTCGGGGATGACCAGATAGCGCCGTTGTGACAGTCGAACCGCACCTTCGCCCGCCTGTACGTCGAGTTGGGGGAAGCCACGCTGGTAGACCCAGCTGTTCATGATGTCCGAGACCGGGTACTCGGAAGCACCGTCGAGACCCTCCCAGAGATCACCGGTGACGGTGTTCCCGTACTCGTGCTTGCGCAGGTAGTTGCCGACGCCCTGGCGGAAGTTCTCCACGCCGATGAACTCGTCGATCATGTGGAGCACCGCCGAACCCTTGCCGTAGGTGATGGCGTCGAACATCTGGTCGACCTCCTCGGGGGCGGTCACCTCGAACTCGATGGGACGGGTCGACTTGAGTTGGTCGGTCCCCATCGCCCAGGGCACCTCCAGGTTGGCGAAGGCCAGCCAACGCTTCCACTCCGGACGCATGGCCTCGGTGGCCTTGAGCTCCATGAAGCTGGCGAAGGCCTCGTTGAGCCACGCCCCCTCCCACCAGGCCATCGTCACCAGGTTCCCGAACCACTGGTGGGCGATCTCGTGGCCGATGACGTCGAGGCTGTTCTGGAGCTCGCTCTGGCTCGCCTTGGCGGGGTCGATCACCAGATAGGCGTCGCGGTAGGTGATCAGGCCGACGTTCTCCATCGCCCCGGCGGCGAAGTCGGGGATGGCGATGTGATCGAGCTTGTCTGCGGGGTAAGGGATCCCGTAGTAGTCGGAGAGGTAGTCGAAGCAGAAGACCGCGTTCTCCATGGCGATGTCGGTGAGGTGAAGGTTCCCTTTGGGGACGATGATCCGTATCGGCGTGCCCCGTACGATCCTTGGCTCGGTGGCTTCGAAGGGCCCTGCGATGAAGGCGAGCAGGTAGGTCGACATCTTCATGGTCTTGTCGAAGCGGAACTCGACACGACCGTCGCCGAGGGGGGTCCTGTCCAGCTCGGCGGTGTTCGAGTAGGCCTCCAGCCCTTCGACCACCACCATCGTGGTCTGGTAGGTCGCTTTGAAGTCGGGCTCGTCCCAACAGGGGAAGATGCGACGAGCATCGGTCGATTGGCACTGTGAGGTGGCCAGCGGCAGCTCCTGGCCTGCGGCGTCACGGCAGACCGAGCGGTAGAGCCCGCGTAGCTGGTCGTTGATGATCCCGGAGTGGTCGATGTCGAGCCGGTAGGAGCCCGGGTCCAGTGGAGAGTCCAGCGATAGTACGACGCGCTCCATCTCCTCGTCGTAGGTGATCTCGGTGATCGTCGCCTGGTTGGAGAGGGACACCGATTTGATCTCCACCTCGGCCGCGTTGAGGGCCAGGGTGTCGGTCGATTCGTGCACCTCGAGGTCGACGCCCACCGATCCGACGAAGGTGAACGTCTCCAGGTCGAGTTCGAGCCGGATGTCGTAGTGGACGGGGGTCACGTGGCGCGGCAGCCGAAATGGGTTGTCAGACAAAGAATTCCTCACGTATCGAGCGCTCAGATGCTACCGGTGTCTCCGGCTAGGCAGAAGTGGACTTCGGCAGGCCGAGACCTAACGTGTAACGCGGTATGTCCGATCGATCGACGATCCTCGTCAATGTCCACGGGCCCGATCATCCCGGGATCTCCGCCGGCTTGATGGACGTGCTCACCGCCACCAATGCCGAGGTCTACGACATCGAGCAGATCGTGGTCCGGGGACGGCTGACCCTCAATGTGCTGATCGGTGTCGATGGACAGAAGGCGACCATTCGCGATCTGCTCCTCTTCGGCTGGGAACAGCGACTCCAGGTCGAATTCGAGGTTGTCGATCCGATCCCGACCCCGATCGAGTCGATGATGGTGGTGACGGTGCTGGGTGAGCGTATCGGGCCCGACGACTTCGGAGCCGTCGCCCGAGCGATCGCCGACGGCGACGGGAACATCGAGCGAATCTTCAGGCTGTCGCGCTATCCCGTGATCTCCTATGAGCTGGCGGTTTCGGGCGGGGACATCCACAAGATCAGGGAACAGCTCATTGCCGCCGCCGCCCAGCGTCCCATCGACATCGCCATCCAGCCGGAGGGTCTGGAGCGTCGCGCCAAGCGCATGGTGATCATGGATGTCGATTCGACTCTGATCGAGAACGAGGTGATCAACCTCCTCGCCGAGGAGGCTGGAGTCGGAGATGAGGTCGCTGCGATCACCGCAGCGGCATTGCGGGGCGAGATCGACTTCGAGGAGTCGTTGCGGGAGAGGGTGGCCTTGCTCGACGGTATCGGTGAGGACGCCCTGCACCGGGTGGCGAAGCGCATCACGGTGACGCCGGGGGCGCGTACGTTCATCCGCACCCTGAAGCGGATGGGCATGAAGACGGCGATCGTCTCTGCGGGGTTCACCCGGTTCGCCAATGCCCTCGCCGCCGACCTCGGTATCGACTACTCGCTGTCCAATACGCTCGACGTCAAGGACGGTGTCCTCACCGGTCGGTTGGCGGGCGAGTTCGTCGATGGGCCGCGCAAGGCATCCTTCCTCGAGGAGGTCGCAGCCCGGGAGGGGTTTTCGCCTGCACAGGTGGTGGCCGTAGGCGACGGCGCCAACGACCTGGATATGTTGTCGGTGGCCGGGCTCGGGATCGCCTTCAATGCCAAGCAGGTGGTCAGAGAGCGTGCCGACACCTCGGTGTCCGTTCCTTACCTGGACGCGATCCTGTTCCTGATGGGGGTTCGTCGCGACCATGTCGACGCGGCCGACGCCGCCGACCCCGGGTTCCATCAGCAGCCGTTGTTGGAGGTGCCGGGGACACCACCGGTCTGACACCGTTCTCGCGAACTCGGGGCGCCAGACTTCGCTGAGCGGGGCCTGCAACCCGGGGTTCGCTGTTTTCTGGCTCGCGGTCAGTCGGCCCACTGGTGGTGGAAGAAATCGCCCCGAGCGTGGTCGACCCGTTCGAAGGTGTGGGCGCCGAAGTAGTCGCGTTGCGCTTGGATCAGGTTGGCGGGGAGTCGTCTCGACCGCATCCCGTCGAAGTAGGCCAGGGCACTGGCGTAGGCGGGGGCCGGGATGCCCGCCGACACTGCGGCTGCGACCACACGCCGCCACGCCGGTAGCGCATCCTTCAAGGCATCGACGAAGAACGGGGCGTCGGTGAGATCCGCCAGATCGGGAGCCGAGGTGTACGCCGCGGTGATGTCGTCGAGGAAAGCTGCCCTGATGATGCACCCGGCCCTCCAGATCGATGCGATCGTCCCCATGTCCAAGCCCCAGTCGTTCTCTTCAGACGCCGCCTGCATGAGACGAAAACCCTGGGCATAGGAGATGATCTTCGAGGCGTACAACGCCGACTCGATGTCGTCGATGGCGATGCCGACAGCCCCCACCGGCTCGTCGTATACCTCGGCGGCGCGCTGCCGACGGACCGGGTCGGAGCTGACGATGCGGGCGTAGACCGCCTCCGCCACCAGCGTGGTCGGCTCGGCGGTCTCCATGGAGGCGATCACCGTCCACTTCCCGGTGCCCTTCTGGCCGGCGGCGTCGAGGATCCAGTCGACTATCGGCTCGCCGTCGACGACCGTGCCCAGGATCCGGGAGGTGATCTCGATGAGATAGGACCGCAGCCGCCCCTGGTTCCATCGCGAGAAGACCTCGGCGATCTCCGCGGGGGGCATGTCGAGACCACGTCGCATCAGGTCGTAGGCCTCGGCGATCACCTGCATGTCGCCGTATTCGATGCCGTTGTGGATCATCTTGACGTAATGGCCGGCACCGCCCTCGCCCAGCCACTCACAGCACGGCGCGCCGTCGTCGGCCCGGGCGGCGATTCCCTTGAGCATGTCTTCGATGAACGGCCATGCCTCCGGATCTCCCCCAGGCATGATCGAGGGTCCATACCGGGCTCCCTCCTCGCCGCCGGAGACACCGGAGCCGACGAACCTGATGCCCCGTTCGGCCAGTGTCTCATATCGTCTGGCGGTGTCGGTGAACAGGGAGTTCCCCCCGTCGATGATGATGTCTCCTTCGTCGAGGAGCGGGGCGAGATCTTCGATCACGTAGTCCACCGGCGGTCCGGCCTTCACCATGACCAGGATCACCCTCGGAGTCTTGAGTGTCGCCACCATCTCGGCGAAGGTCTCCGCGGGGACTACGTCCTTGCCCGACGCCACGCCCGCCATGAACTCATCGGTCACCGACGTCGTGCGGTTGTAGACCGTCACCCGGCTGCCCGAATCGGCCAGGTTGAGGGCGAGGTTGGCCCCCATCACCGCCAAGCCGACTACCGCGATGTCGGATCGATTGCTCATGTAGGTCGAGGCTATTACTTCCGGGGCCGAGCACCTAACCTGCGCCCGGTTTGAGTACGAGATATCTGGGAATCGACATCGGAGGATCAGGGATCAAGTCGGCCCTGGTCGACCCGGTCGACGGCTCACTGGTCACCGATCGTCTCCGTGTCGACACCCCCCGGCCGGCCACCCCCGCCGCCTGCGCCACGGCACTCAGCGCCCAGGTGGCCGAGTACGACTACGACGGCCCGTTGGGCATTGGGTTCCCCGCGGTTATCCGGGACGGGACCGTGGAGACCGCCAACAACATCCACGAGTCCTGGATCGGCCAACGGGTCGTGGAGTTCTTCGGCGCCGCCACCGGCCACGAGGTGACGGTGATCAACGATGCCGACGCCGCCGCAATGGCAGAAGCCGCCTTCGGCGCGGCCGCCGGCGTCGACGGTCTCGTGCTCACGATCACTTTCGGCACCGGGATCGGCTCGGGGCTGCTCGTCGACGGGGAGCTGGTACCGAACCTGGAGCTGGGACAGATCGAGCTCGATGGCCACGTGCCTGCCGAGTCCTACTTCTCGGCGAAGGTGAGACGCAGGGACGACCTCGACTGGGACGAGTGGGGAGTGCGAGCCAACCGATACCTCGAACACGTCGACGCGGTGTTCAACCCGGACTTGATCGTGGTCGGAGGAGGCCTCACCAAGCACTGGGACAAATACGCCGACGCCTTCGCCGAGCGTTTGCCGGTAGTACCGGCGGAGATGGGGAACAACGCCGGGATCGTCGGTGCCGCCCTCGCGATCAACCGATCACGAAGTCGTTGAACCGTGCCATAGCCCGCTCCGGCACGCGGACATCGAGGATCGTCCCCGCCTCGTCGTGTTTCTCCTCGATGACCTCGCCGATACGGTGCGCTGCGGCGACCACGTCCCCGCGGTCGTAGGGGACGCTCAGTGAGAGCGTCACCAGGTCGCGTGACAATTCCTCGGCGATTTTCGCCTGGAGCTCGTCGAGCCCCTCGCCAGTGCGCGCAGAGATGAGCACGGCACTGGGCCATAGATTCCGCAGACGAGTGATGTTGCGGCGATCGAGAGCGTCGATCTTGTTCACCACCAGCAGTTGAGGGACGTCGGACGCTGCGATCTCGAGGAGGACCTCCTCCACGGCCTCGATCTGGCCCGCCGGGTCCCCGTCGGTCCCGTCCACCACATGCACCAGGAGATCCGACTGGTTCACCTCGGTGAGCGTGGAGCGAAAAGCTTCGACGAGGTGGTGGGGGAGCCGGCGCACGAACCCGACCGTATCGGCGATCACGATGGCCCGGCTGTCCGGCAGCTCGAGACGACGCACCGTCGAGTCGAGGGTGGCGAACAGCTGGTCTTGGACCAACGTGTCGGCATCGGTGAGCGCGTTGAGCAGGGTGGACTTGCCGGCGTTGGTGTAGCCGACGATCGAGACCTGTGGGATCTGCGTGCGTTTCCGTTGCCTGCGCTGGGTCTCCCGGTGACCGGCGGTCTCCTTCAGCTGTCTCTCCAGCTTGGAGATGCGCTGCAGGACCCGTCGCCGATCGGTTTCGAGCTTCGTCTCACCCGGACCACGCATCGTCGTCCCCACGCCGGCCCTCTGCTGGGCGAGCTCGGTGCCCTTGCCGCGGAGACGGGGCAGGTTGTATCTGAGCAGCGCCAGCTCGACCTGGATGGCACCCACCTTTGAGGTGGCGTGCTGGGCGAAGATGTCGAGGATCAGCGCCTCCCGGTCGACGACGT
>CAZYCX010000081.1:0-5609 GCA_964645875.1 uncultured Acidimicrobiaceae bacterium
GGCCGTGACCCGCCACCGCAAGGGAAGGTCCCGGGGTCGGCAGGGGGCCGGGCGAAACGGCGTGTGCCGGGAGGAACTATGTTGCGAAAACAACGAAAGGATCGCCCATGAAGATCGCAGTCGGAACCGAGAAGGGTGCATATCTGCTCGACGAGTCAGGAAGGTCCTGGGACGTGTCGGGCCCGATGTTCCCGGGTTGGAAGGTGTCGGCTTTTGGGGCCGCCCCAGACGGAGCCCATCTCGCCGCCGTGGGCAGCAACTGGTTCGGAGTGGGCGTCCACCGCAGTGACGACTTCGAGACTTGGCATCAAACCGAGTCACCACCGGGATGGCCCGAGGACAGCGGCCGCAAGATGGAGCAGGTGTGGACCTTCCACGCCTACGGCGATCGGCTTTGGGCCGGGGTGGCCCAAGCCGGGCTGTTCACCTCCGACGATCACGGGCTCACATGGGCACCGGTGGCGGGGTTGAACGAGCACAGGACCCGCGGCGAATGGGAGCCGGGCTTCGGGGGGTTGTGCGCCCACCGGGTCACCGTGGCAGGCGACACGCAGTGGGTGGCGATCTCTGCAGTAGGGGTGTTCCGATCGGATGATGGCGGTGAGACATGGGAGCTCAAGAACGACGGTGTGGAGCCGGTGGGGCTCCCCGATGACGTCCCCCGACCCGAGGTCGGGTACTGCGTACATTGCCTCGCCCACGACCCTGCGGATCCCAGGCGAATCTGGCGCCAGGACCACAGCGGCGTGTACCGGACCAGCGACGGGGGTGACAACTGGGAGCGGATCGAAGAAGGCCTCCCGGCCAACTTCGGGTTTGTCATGTGGCGGGACACCGGCAGCGGACGCTTGTTCACCATCCCTCTCGAGGCCGACGCCAACCGGGTGCCCGTCGACGGAGCGCTCCGGGTCTACCGCTCCGACGACGACGGAGGCTCGTGGGAGATGTCTGGCGCCGGCTGGAGCGAGGCACCCCAGTTCACCGGTGTGCTCCGGGGCGCCTTCGACGGTGACGGCGAAGGATCGTTCTGCTTCGGGACCACGGGTGGGAAGCTCTGGCTGACCCGTGACAACGGCGAGCAGTGGGAGGAGCTTTCGCCGTCGTTCCCGAGGATCGGAGCGGTGGCGCTGGTCGCATGACCACGATCAGGCTGCCGCGAATGCTGTCCGAGACCGCCGGGGTCGACCTGGTTCACGGCGTGACCGGTGAAACCGTGGGGGCAGCCTTCGACGACCTGTTTGTCCGCTTCCCCGGTCTGGGTAATCACATCCTCGATGAGAAGCGACAGGTCCGCCCTCATGTCTCGGTCTTCGTCGATGGCGAACAGGCCGACCTGCACACCGGCGTTCAACCGGGCTCGGAGATCAGGGTGCTGCATGCCGTCAGTGGCGGGTAACGCCACCACCAGCGGATCGGGCTAGGTTGGACGGACGAGATGCGAGTTCTCGTAGCCGACAAATTTCCCGACAAGCAGCTCGAGAGACTGAACAGGCGCGGACATGACGTCCGCTACGAGCCGCATCTGGGAGTAGACGACCTCCCCGGGGCGATAGCCGACACCGAAGTGCTCGTGGTCCGTTCGACCGAGGTCACCCGGGAAGCGATCGAAGCCGGCCCCCACGTCGGCCTCATCGTCAGGGCGGGCGCGGGAACCAACACCATCGACGTCGACGCCGCATCGGCGCGCGGTGTCTACGTTTGCAACATACCCGGGAAGAACTCGGTCGCCGTCGCCGAGCTGACGATGGGGTTGATGTTGGCGCTGGACCGCAGGATCCCCGACAACGTGGCCGAGCTCAGGGATGAGAACTGGCGCAAGTCCGAGTTCGCCAAGGCGCGCGGGCTGATGGGTCGACGTCTCGGGATCATCGGGCTCGGCTCGATTGGGCTCGAGGTCGCCACCAGGGCGCGTGCATTCGGCATGAAGCTTGCGGGTATCCAACGCGACGACCGAAGCCTTGCGGTGAGACAGCAACTGGCCGATCTCAGAGTGAAGTTGTACCCGGACCTCGAGACGATGCTGCCCGAATGCGACGTGGTCAGCATCCACGTCCCGTCGACAGATGACACCCTGGGGATGGTGGACCGTGAGTTTCTCGGATCGATGAAAGAAGGGGCGTGTCTGATCAACACCTCGCGTGGAGACGTCGTGGTGGCGGCGGACCTGCTCGCGGCCCTCGAAGACAAGAACTTGTGGGCGGCCCTGGACGTGTTTCCCGACGAGCCGGATTCCGGGGAAGCCACATACGATTCGGCTCTGGCCAAGCATCCCCGGGTGTACGGGACCCATCACATAGGCGCATCCACGGAGCAGGCCCAGGAGGCGATCGCCCGCCAGGTGATCAAGGTGATCGACAACTACTGCGACGGATCGGTCAAGAACGCGGTGAACCTCGCCGAGCCGATGGCGCACACCACCGTCGTGGGGATCCGACATGTCGACCAGGTCGGAGTGCTCAGCCGGGTCTTCGCCGTCCTCAGAGGTGCCGACATCAACGTCGAGCACATGGAGAACCACATCTTCGAAGGGGCGCATGCCGCCAAGGCGGTCATGCACGTCCATGGCGATTTCAACGACGCGGTCCGAAAAGAGCTGTCTGACCTCGATGCCGTCTTCGACGTGGCGGTGCTCAGGGAGACGGACTGACTCCCGGAGCTATCCGGACTCCCGAATCCACGGCGGAGTCGGAGCCTCGATCCGCTCCAGCCCGGAGGGCACCGACGCGAACCGGTCCTCGTTGCCAGTCTGCCAGTCACGCCAGGCCTCGGTGAGCTCGTCTGTGGTGCGGGCCACGAAGTTCCACCACATCTTCACCCGGTCGCCGAGCGGTTCCCCACCCAGAACCATTACCCGCGCCGGATCGCTCCGGGAACTGACCAGCAGTTCCTCCCTCCCGGCTGAGACGATGGCGAGGGAACCAGGGTCGACGATGTCTTCCCCGACTCTCACTGGTCGGTCGATGGGCACCACCGCGTGCTCGTGCTCGACGTCGACGGGAATGGCGGTCTGACCCCCCAGGCTGACGTCGAGCCCGATGGTGGGATGGGCGAACTCGGCTTCGGAGCGGACGTCGCCCATCTCGCCGATGAGCACCTGCGCCCGGCTGGGCCCGATCGTGACCTCGGGAAGCTCAGCGACATGCTGGAAAGCGGACGAACCGTGACGGGTGGCTTCGGTCTGGGCCAGCCACATCTGGACACCCATGGTGCCGCTGCTCTCCCAGGTCGTTTCGGTGTCGACACCCTCTTCGGCGTGGGCGACTCCATGTCCGGCGGTCATCATGTTGAGCTGGCCGGGCTCGATCAGCTGCTCGGTTCCGAGCGAGTCGCTGTGCAAGGCAGACCCGGTGAACAGCCATGTGACGGTGGAGAGCCCGATGTGGGGATGGGGCCCGATCTCGAGTGGTGGGGGACGGTCCACGTCATCTGCCTGCATCAGGTCCACGAAGCACCAGGGGCCGATGGTGCGGCGGTTCTTGGTGGGCAGGACCCGGATGATGCCGAGCCGGCCGATGTTGGTGGTCCGGCCCTCCCGGACTTCGATCGCGCTCAAGCCCCGATTCGAAGTACCTCTGTCGAGCTCGTCGATGGGTCCGCTCACCGCCTCAAACCTAACCGGACCCGAGAGGTGCCGTCAGACGGTGAGCCTCACGATCGGCCGGGTGTCGTTGCGTCGAACGATCTCGACGAAGCCGTGGTCGGCGAACATGGGCAGGGTGCCGGTGAAGTAGTCGACCGCCGACGCCCGCGACCCGTCGACCGGATAGGCCTCGATGACCCGCGCGCCCTGGGTCTTGGCGTACTCGATCGCCGCGGCCAGCAGACCCTTTCCGATGCCCTGGCGCCGCTCTCCAGTGCGGACGACGAAGCAGTTGATGCTCCACGGCTCGACCTCGTCGACCGGCTTGAGGAGCCGGGAACGGCCCAAGGTGGGGAAGTCGGCCCGGGGACCCACCTGCACCCAACCGCGTGGATCCCCTTCGACATAGCCCAGGAGGCCTGGTGAGGGACCTTCGTCCACGATGTCGGTGAACCGATCGCGATTGTCCCGGTCGTCTCCGAATCCACCCTTCGGCCGTCGCCAGTACATGCAGAAGCATCTGCGCGCCACTCCCTTCTCCCCGAATACCGTTTCCATGTCACCGAATCGATCGGGGGTCAAGGGCACACACTCCATGGGGCCTGCCCCCGTCTCGGTGGTGTAGGTCCAGACCATCGTCAGGCTCCGATCTGGTCGCACTGCTTGCCGAACACGAGCTCGATCACCTCGGCATCTTCGCGATCGGATCTCTTGGGCAGTAGTCGGGTCTTCGCCTGGGCCCGGCGGCGGAGTGAGTGCCCGGAAGCCTCGGCGCGTCTGTCGTCGAGGATGGCCTTTGCCAGGTCGTAGTTGATGAACATAGGGGTCTCTTTCGTCGTCTCTCGAGTAAGGTACGAAGGATCCAGGACAGGATCTGTCCGCATAATTCTCCATAATCGGACCCCATGGACACCGCGGAGCGCTTGCTGAAACTGCTCGGGCTGCTCGAAGGTCGGATCGACTGGACGGCGGAAGAGTTGGCCCGTCGTCTCGAGGTGACCACGCGCACGATTCGACGGGACATCGCCCGTCTGCGAGACCTGGGGTACCCGGTGGAAGCAGTGGCCGGCCCGGGCGGCGGGTACCGGCTCGGGAGTGGGGGAAAGCTCCCACCGCTGCTGCTCGACGACGACGAGGCGCTGGCGGTGGCACTCGGGCTCAGGGTCTCGGCTACCTCGGCCGTGGGCGGGCTCGAAGACCACTCCTTGTCCGCATTGGCCAAACTGGAGCACGTCCTTCCCGCTCGGCTCCGGTCACGCCTCGAGGACATCTCCGACGCCACCACCTCCACACTCTCCTCCTCACGTACCGAAGCCGACCACGCCACTCTCGCTCTGGTGGCAGCGACGATCCGCAAGCGCGAGCGGCTCCGGTTGGCCTATGTCGACAACGAGGGAAACTCCACAGAGAGGCACATCGAGCCGGTGCGTCTGGTCCACACCGGGCGCCGCTGGTACCTCGTGGCGTACGATCTCGACCGGGACGACTGGCGGACCTTCCGTCTCGACCGGGTGTCCGATCCGTTGGCGACCGGCATGAGAGCAGCGCCCCGTCGGGGGCCGGACCCGGTCGACCTGGTGCAGAGGGGGATAACCGTGGAGTCCTGGCGGTTCCACGCCGAGGTGATGCTGGAGACCGACGCTGAGATGGCGAAACGGTACATCGCTCCCACCGTCGGCACGGTGGAGCCCATCGACGAGGAATCTTGTCGGCTGATCATCGGTGCGGACGAGATGGGCTGGTTGGCGCGCTATCTGCTCAGCATCCCTATCGGATTCGAAGTGGTGAGCCCCGCGGAGCTGAGAGAAGAGCTGGCGACGATTGGCCGGGAGCTCTCGGAGCGTTTCGGCACTGAAGGGGCTGCCAGGCGGTAGGCATCCGCTCGCAGCGGCGGTCACCGCGAACCCAGGGTTGCAGGCCCCGCTGAGCGAAGTCCAGCGCCCGCAGATCAACCCAGGGTTGCAGGCCCCGCTTAGCGAAGTCCAGCGCCCTCAGAAGTCGCGGAGGGTCAGTCGTACTTGTAGAAGCC
>CAZYCX010000081.1:5709-9279 GCA_964645875.1 uncultured Acidimicrobiaceae bacterium
TCAGTCGTACTTGTAGAAGCCCTCGCCGGTCTTGCGGCCATGCAGACCCGCTTCGACCATCCGGGTCAGCAAAGGCGGCGAGGCATAGAAGGGCTCCTTGAACTCCTCGAAGAGGACGTCGGCGACGAACTTGGTGGTGTCCAGGCCGACGAAGTCGGTCAGCTCGAGCGGGCCCATGGGGTGGTTGGCGCCGAGACGCATTCCGGTGTCGATGTCCTCGGCGCTGGCCACCCCCGACTCGTACATCCGGATCGCCGACAGCATGTAGGGCACGAGCAGCATGTTCACCACGAACCCGGCCCGATCTTTGGCGTGGACGACCGTCTTTCCCAGGCTCTCGGCATAGCCGCGGGCCGTCGCCGCCGTGGCGTCGGCCGTCTTCACGGTCGTCACCAGCTCGACCAGTGCCATCACCGGCACCGGGTTGAAGAAGTGGAGGCCGACCACCTTCTCCGCCCTTCCTGTGGCCGCGGCCAGTCTGGTGATCGGGATCGACGAGGTGTTGGAGGCGAGGATGGTGTCCTCGGGGGTCAGGTCGTCGAGAGCGGAGAAGATCTCCTTCTTGAGCTGCTCGTTCTCGGTGGCGGCCTCGATGACGAGCTGGCGATCCGACTGTCTCTCCAGTTCGGTCGTCACCGTGATCCGACCCAGGATGTCGTCGCGTGCGGAGTCCTCCAGCTTCCCTCGCTCGACCGCTCGGGCCAGCGACCTCTCGACGCGACCCAGGGCCGCCTCGGCCGTGGCGGCGTCGATCTCGTGGACGATCACATCGCCGCCGGCACCGGCGCAGACTTCGGCTATGCCAGACCCCATCAACCCGCCGCCGATGACTCCAACTCGTTCGATTGTCATGGGGTTTCTCCTGATTTAGTGGTCTGCCCATCATGGCAGCAGCAATTACCCTTCTGGTTCAGATGTCCTACGACCACAAAGCGATCGAAGCCCGTTGGCAGAAGCGTTGGGAGAGCGAGCGTGTCTTCTACGTCAGCGAAGACACTTCGAAGCCAAAGTTCTACAACGTGTGCATGTATCCCTATCCCTCAGGGGCCATCCACCAGGGTCACGTGCGCAACTACACCTACGGCGACCTGCTGACCCGGTACAAGAGGATGCAGGGTTTCAACGTCCTCTCCCCGATGGGATGGGACAGTTTCGGTCTCAACGCCGAGAACGCCGCCATCCGGGACGGCATCCATCCCCGGATCAGCACCGAGACCAATATCGACACCATGCGGACCCAGATCCAACAGCTCGGGTCGATGTACGACTGGGACCGCGAGCTGGCATCCCATCAGCCCTCGTTCTACCGGTGGGACCAATGGCTGTTCATAGAGCTCTATAAGCAGGGTCTCGCCTACAAGGCGGAGGCTCCGGTCAACTGGTGCCCAAAGGATCAGACGGTGCTCGCCAACGAGCAAGTGATCGACGGGCTGTGCGAGCGTTGCGACACCCCGGTGGTGCGCAAGAACCTGGCCCAGTGGTTCTTCAAGATCACCGAGTACGCCGACCGGCTCCTGGAGGACATCGAGAAACTGGAGCATTGGCCCGAGCGGGTGCGGACGATGCAACGCAATTGGATCGGCCGCTCCGAAGGGGCCAGCTTCGACATCGAGGTCGATGGCGGGGGCTCGTTCGAGGTGTTCACGACCAGACCCGACACCATCTTCGGGATGACCTTTTGTGTGCTCGCCCCCGAGCATCCGCTGGTCGAGTCCCTGATATCAGGGTCCGAGACCGAGAGCGAGGCACGTGAGTACATCGCAGCGGCGTCCCGGGCCACCGAGATCGAGCGCATGGCCGAAGGCGAGAAGACCGGGGTGTTCACCGGCGCCTACGCCATCAACCCGGTCAACGATCAGCGGGTCCCCATATACATCGCCGACTACGTCCTGATGGGATACGGCACCGGTGCGATCATGGCGGTTCCCGGCCAGGACCAACGTGACTGGGACTTCGCCACCAAATACGGCATCGACATCATCCGCACCGTCCAGCCACCCGACGACTGGGACGAGGAGGCCTACGTCGGCGACGGGCCCACCATCAACTCCGACTTCCTCGATGGCCTCAACCGGGTCGACGCCATCGAGAAGATCACCGAATGGCTGGTGGACCTCGGGATAGGCGAGGCCACCGTCCAGTATCGCCTGCGCGACTGGCTGATCTCCCGGCAGCGCTACTGGGGCTGTCCCATCCCCATGATCAGCTGCGAGAAGTGCGGGATGGTGCCGGTCCCAGAGGACGAGCTGCCGGTTGTACTGCCCGACATCGAGGACTATCTGCCCAAGGGACGTTCCCCGCTCGCCGCGGACGAAGACTTCGTCAATACGACGTGCCCCGAATGCGACGGCCCGGCGCAGCGAGAGACCGACACGATGGACACCTTCGTCGACTCCTCGTGGTACTTCTACCGCTACGCCGACGCCGACAATTCGGAGGCGATCTTCGATCCCGACAAACCCGCCTACTGGATGCCACTGGACCAGTACATCGGTGGCATCGAGCATGCCATCCTGCACCTGCTCTACGCCCGGTTCATCACCAAAGTGCTCTACGACATGGGATTGTCCAGTGTCGAGGAGCCGTTCTCACGGCTGTTCACCCAAGGGATGATCACCCTCGATGGGGCCAAGATGTCGAAGTCGAAGGGAAATGTGGTCGACCCCGTCGACCTCTTCGCCTCACATGGAGCCGACGCCCTGCGCCTGTATCACCTGTTCATGGGTCCGCCCACCGACGATGCGGCCTGGAACGAGAACGGAGTCGACGGGACCCGACGATTCCTGGATCGGGTGTGGAAGATCGCCACCGACGACCACGAGTTCTCTGACCGGGCGCTGGACCCCTCCGACCGTGAGATGTTGGGTGTGGCCCACCGCACGGTGCGCAAAGTCACCGAGGACATCGACCGCTTCCACTTCAACACCGCCGTTCCCGCCTTGATGGTGCTCTCCAATGAGCTGAGCGACTACTTGTCCGGGTCTCCGAGAGAGGAGACCTACGAGGAGGTCCTGCGGCTGTTGTTGTTGCTGCTGTCACCCATGACCCCCCATCTGGCCCATGAGCTATGGGAGCAGAGGGGTTACGGGATCATGCTGGCCGACGAATCGTGGCCCGCCTGGGACGCAGAGCTGGCCAAGGAGGAGACGGTGACCCTGGTGATCCAGGTGAACGGAAAGGTCCGGGACCGTCTCGAGGTGTCGGCGGACATCACCTCGGAGCAGGCATCGGAGCTGGCCATGGGCTCGGAGAAGATCCAGACATGGATCGACGGCCAAGAGGTGAAGCGGATCATCGCCCGGCCGCCAAACCTGGTCAACGTCGTCGTCGGGTGAACGCGGGACGCATCCTGAGGGAGGCGGGCTACGACACCGACGCCTTGCGGGTGCGCATCGCTCCGGTCGACCCCGACCAGATCAATGTCTGGCCCGCCTCGCGTCTCTTTCGACGCTTGTGGCGCCAGGGGATCAGGGGAGTCACCCACGGTCGGTTCGTATTCGTCGATCCCGATATGATGCGGGGCGACCGGGAACGACTCGCCAGGTTGGTGATCCACGAGCTGATCCATGT
>CAZYCX010000082.1:0-9265 GCA_964645875.1 uncultured Acidimicrobiaceae bacterium
AAGGCCGCCGTGGTAGCAGAGGAAGTCCGCAACATCCCCGGCGTGGACAGCGCCGACGACGTCACCGGCCCCTACGACGTGATCGTCAGGGCGAGCAGCGACGATGTCGATTCACTCGGCAAGCTCGTCGTCGCCCGCATCCAGGCAGTAGACGGGATCACCCGGACCCTCACCTGTCCGGTGGTGCACCTCTAGAGCTCTAACCAAGTTTCGAAGCGATGTTCCCGGCGCTCCGTAGCGCCGTGCCGTCGCTACCCGCA
Organism: uncultured Acidimicrobiaceae bacterium; assembly: GCA_964645875.1. Taxonomy (GTDB): domain Bacteria; phylum Actinomycetota; class Acidimicrobiia; order Spongiisociales; family ZC4RG35; genus JANQRA01. Next base: position 261 of record CAZYCX010000082.1, read on the forward strand.
GTCGAAAACACCCGGGTCTGACCGGCAATGGCCTCGGCCAGCATGTCCTCGAAGAGCCGACGTCGCTCTATCGGTGGGTCGATCCAGAGATATACCGCCATCGAGCCCGGGATGGTGTTGACCTCGTTCACGTACAACTCGCCGTCCTTGTCGAGGAAGTCGATGCGGGCGATGCCGCGCAAACCGGCGACCTCGGTGACACGCCGGGAGAGGTCGGTGATCCCCTTGGCGGTGGCGTCGTCGAGGGTCGCCGGAAGCTCCCTGCCCCCGCGCACCTCGCCACTCCAGGCGAGGTACTTCTGGTCGTAGCTGTAGATGCCCTCACCTGAGCGCGCCGGGGCCTCCACCGCCGACAGCTCCCACTGCGGGTGGGTCCGGACCGCAACCTGCAGATCGCGGGAGCCGCCCAGGAATGGCTCGACCACCGCTCCCTGGTCGAAGAAGTGCGACGACGACTTCAAGGCCCGAACCGTGGCCCAGTCCTCGGCCACCTCGATGCCGATCGACGACCCGCCGAAGCGCGGTTTGGCGATGAACGGGCCGCCGAAGTCGGGAGCGTGTTCCTCTCCGGTCTGGACGAGCGTCCGTGGCAATGTGGGCAGCCCGGCGGCCGCCATCGCGGCACCGAAAGCGAGCTTGTCCATGCCGAGGGCCGAAGCCGCCTGCCCGGGACCGGTGTAACGGAGCCCGGCGAGATCGAGCATCCCCTGCAAGGTCCCGTCTTCCCCGGGGCCACCGTGACAGGCGATGAGGACCGCCTCGAGATCCATCGGCTTCTTCTTGTGCACGAACCCCTGCCCGGGTGAGGCGACGAACCCGATCGGCTTCGACTTGCGCGGGGCTCCCTCGACGAAGTCGGCGGCTTCGAGCGTGGGGTCCACCGAATACCACTCCCCCGACTTCGACCAGTAGATGGCTTCGATGTCCTCGAGCGCCCGTGCCACCTGTAGCCCGGTCAGGATGGAGATGTCGTGCTCGTCGGAGGGACCGCCGAATACGACTGCTGATCTGGTCATTTCCTGCCTGTGCTCATGGGTAGTGATCCGGGAGGTCGTTCTCGTAGAGGACGGCGTCGCCGGGACCGAGGTGCGCCCGGACCCACTCGACGGCCTCGTCCCGCGAATCGACGACGGTAACCGATGCCCTGCCGTTGGCGGAACCTTCGAGAAGCGCCCGCCGGTTGGTCCTGCCCACGATGACCAGGTGATCGACACGCTCGGCGGCGGTCGCGGCGAACGCCCGGTTCTCATCGTGTTGGACCGGCCCCAACTCGACCATGCCCGGGGTGATGACGGCCGTGGTGCCTCCCTCGCCGAGAGTGGTGAGGGTGTCGATCGCAATCCGCGCCCCTTCGGGGTTGGAGTTGAAGGTGTCGTCGACGATGGTGAAACCGGAAGCCGCAGTGGAGATCGACTGACGGTGCTCGGCGGTGGGCAGGTCGGCCAGTCTGGGGAGCACCTCGGCGAGACCGAGCCCCAGTGCCCTACAGATGCCCAGGGCCACCGCCAGGTTCGCCCCGAAGACACCGTCGGGGGTCTCGGCCACGCGCTCGCCTGCCACCACCACCCCTTTGCCGGCGGAGACCTCGATGACGTCCATGGACTCCGCCCGCTCCCGCGCCAGGTCCGCCAGGAGCGGGTGATCGACGCAGATGACGCCCACTGCGGCGCGGTCGAGGATCTCCGCCTTCGACGCCACGATGTTCTCGAGCGTGCGGAACCTCTCCAGGTGCACCGGGCCGATGGCCACCAACGCCGCCACCTTCGGTGGTATCCACTCGCACATCTCGGCGATCTCGCCGGGTCCGTAGGTGCCCATCTCCGCCACGAACACTTCCGTGCTCGGGGTGAGGTTCTCGTTGATGGCCCGGGCCAGACCCATCCGGTTGTTGAAGGAGGCCGGGCTGGCCACTACCCGCCGGGAGCCGGCGAGGAGATGGGAGACGTAGTTCTTCGTCGTGGTCTTGCCGTAGGACCCGGTGATCGCCACCACCTCGGGGTCGATCGCCCGCAGTCGGGCCGTTGCCTTCTCCACCCATTCTGCGCCGGAGCGGCGCTCGTAGGGAGCGAGGGCGAGCAGGGCCAGATCCAGCACCGCGAACGAGAGGGCGAGCGGGATGACGACCATCAACGGCTCCCCGAGCAGTGCCCCTCCGAGGTATGCGGCGAAGAGAGCCGACCCCGAGACGACGGCGAGCCTTCGAAGACGGTTGGTCCACGCCAACGGAGAGGTCCTGCCCTTCAACGAGAGACCGATCGGGCCGACCTGGGCTGCGGCGACCAGGAAGCCCCATCTGAGGTCGGACTCGGACATCACCACTCCAGTCAGTGCCACCAGGGCGAGGGCGATGTCGAGAGGGCTGCTCAGCCACCATCTGGCGGCGAATCTGGAGACCTCACCAGGCAGGTAGTGCTCTCGCTGGGCCACGCGGAGCCAGCGGAGCCCGGCGGGAATCGTGGCGGCTGCACAAGACACAGCGAGCAGCCAGATCACCGCGATGCCTTCTCGATCGCGGCGCGCAGCGCATCGGGAGCCTGGATCGGGAGGAAATGACCCACACCCGGCAGGACTTCGAGAGTGGAGTCGGCGATGAGGGCATCGGCGGCCTCGGCCACCGACACCGGGACGTCGGAGTCGTCGGCGCCCCAGAGGAGATGGACGTGGCCGGTCAGGCGGCCCAGTTGGCTCTCGTAGCTCTCGTTGACCACCTTGACCAGGATGTCGCGCATCATCCCGCTGGCGGTGCGGTAGTCCTCAGACCCCCGGTTTCGCTTCTCCCTCTCCAGCCGCTCGTCCGATATCAGACCGACCCGGTTCAGCCACCGGATAGCCCGATACGTGGGCGGGGGCCGTCGCCCCGTGTGGAGACGGATCAACGGGACGCCGGACAGGACCAGGCTGCCCACCCGGTCGGGGTGTCTCGCGGCCAGGCAAACCGCGATCCGGCCACCGAACGAATGACCGACGAGGACGGGGGGCCTATCGAATGAGTCGAGGATTTCGGACACAATGTCGGCATAGGCCTCGGCGCCGATCACCTCATCCGGAGCGGGTGAGGCTCCGAAACCTGGGAGGTCGGGAGCGATGCCGGACAACCCTTCGAGGACCCTGGCGAAATCGTTGCCGCGCCTGCCCCAACCGTGCAGAGCGAGGACGTTCGGGGCCCTGTCGCCGTACACCTCGGCGAAGAGCGCTCCGTCAAGAAATGAGCGCAGTGCCAATAACAATCCTCGATCAGACCCGGGGAAACGCCGAGAATACCTATCACAGGCCCATTTCCCATGACTAGCGAGAGCGTGAGCACGAGCGTCCACGAGGCGATGGCACGATTCCGGTCGTCGCTGCTTCGCCGCGCCTCGGCAGTGGCCTGGGTGGTCCTGATCATCATCGGCTACCAGGCGGTGCGCAGCCCGCTGCCCGACGGTACCCAACTGTTCACCAATCCGGATTTCTTCGTCCCGATGGCATCGCTGGCCGTGCTCCTGGTCCTGTCGACTGCGCTGCGCTGGGATCGGATCATGCGCTCCCAGGCGGCACCGTGGGCCGCCAGCGGATGGCTGCTCGGGCTCATCGCCGGCATCTCCGCACTGGCGCTGATCCCGGAGCTCAAGGCCACCTCCGAGCCCATCCTCTACGGGATAACGGCGGTGTCGGGATTGTTGCTGGTGTGGTGGGCCCACGGTCTGGTCGCGGTGATCATGGGGCTCGCCATCGCCTTCATCAACCTCGACGGGGGCGGGGCGAACGTCGTCGCCGATGTGGTCACTCCGATAGTGGTGATCGTCGTCGTCGCCACCGCCACCGCACTGGTCGGATTCGAATTCGAGAAGGAGGCGGTCACCTCTTTCGGCAAGGAGGCGAAGCTCGAACAGCAGCGTCTCGACTTCGAGCGCCTCTACGCGGTGAGCGCGACGCTGGCCCGGGCCGAGTCGCTCGCCGAGATCGTCCCCCACCTGGTCGGCACGATCTGCAAATACCTCGATGCCCAAGTGGGAGTGGTCCTCCTTCACGACAACGCCATGCACCGCCTCCAGGTGATGAGCCCGATCTGGGTGAATGGATACCCGCTCGAGACCGACCCGATCTCGGTGGACATCAACGCCCCCAGCGTGGTGTCACAGACCTACCGCGCGGTGAAGCCCATCTTCGTCAAGCGTGTCGATGGGGACACCGACTCCCATGTGCTCCTGAAGGACCTGGGCTTGAGACAGGCCCTGGTCGCCCCGTTGAAGGTCGAGTCGATGCGGGTGGGTGTCATCGTGGTCGGCGATCCCTACGAGGGCAGCTTCACCGAAGACCAGCTCGAGCAGCTCGGCTCTCTGGCGGCGCCCGCCGGTCTGGTTCTCAGCCAGATCGGGCGGTACGAGGCACAAGCCGAGATGACCCGCCGGCTCGAAGAGGTGGCCCAGATGAAGACCGACTTCGTCTCCACGGTCAGCCACGAGTTGCGCAGCCCACTCACCTCGATCATCGGCTCGCTGGACACGGTCAACCGACCGGAGCTGGCACCGCCGGAGCCGACGTCACAACAGCTCCTGCTCAGCGCGCGCAAACAGGCGGGCCGTCTCCAGCGTCTCATCGAAGACCTGTTGGTGGTGTCGCGAATCGATCGGGGCGCGATCCCGGTGCACCCCGAGGTCGTGGAGGTCAAGGACATGTTCGACGAGGTGACCAGGGTGGTCTCGATCGAGCCCGCCACCACCATCGAGCCGGCCAACCTCGCCGTGTACGCCGACCGCGACCACTTCGCCCGCATCCTGATCAACCTCGTCGAGAATGCGGCCAAGTACGCCCCCGACTCGCCGGTGGAGCTCTATGCCTGGCAGAAGGGCTCGCGGGCGCTGATGGCCGTGGTCGACCACGGGCCGGGCATCCCCGAGGACGCTCGAATGAGCATCTTCGAGCGCTTCACCCAACTCGACCAGTCGGACACCCGCTCGAAGGGAGGCACGGGTCTGGGGCTGTCGATCGTCAAGAGCCTCGCCGAGGTCATGCACGGGACGGTGCGGGTCGAGGCGACCGAAGGTGGCGGCGCCACGTTCGTGGTCGATCTTCCGGCGGCGGCCTCGGAGATCCCGACCACGTAGACCGCAGATCTCTATTCGGGAGAGGCTCCCGCCGCCACCGCGTGGAACCCACCGTCGACGTGGACGACCTCACCAGTCGTCTTGGGGGCCCAATCACTCAGCAGCACACACACCATCCGGGCCACGGGATCGGGGTCCGAAGTGTCCCAGTGGAGAGGCGACCTCTCCGCCCACACCTCGTCGAACCTGGCGAATCCCGGGATCGACTTGGCTGCCACGGTCCCGAGCGGACCTGCCGACACCGCGTTCACCCTGATGTTGTGGGGGCCCAGATCGCGGGCCAGGTATCGGGTGACGCTCTGCAGTGCCGACTTGGCCACTCCCATCCAGTCGTAGGCCGGCCACGCCTGGGAGTTGTCGAAGTCCATGGCCACCAGCGCCCCGCCACCCGCTTTCTGCATCAGCGGGAGCAGCCCCACCGCGAGTGTCTTGTAGGAGAAGGCGGAGACGGTGAACGCGGTCTGTGCCGATTCCATCGGGGTCTGGAGGAAGTTTCCGCCCAGGGCGTCCTCGGGGGCGAAGGCGATGGCGTGAAGGGCACCGTCGATCTTCCCCCACCGATCGTCGAGGTCGGAGACCACCGCCTCGACATGAGCCGGGTCGTTGATGTCCAACTCGAGGACGTCGCACTCCCGGGGTAGACGTTTCACGGAGCGCTCGGTGAGCCGGAGCCCGCGGCCGAAGCCGGTGGAAATGATCTCGGCTCCTTCTTCCTGGGCGACCCGTGCCGTGTGCCACGCGATCGAGTCGTCCGTCAGAACGCCGGTGATGAGCAGTTTCTTGTCTTCGAGGAGCATCAGAAGTCGACTCCGATCGTCTGGATCCCTCTCATCCCCAGTCCCATGGCGAACAAGAGCAGCACGCCGTAGTACAGGGCGGGATGTTTCCGGAACTGTGCGCGATAGATGTAGGCAAAGGCAAAGGTGACTGTGATCACCACACCGTAGAAGACATGTTGGTCGCCAGGATCGATGCCGGAGATATTCATCGAGACGAGCCCGACCAACACCTCGGCGAGCAATGCACTGATCGCCGAGCCCACCGCCCAATAGAAGACTCGAGGCACGGTCTCCCGCTTCGCCATCGCCACCCCCCACAGACCGACCAGCCCACTGATCCAGATCGCGACCTGCCCCCAGATCGCATGGAAATCACTCACGGCGGGGGAGGTTAAACCTCATCGCACAGAGTGGCGGTTTGATAGGATCGGTGGAGGAGGCAGACATGTTCGAGACGGTCGAGTTCGTCGAGTTGGACAGGGCGACAGAACCGAGCGAGACGGTGCTCGGCGAGTTCGCTGAAGAGTTGGATGCGATCGAGGCGGCCAGGGCGGCGCGTGACCATTACGCCACCACCGGATCAGAGGACTACGCCTGGTGGATAGTGCGTGAGAAGGGGGCCCGTCTCGCCAACTTCATCGCCGACTCCAAGAGCCCCAAGGAGTTCGTCCTCGATCTCACCTCGGGCGAGCTGGTCGAGGTTCCCTCCTAGCCAACACCGGCCGCGGGACGTCCTCTCATTCCTCCATGAGGAGATCGGCGTATTGGTCCCTGACCACCTTCTTGTCGAACTTGCCGGTGCCGGTCTTGGGGATCTCGTCGATGAAGACGATCTCATCGGGAAGCCACCACTTGGCGACCCGCTCGCTCAGGTGCCGACGCAGATCCTCCGGGGTGGCCTCCGCACCCTCGGCGAGGACGACGAATGCTGCGGGACGCTCCTGCCATCTGGGGTGTTTCAAACCGACGACAGTGGCCTCTGCCACGGCCGAATGCGCCATCAGCTCGTTCTCCACGTCGAGAGAGCTGATCCACTCCCCACCGGACTTGATGACGTCCTTGGCCCTGTCGGTGATCCGGATGTAGCCCTCGGGCGTGATCTTGCAGACGTCACCCGTGCGCAGCCAGCCGTCCTCGAACGACTGCGACGTCCGGTCGTCCTTGTAGTACTCGGCGGCGATCCACGGTCCACGGATAAGCAGCTCGCCAAATGCCTCCCCGTCGTGGGGAAGCCGCTCTCCCGCCTCGTCGACGATCTTCACCTCGAGCCCCGGTGTCGGGATGCCTGCGGTCTCGAGCCGGTCGAGCTGATCTTCGAGGTCCCACTCCTCCATCTCGGGCTTGAGGTAGGACATCGAGGCCACGGGATTGGTCTCGGTCATGCCCCACCCCTGCACCACCCGGATACCGCGATCGACCCAGTAGGCCTTGATCATCGCCCTCGGCACCGCCGAGCCACCGCAGAGGAAGGCCCGGATCGAGGAGACGTCCACATCTGGATGGGCGTCGAGGTAGTGCTTGATCCCAAGCCAGACCGTGGGGACTCCAGCACTGAACGTCACATTCTCGTCGACGAACAGCTTGACCAGGCCTTCGGGTGAGAGATCGGGTCCCGGGTAGGTCAGCTTCGCCCCCTTCGCCGTGGCCATGAACGGGTATCCCCAGGCCGAGGCGTGGAACATCGGGACGACCGGGAGGACGTTGTCCGACGGCTCGACCGAGAAGTTGGCCAGGTTCGAGATCGTGTGCATGTAGGTCGACCGCTGGGTGTAGGCGACGCCCTTGGGGTTGCCCGTAGTGCCCGACGTGTAACAGAACATCATCGGCGACCGCTCGTCGAGGAGCGGCCAGTCGCCATGCTGCTTCTGGTCGGCGAGCAGGTCCTCGTAGGCGATCGACCCGGGGATTTCGTCGCTGGCTTGCTCCCCCATCACTACGACGGTCTCCACGGTCTCGAACCGGTCCACGAGTGGGGCGACGAGGGGCACCAGGTCGGGGTCGACGAACAACGCCTTGTCGGCGGCATGGTTCACGATGTAGACGATCTGGTCGGAGAACAAACGGATGTTGACTGTGTGACAGATACGTCCCGTGTTCGCCGTTGCCCAGTAGATCTCGTGGTGACGGTGGTTGTTCCAGGCGAAGGTGGCCACCGCCTCCCCGCGCTCGATCCCGAGTTCTTCGAAGGCCGAGGCGAGTCTCCTGATCCTCCCGTCGAGCTGGGCATAGGTCCAGCGGGTCTGGCTGAGGTCGGACTCGACGGACACCACCTCCTGGTCGGGGTGGATCCACACTGCGTGGTCATAGAGCGTGCTGAGGAGCAGCGGGAAGTCGTCTTGCATGTGCATCAGGCACCACCTCCGAGGAGCTTCGCCTTCTCGGCCTGGAACTCGGCGTCGGTCAACTTGCCCTGGTCGTGGAGACGGGAGAGCTTCTCGAGTTGGGAGGCAGCCGACTCTCTCTCCGACGGAGACTCGGTGCGCACCTCACCAGCGTCGGGGAAGGGGGCGCCCCGTCCCGACTCGACCTGCGCCATCCTGATCTCACGGACCTTGTAGATCAACGACTGCACCCCCTCGGGGTTGGGAATGTCCTGGTACCGGGTCTGGCCATGGGTGCCGGCCGACTCGATCATGAGGTCGCCGGTGCCGAAGATTCGCTCGAGGATCGTCTGGCCGAAGGCCACGTTCTGGATCACTTCGAGCGGGATCTCCGTCCCACGCTTGGCGATGAACCCGGCGCGGTAGATGAGACGCTCGTTGGTGATCACGTGGAGGGTGTTGACCCACCTGATGACACCGCCGACGATGAGCAGGATGACGACCCCGGAGAGCACCAGATATGCCCAGGGCGGGGCGTCGAAGATGGCGAGCACGACGGCCAGGGCGATACCACCGACGATGACCAATCCCTCGCGGAGGATCCCGGACCAATGAGGTCGGAACTGACTCTCGATGACCTCGTCGTCGCTGAGCAATCGCTCGGGGTATCCCATCTGTGCAGGCTCCTTGGATCGTTTCCGCGGGAGCCTACCGGGGAAGTGCTCCCTCCGGCCCCACGGGCCACCTCCCCTTGATCGGCCTTCGGCCTCACCCCCTCCGCCCCTTCGGGGCACCTCCCCCAACGTCGCTTCGCTCCT
>CAZYCX010000083.1:0-9221 GCA_964645875.1 uncultured Acidimicrobiaceae bacterium
GAACCAGGATGGCTACGGGGACGGACGGAAACCGAGACTTGGTCTCGTTGTCCATGTGGGCAGTCTACCGGGACGGGAATCGTTAGCCCGGGGGAGGCGCGGTAGCCTCCCACCCCGATGATCTCGAAGGTTCTCGTCGCCAATCGAGGTGAGATCGCCCGCCGCATCTTTCGCACCTGCCGCGAGATGGGCCTGTCGACCGTCGCCGTCTATTCGGAGGCCGACGCGGGCGAGCCCCACGTGCGGGAGGCCGACGACTCCATCCTCCTCGCGGGAAGCACACCGTCGGAGACCTACCTCGACATCGATGCGCAGATCGCAGCCGCCAAGGAGACAGGAGCCGACGCGGTTCACCCCGGATATGGATTCCTGGCTGAGAACGCCGGCTTCGCCCGCGCCGTTACCAGCGCCGGGCTGGTGTGGATCGGGCCGTCAGCGGAGGCGATCGAGATCATGGGCTCGAAGCTGGAGTCGAAACGCCTCATGGGTGATGCCGGGGTCCCTGTGCTCCCATCGGTCGAGCTGGACGGTCTCGACTCGGTGAACAGTGCCGCCCTCTCTCTCGGCTATCCGGTCCTGGTCAAAGCCTCCGCCGGCGGTGGCGGCAAGGGAATGCGGATCGTCAGGGATCCGGACGATCTCGGTGACGCCCTCGACTCGGCCCGACGGGAGGCTCAGGGCGCCTTCGGGGACGACACGGTGTTCCTCGAGAGGTACCTCACCGCGCCCCGTCACATCGAGATTCAGGTGTTCGGCGATTCCGGGGGCAACGTCGTGTCGCTCCACGAGCGCGAATGCTCCATCCAGCGGCGGCATCAGAAGATCGTCGAGGAGGCCCCCTCGATCGCCATCGACCCGGCCACGCGCGAGAAGATGGGCGCAGCGGCGGTGCGCGCAGCCCAAGCAGTCGACTACGTCGGCGCCGGGACGGTCGAGTTTCTCTTCCAGGACGGGAGTTTCTACTTCTTGGAGATGAACACCCGTCTCCAGGTCGAGCATCCGGTGACCGAGATGGTGACCGGGCTGGACCTGGTGCGTCTCCAGATCGAGATCGCCAACGGCGACCCCCTGCCCGACAAGGGCCCTCGAATCCATGGCCACGCCATCGAGGCCCGCCTCTATGCGGAGGACCCCCTCAACGACTACCTGCCCGTCACCGGGAAGTTCCACCGCTTCCGCTTTCCCGAGATCGAGGGGCTCAGAGTGGACGCCGGCATCGAGGACGGTTCCAACGTCTCGGTGCATTACGACCCGATGATCGCCAAGGTCATCGCTCACGCCCCCACTCGCGAGGTGGCCGCCGACATCCTCGCCACCGCCCTGCGCAGAGCCCACATCCACGGGTCGACGACAAACCGTGCCCTCCTGGTCAGGATCCTCGAACATCCCGAGTTCATCGGTGGCGAGACCGATACCCACTTCCTGCAGCGAAACGAGGTCGCCGAGCTGGGAAAGCCTCTTCTCGATGTCGCCGACGAGCGCCTCGCCGCTGTCGCCGCCGCGCTGTCGGACCAGGCCGTCGAGAGGGATGAGGTCAGGGTGCTGCGCACCATCCCCTCGGGGTGGCGCAACTCTCCCGCCCAAATGCAGGCCCGCTCCTATACCGGTGAGCAGGGTCTCCACGAGATCGGCTATTCGATGCTCGAACCGTTTCGGCTCGAGGGAGTCGGGACCGTCTCCATCGGCCAGGTCTCACCGCAGGAGGTGTCGATCCTCGTCGGTGACGTCGAGCACCGCTTCGACGTTGCCCGGTATGGGGATCTGCGGTACCTCGACTCGAACCTCGGGCCAGCCCGTCTCGTCGCAGTGCCCCGCTTCCGGTCGTCAGACGCGGAGGACGACGCCGGGTCGCTGCACGCCCCCATGCCGGGCCAGGTGATCCGAGTCGATGTCACCGAGGGCTCGGAAGTCACCGAGGGCTCGATACTCGTGGTTCTGGAGGCGATGAAGATGGAACACACCCTCCGCGCCCCCCACGCCGGCACCGTGACCCAGGTCCTCTGCGCCGCCGGCGACCAGGTCGAGGCGGGAGCGGTCCTCGTAGTGATCGAGGAGTCCTGAACCTCGTTGCCCCCTCCGTCGCCTTCGGCGACACCTCCCCCAACGCTCGCTTCGCTCGCTGGGGGAGGAAACGGCTCGCTCCGCTCGCCGGAGGAGCAGACTTAGAAGTCCTCGAGGACGTCGAGGGCGTAGTCGATATCCGCCACGGTGTGGTCGGCGTTGACCTGGAAGCGGATCTCCTCGTCCCCCTTGGGCACCACCGGAAAGTTGAGACCGGTGGCCAGGATCCCGTTCTCGAACAGATGGGCGACCAGCGCCGCCGTCTTCGAGGTGTCCCGGACCATCAACGGCACCACCGGGTGTGGTCCCGGGATGGTCTCGAACCCGGCGTCGACCAGACCCGACTCGAACTTGTGGGTCATCGCGGCGAGGTGGGCGAGCATCTCGGCGCCCTCCGGTGAGTCGAGGATGGAGACCGCCATGTCGGCAGCCGCCGCCTCCCCCGCCGTGATCGGGTTCGAATAGATGTACATGGGGCCCTTCTCACGCAGGTAGGTGACCAATGTCGACGAGCCCGTGACGTATCCCCCGTTGACCCCGAACGCCTTGCCCAGGGTCCCGATGAGCACGTCGGCCCGGCCATCGGTGACCTCCTCGGTCCCCCTTCCGGTGGCCCCGTATGCTCCGACCCCGTGGGAGTCGTCGACCACGACCACGATGTTGTCGGCGAAGCCGCCGTCGTGGCGGGCGACCACCTCACCGATGGCGGCGAGATCGGCGTAGTCACCCCGCATCGAGAACACCCCGTCTGTGACCACGATCGCCCGGCTCCCCGCCTCCGCCGCCCCCTCGAGCTCACGATCGAGGGCGCCCATGTCGAGGTGGGGATAGACGGCACGGGCGGCGGGACGGCTCATGCGGATGGCGTTGATGATGCAGTTGTGGTTCAGCTCGTCGGAGAGGACCACCGTCTCCTCGTTGATCAGCGAGCCGAGAGTCGACAGGACCGCGGCGTACGCGGAGGAGTACACGACCGACGCCTCCCTCCCGTGGAACGAGGTGAGCCGGGTCTCGAGGTCGACGTGGGTCTGATAGGTGCCCGAAATGAAGCGAACCGCTCCGGGACCGGCGCCGAAGGCGCGAGTGGCGCTCTCCTCGGCGTCGATGACCGCAGGGTGGTGGGAGAGCCCGAGATAGCTGTTGGAATTCATGCGCAGGAACTCCCTGTCGCTCCCGGCGAGGAGGTATCGGGGCCCGAGCCCGGAGCGAGGGGGCAGCACCGTGGTCACTACCGACTCGACGCCTTTGTCGGTGCCTGACTGGCGGAGGTCCTCCACTTCGGTGGAGAGGGTCTTGTCGAGACGGTCGGTAGGCATGGGTCTCGGTTTAGCAGGGCATCTAGGGTGCGTCGACATGACACGCCTCGGATTCATCGGTCTCGGCATCATGGGCCGGGGCATGGCGGCGAATCTCGTCGCCGCGGGACACGAGTTGACCGTCTGGAACCGAACGCCCGGAAAGGCCCACGGTCTCGACGTCCGGGTCGCCGACAGCCCCCGGGAGGTGGGGCCGGGCTCGGACCTCGTCCTGATCTGCGTGTCGGATACCCCTGACGTCGAAGAGGTCGTCTTCGGTGACTCCGGCGTCATCCACGGGATGAAGAAGGGCGACGTCCTGGTCGACCATTCGACGATCTCGCCGGTGGCCACCAAGGAGTTTGCCGTGGAGGCCGAGCAGTTGGGAGTCGACTGGATCGACGCTCCGGTGTCGGGCGGATCGGAGGGTGCCGAGCGGGGCACCCTGGCGGTGATGGCCGGGGGATCTCCCGAGGCGCTGGAGCGGGCTCGGCCGTTCATGGAGGCCTATTCCTCTTCGATCGTCCACGTCGGCGACGAGCCCGGGTCGGGTCAGATGGTGAAGGCGGTCAACCAGGTGCTGGTGGTCCTCAACCAGCTCGCCGCATCCGAGGCCTTGCTGCTCGCCGACGCCGCCGGCCTCGACTTGAGGAAGACCCTCGCCGCTGTGGAGGGCGGCGCCGCCGGGTCGTGGATGCTGTCGAACCGGGGCCCGCAGATGATCGAGCGGGACTGGCGGCCGGGATTCACCATCGACCTGCAGCAGAAGGATCTCCGTCTGGTCCTGGAGGCCGCCGACGAGGTCGGCGCCGCCATGCCGGGTGTGGCACTGGTCTATCAGCTCTACCGTTCACTCCAGACGCGCGGCCTCGGCGGCGAGGGGAATCACGCCCTGGTCAAGGCCCTGGAGCACCTCACCGGCCACGAAATGGGGGGTCGATAAACCGTTCTGTGAAGGTCTACCGACACTGTGTGTCCACGGACCCGCACAGAACGGTGGTCACACCCCCAGCAGGTCCTCTTTGACCCGGGCGACGTGGCCGGTGGCCTTGACGTTGCGGTAGGCCTTGTCCAAGGTGCCGGCTTCGTCGACGACGAAGGTGGAGCGGATGAGACCCTCCGTGGTCTTTCCGTAGAGCTTCTTCTCCCCCCAGGCGCCGAGTGAGTCGGCCAACTGGTGGTCCTCGTCGGAGAGGAGATCGAAGTTGAGACCCTCCTTCTCCTGGAACTTCCGATTGCGCGAGGGCGGATCGGGGCTCACCCCGATCACCTCGTAGCCGGCCTCGCTGAACTCGGAGTAGCTGTCGCGGAAGTCGCACGACTCCTTGGTACAGCCGGGGGTCATCGCCCTCGGATAGAAGAAGATGACGTACTTCTTGCCGGCGAGGTCGGCGCTGCTGACCACTTTGCCGTCCTGGTTCTGGAGGCTGAATTCGACTTTCTGGCTCATCGCCCGACCCTACTCGGCTTCGGCGGCGGCCGCCTTCGCCTCTTCCGATGCGAGGAACGTGGAACCACCGGCGAGCAGACTGAACCCGGCGGGGAGCCAATAGTTCACGACCCGATAGACGAGGATCGGCGCCACCGCGATCCGCGCCGGATACCCGTAGGCGGCCATGACCACACCCATGCCGAACTCGGCGATGCCGAGGCCCCCGGGGGTCCCGGGCATGCCCCCGATCAACTGGGAGGCGGCGAAGATGGCCACCGCCTCGAAGACGGTGAGGTCGATGTTGAACGCCGCCATCACCAGCCACAGCGCAGTGACCTCGAGTGCCAGCCGGGTCCACACGTACAGCTGGGACTCCCATCTGGGAGGGTGGTTGACCATCGAAGCCTCGATCCGCCTCCGAATGAACTGGGGAAGGTATCTCGCGATGCTTCCGAGTCGCCCCGACCCGAACATGAGGAGGCCGCCTATCGCCAGGATGATGGGCGCGATCACGAGGAGCGAAGTCGAGAACACGGGAATCGTCCCCCGCGGCCTCTCCAGCAGGAGCCCGGCTCCCGCCATCATGAGGAGACCGGCGTAGTTGAGCAGCACGGTGCGGATCCCGGGCCCCGCAGTGCCGTTGTCGGTCTGGTCACGCACCGCCCAGGAGAGCGCGACGGGCGTGATCGCCCCACCGGCAGGGATCAGTCTCGCAACTCCCGCCCCGACCAGGGCCGCCTTGAAAGCGATCCAGGGTGCGACGTCCGAGCCGGTCCTCTGGATCGACTCTCGGAACAGGAGCCCGAAGAACCACTTCCCGCCGATCTCGGCGATGGCGGCGAGGATCACGATGAAGAGGGCCGCGCCGCGCAACGGTGGTATGTCGAAGTTGTTGACGACCCAATACCCGAAGCCCGCGTAGAGGACCGCGGCGATACCCGCGATCCAAAAGACCCGCTTCGGGCTCACTGGATCAGTGGATCTTCAGCCGTTTCTCCAGAACCATCAGCCACGAGGTCTCTGTCGAAGATGGCACGTCGCATCATCGCCCCCCAGTCCATCTCGTCTCCAGGGTTCCCCTGCATCCGACGCCCCATCAGGACTGCCGCCAGGAGAAGGATCACCATACTCTCGGTCACCGGTGCACCGAGGGCAACGGAGACCACAGGGAGCGTTCCCCAGCCGAGGAAGCCGGCGAAACCGCCTCCGACCTTCCAGCCGGCCACCGCCCATCCGGCCGTCCAGATGGCCAGGGGAGGATGTAGCGCCACGATGAGCCCGAACGCCGTCGCCAAACCACGGCCCGAGCGGCCCCTGAGAAAGATCGACCAGTTGTGCCCGATCACTGCCGCCACCCCGACCAGCCCGGCCGCACCGGGGCCGAGACCCGACCGGAGGCAGAGCCAAACCGGGACCAGCCCTTTCAATCCGTCGAGAACCCCGGCGGCGACACCCCAACCCGCACCAACGGTCTTGGTGAGGTTTCCAGCACCGACGTTGCCGGTGCCCGCCAAACGGAGGTCGAGACCGCGTGCGCGTGCCAGCACCTGGGCGAACGGGATCGAGCCCAGGAGGTATGCGGCCAGCAGCAGCAGCGGCCAGTAGACGATTGGTGATGCGACCGGCATTACCTGATAGAAGTTAGCTACCAGAGTTCGTAGTGAGAAGCCAGAACGGGTGCCCTCTCCTCGGCCGCGGGCAACTGGAGACGGAACACGCTCTCACCCGCACTGTGCTCGTAGACGAGGGATCCGTCCATGAGTTCGGCGAGCTGGCGGGCGACGGACAGGCCGAGACCGACCGAGCTCCCGGCTCCAGTGGTCACATAGGGTTGGAAGATACGGTCGGCGTCCTCTTCGGGGATGCCGTCTCCGTTGTCTCGAACCTCGATCCACACGTGGCCCTTCAGGGTCCCGGTGACTACGCGATGCCGGGGCCCGCCGTAACGATGCGCGTTCGTGAGCAGGTTGCGAAGGATCTGCCGTACCCGCTTCGGGTCGGCGACCACGGTAGGGGTGTCCATCTTCGGCATGTCGACGGTAGTGCCAAGCCCCTCCAGGGTCGCCTTCAGCTCGGCGATCAAGTCGACCGCCTGGGACTGGATGGGGATGGTCCCGACCTCGGCCCGGGCGGCGACAAGCAGGTCGTCGACGATGTTGGCCATCTCGTTGGCCTGTTCCGTCACGAGCTGCAGCATCTCGGCTCTCATGCCCGGCCCCATGTCCTCGTCGGCCAGCTCCGAGGTGATCCCGAGCACGGCGGTCAGGGGGGTGCGCAGCTCGTGGCTCACGTTGGCGATGAACTCGTCTTTGGCTCTTACCACCTCAGCCATCGCCTCGTTCCTGGCTTTCATGTGGGTGATATCGGCGAGCCCGGCCACGATCGAGCTGCCCGGAGCAGCAGTGGAGGTGTCCACCGCACGGTAGAGGAGCCAACGGAGCTGGCCGCCCCGGGCCCTGATCGGGACCTCACGCTCCCAGCTCCTACCCCCTTCATAGAGACAGACGAGAGCACTCACGAAGCTCTCGATGTTCTCGTCGTTGACGATGTCCGGGTCGCGGTATCCGAGGAAGCGCGCCGGGTCGGTGATGTCGAGGAGACTGAGGGCGGCGTCGTTGGCACGGACGATCTTGGCTTTCCCCACCGCGCGTCTCACCACGATCGGATAGGCGAGGAGGAACTGGCGGATCCGGCTCGACTTGCCGGAGTACTCCGAGTGCACGTAGGCGATCGCCTCGGACCAATCCTCTTCGAGCACCGCCGACGGGGACTGCTCGAAGAGCATCTGGTAGCGCTCGTGGAGGGCGGCGGAGGCGGTCTGGATCGTTCCCAGGATTATGTAGGTCATCAGGAACGAGAGCGCCATGATCACCCCGAGGACCACCCTCTGGTTCACCGCCAGATCCCAGAGATGGGGGATGGCGAAGAGTGCCCCTCCGATGGTCGAGGCCACCACCATCCGGTATCGGGTGACGAAGAGCATGCCGAGTGATGAGATGACCACCAGAGCCACCGCGGCCGGGACAGCCGTCCCCGCGTCGCCGAACACGGTGGACCACACCGCCACGATCACACCCGATCCGAAGATCGCCAAGCCCCCATCTTCTCGACCCACCAGAATCTGGACGGTCATGAGCGTGGCAGCGAGTATCGGCCCCACGGATTCGACGAAGAGTCTCTCGTCGCCGGTGAAGGCACCGGTGGCGAGATAGATGACGGCGGCTATCCAGGAGGCTGCTGCTCCCACCCGTACCACGATGCGATGAGGACGAGATCCGTGATGTCGCGACGCCAGGAGCGTCTGGACTGCTCTACTGGCCATGACGACTAGATCGTCAACCGGCGCTCATTCTGGATCGGTCTAACGACCTATTCCTCTCGAGCGTGCCAGGGGCTATTCGAGAACGATCTTGAGGCCGTCGGGGTCGACGACCACCAGGCGGGAGCCGTCGCCCTCGGTGGCCACACCGAGGTTGGAGAGGTGGTCCCGCCAACGGTCGGGTTCCTCGACATGGAAGACCAACGAATCGGGCCGAGCCGTCCCCCCTTCGACCAACTCGATGTGCTGACCCGGGGCGGCCTCGACCACGGCGGTGATCACCCCTTGTGAAGGTGAGCGGACCTGGTTGAAGCCGAGCACGTCGCGGTAGAACCCCAGTGACGTCTCCAGGGACTCGACGGCAACCGGAGTCCTGGTGACGGTGATCCCGCCGGGAGCGCGCGTCGGTCCCCCACCCGCCAAGACCTGTTTGGCCTCCTCCACGGTGAAGCGGCCCGCGGTCACCTCGCGGCCAACGACCACCCCGCCGAGGGTGCGCCCGGAAGTCTCCAGCATGGTCAACTTGCGCAGGTCCTCGAGGTCCCGCACCCCACCGGCTGCGATCACCGGCTCCTCCACGGTGGCCAGCGCCTCGGCGAGGATCTGGAGGTTGGGAGGGTCGGAGAGGGCATCGCGGCCCGCCTCGGCCACCAGGAAGGCGACGGCACCGGCGGATGACATCTCGATGAGCACCTCTTCGAGAAACCTGCCGCTGTTTTGGGTCCATCCGCGGGTGGCGACCTCCTCGTTGGGTCGGACGTCGAGGGAGACGACGATCTTCTCGGGATGCTCACGGCACATCTCCCACACCATGATCTGGTTCTCGATGGCGGCGGTGCCCATCACGATGCGCCAGGCACCGCTCTCCAGCAACTTCTCTCCCTCGCCTTCGGAGCGGATCCCTCCGGCGACCTGGACCGGGATCTCCACCTCGGAGACGAGCTTGCGGATGAGCTCTCGGTTGCGGTAGTCGCCATAGGCGGCGGCGTCGAGGTCGACGATGTGGAGGTAGTCGACCCCCTGCTGGACCCAGTTCTTCGCACGCCCGATCGGGTCGTTGTCGAGTGGGATCGCGTCGTCCAGTCCACCACGGGGGAGCCGGACCGACAGCCCA
>CAZYCX010000084.1:0-8847 GCA_964645875.1 uncultured Acidimicrobiaceae bacterium
GTGGCGAACGGGTGATCATCTCAGGTTCCTCCCGATGGCCTCACCCACCGCGACACCCAGCGAACGTGAGTCCGGGGATGAAGTCCTATGGGCCCGGATCACACCGATCTGACCCGGAGTCACCGCAGAGCCCAGCCCCTCAGCCAGTCTCTCTCTGAGCGCTGCAGCGAACGCGGTCTGGTCGAAGTCGGGCAACGAGACGACGACCCGATTGATATGGACCATGACTCGGCTCACGTCTCTCCCCAGTCACTCGCCCGCAGCGGCTTCTCCACCTTGTATGCCTCGGCTCTCACTGATCCGGCGACCGCTTCCATGTCGACGACAGGCTCCTCTCGTCCAGGGTCCGCCGAGGCGGCGGTCCTGAAGGCTGCGTCGAGGGCGATGCTGCGAATGTTTCCGCCGGGCATGGGAAGCCGGGCAAGACGGGCGAAATCGAGGTTGCCGACCGGTGTGGCCGGTGGCCATATCGATCGCCACATTCGGTCGCGCTCTTCCTCTCTTGGGAAGGGGAAGCGCACCACGAAGCGAATCCTGCGGAGAAAGGCGTCGTCGAGGGCGTCCTTGAGGTTGGTGGTGAGGATCGCCAGTCCCCGATACGCCTCCATCCGTTGCAACAGATAGCTGACCTCGATGTTGGCGTACCGGTCGTGGCTGTCTTTCACCTCGGTGCGCTTGCCGAAGAGGGCGTCGGCCTCGTCGAAGAGCAGGATGGCACCCCCGGCCTCGGCGGCGTCGAACACGCGTCGCAGGTTCTTCTCGGTCTCCCCGATGTACTTGCTCACCACCGACGACAGGTCGATCCGGTAGAGGTCGAGTGCGAGGTCGTTGGCGAGGACCTCGGCGGCCATTGTCTTCCCCGTGCCGCTCTCACCCGAGAAGAGAGCCGTTATGCCGAGGCCCCTACTGCTCTTGGCGCGGAACCCCCAGTCGTCGTACACGAGGGATCTGTATTCGACGTGGGCCTTGATCCCCCGCAGGATCTTCTCAACGGTGGGCGGCACCACGAGGTCGTCCCAAGTGGCGGCGGGCTCGATTCGCTGTGCCAGTTGCTCCAGGCGCGGACGGGCCTGCGCCTGACATGCCGCCCAGAGAGCATCTCCGAGGTCGCCGTCGGCGCCGGTTCGCCGTGCCTCTCTCCCGGCGGCCAGCAATCTCCCCGTGCTCAAGGCGAACTGGGTCACGGCCGGCGGTGGTGGGTCGCTCTTGTCGGCCCCGAGGACCGGTGCGAGGAGCGTCCATCGCTCGTTCGGCGCGAGGGCGGGCACCTCGATTCCCTTCGAGGGCCCTTGGGTGGCAACTGCCTCCCGTGTCGAGACGAGACACCCGGGCGTGTCCTCGGCGAATCTGATCGCCGCCCGCTCCTGTTCATCGGTGATCGTGTCGCCGATCTCGACGATCAACATCGATGGGGTGAAGCGTGTCTCTCGTGTCCAGAGACGCTGCAGGCCCTCCCGCTCCGATGGGGAGGCCGGAATGTCCTCGGCAGCGATGCGGTAACAAACGGCTCCGAGTTTCTCAGAAGCGGCGGCTGCAACCGACGAGCGGTCACTCGGGTCGGGCCCGAGTACCTGGATGAGCATCGACCCGGCTCGCCAACTGTCCACGATCTCACGGACTCTCTGCTTGCGCGAGCCGGGAAGAGGCTCGCCTCCGCCGACCGGATGGATCATGGCGGTGAGTCTCTCGTCGAGATGGTCCGCCCCGAGGAGATGATGCAACACCCGCTCGTCCAGCCGGAGCGGGCTCGATGCCAGCGACGGGCCGGGAGTCACCTCGAGCATGCGCAAGCGCCGCAGAGGGCTTCCCGGTGACAGCGCGCTCCAATGCGAGTTCGGCAGATGATCGAGAGCCAGCCCAAGCGTGGGTGATGCGTCGTGACCGTGGCCGAGCAGACTTCCCACATCGGAGGCCAGGGAAGGTTGCAGCTCGACCCCCGCCGTCAAGACCAGGAGATCCTGCTCGAACTGGGTGAGACCGAGGCTTTCGGCGAGTGAGATGAGAGCCGGCGGTTTGGACATCGACGCGCTGATCGCCTCCGACTCCGTGCTCGGTGGCGTGGCGGGGTCCGGTTCGAAGGCTCGTGCCACCTCGCCGATGCGTGCGGTCAGCCACCTTTCGTTGGAGCGGAGCCACCGGGCGGGGCGCGAGCTCATGGGACCGTCACCAACGGCCCGGTCAGCGAACCGTCCGGGAGGAGTTGCAGTGCCGACTCGGCCTCTTCGACACGGACTCGGAGCAGGTAGTCGCCGGGCGGAACGCTCACCGGGGCGAACTCGACGCTCGAAGTCGCGGCTTGAACGGTCCGCTCTATCTTCTGAGACGCCGGCGCCTGTCCTGGTGGTGGGTTGGCTTCAGAGATGAGTAGAGCGACCTTTTGCTCGGGCTGGACGGCGGGGTCGATCTGCACCGTCACCGCAGGTTCCGGTGCGGCAGCGAACGCCGCGCCGGTGACGACGGGCCTGACGATCACTACCGCGGTGTTGGACTCTGCCACGTCACGGCGACGCGGTGGGTCGCCCATTTGCAGGGTCCGGATGACCCGGACCGGATGGACGCCGGCTGTGACCCCCGTTGGAAGCTGGGCCCTGAGTCGGCTCGGTCCCGCCGCCGGGGCATCCACCCGGAGGTCGCCGACCTGAACCACCATGCCGTCACCACCCAGGTGTCTTCCTCTGATGACGATGGGCTCACCGGAGGACGCATCGACGGTCTGAGGCTCGATGGAGTCGATCACGGGATGGAGGGCGGGAACGACGAAGATCCCGCGGCCCATCACCGGTGGGCCCGTCGCAACCTCCACCTCGGGCTCGATGATCACGACAGAGACCTCGATTGCCGCGGACAGGGCGTATGGGGTCTGAAACATCGACCAGAGATTGGAGATCTCCTCGATGGTCAGTGCCATAGGGCTGAGGTGGATCCGCTCGAACTGATCCGCCAGGTCGGACTCGGCGACGAAGCTCCCGGGGTCGGTCACGAGGATGTCGGAGACAGCGTCCTCGATGACGGTTCGCGACATGACGGGGTCGCGATAGAGGGCACCGAGGGTGGCGCCGGCCAGTCGCTCGGGCTGCATCTCGGATTCCGCGCCATAGAACGACAAGAGGTAGTGGAGGTCGAGGGCCAGCTTGGGTTGTTCGATCACCGTCCCCTGGCCGTCGCGGTGGGGAAGGTCGAAGTTCCGCATCGACGGGTTCGGGTGGGTGGCGTAGAGGAAGACGTTGACCCGAGGGCTGTCGCCCTGGTTGCCTTGGAGCGCTTCCGGTGTGCCGAGGGTCACGCCGGGAGACGGAAAGAATGGTGCGACCGCCTCGCGGATCACCCGCGTCAGGACCGCGCTCACTGCACCAATGGCAGACGAGTCGCTCACGACTTCTCTCTCTTCTCGAGGTATTGACCCAGCGACATGACCGGACCCGATGTCGCCTGAGGTCGGCGGTCCTGGCCGGAGGTGACGACTTCGACTCTTCCGATTGTCACCTGCACGTCAGGCAGGCCCGACGGGGGGCTGCTCGTCGACGGGGTGGATCGAGGTGCCCGCGCCTCCATCGGCGGCAGCGCGATTTCTTCGGCGTCGGTGTCGGGTCCGGGCTCCGGGAGAAGAGTGGGGAGCCGGCTCATCCAGGTCGGTGTCGGCACAGCCCAGTCCTGCGGGACAATGTCATCTGCCGGGTCGGGATCGGGAGAGGAGATATTGCTCCACCCGTGGATCTGGTTGGTCGGATGGTTCTCCGAGGCCTGTGAAACGGGTGAGTCGGTGACTATGGGCCTCTCGGGGAGGCGGCGCGTCCTTCCGGGAGTGACATCCCGGACCGGCTCGTTACGGGTGTCGCCATCGAGGTTTGCGAGACGGGAGGCCGATTGGACGCTGCGCCGACTCTCTCGTTGCTGATCGACGGGTGCGGGCTGGAGCGGAGGTCTTGGATCACCCCCTGGGCCGGGGTCCGTCGGCTCAGGGCTGGCCGTCGGCGGGCTCCGTCTTGCCGCGGTCGCCGGTGACGTTGGTCCCGTCGTGGCGTGGATGTGGATGGCGTCGACACGCGGTCGAAGGGTTGGGATCCTCCCCATCGACCGACCGACCAGGCGATCGAGGAACCCCATGCTCAGCTCACCGCCTCGAGGTAGGTCCGGCGCCTCCCGGGGCTCAAGGCGAGGATCTGCGACTCGTCCCAACCGAAAGCCCGCGCCAACATGACGATCTCGGTGAGGAGTCGACGGGCTTGCATGGAGACCTCACGCCACAAGATCTCCCCGGCATCGAATGGGAGGATCGTTTCGGTCTGGCACTCTTCGCAGAGGACCGCGAACTCGATATCCGAAGCCGGTGCCAGGGCAGCCATGGCGTCCTCCACCTGAGCCCTGACCGACACCGGAATCTTCTCGATGGCCGCTGCCTCTCCCGCCCTGTGTGCCTTTGTCACGCAGGCGGCAAACAGGTCATCACCATCGGTGATAGCCGAGGCGAGGTCGATGCTGTTGGGGAGCCGAAACTCGACATGCCATTCGGCCGAGTCGACAGCGGGGTCCGTCGCCGGTGCCAGTTCCATCAGCGCCTCTGCAGAGGCCTCGAACTCCAGCGCGATGCCGCAGCGATCACAGGAGGCTTGCAGCTCGAACGTATCTCCGAACGTGTCACGACGGATCTCGAGGAGTGCACGATCGCGCTGTTGGACATCGAGCGCGGCCAGATCCTCGATCGAGGCGTGCGGGTTGGCTCCGGCGAGGAGGACGAGTCGCCGATCGAGTGGATGACGGGTCGACCCCGCCTCCCACACGTCTAGCGCCGTGCGGTCAGAGAGAACGGTCACGACTCAGATGGCCAGCTCTTGAGGCTCGGCAACATCCAGGTCGCGTTCCCATCCCTCATGCTCGAGCTTGATCGACTGGATGGCCACTGCGTTCCCGCCGGCGTCCAGCTCGGGGAGGGCTTGGAACTCGGAGACCCAGCATCGGTACACCTTGTAGGTGAGCACGAGTTGGCCCGCCTCGTTGTACATCTCGATGAGGATGTCCTTGCGGAAGTCCCGCAACGAGACCTCTGTGCCGGAGCCACCGCTGATGTTCCATACCTTGTTCGCCCAGGCCTCGAACTCGACGTCGTGGGTCACGCCTCGTTCCAGGGTTATCGCCTCCCACTCGGTCTGGCCGGGTGACTTTCGCTCACTGCTGGGGTCTCCGCCCTCCCGGTGCTTAACCACCTGGGTGGTGCGCTTGAGCGCGCCGACCTTGCTGACGCCGGCCACGGGGCGGCCGTCCCAGATCACCCTGAACTTGTAGTTCTTGTATGGATCGAACCGATGAGTGTTCACCGAGAACTGCGGCATGGCTCCTCCTAGGTCTGGATCTGGCCGGCCATCTGCTGGATTTGGATCATCACGAACTCGGCCGGCTTGAGGGGAGCGAACCCCACGATGATGTTGACGATCCCTCGGTTGATGTCGTTCTGGGTGGTGGTCTCGCTGTCGACCTTGACGAAGTAGGCATCCCGCGGCGAGGCCCCCTGGAAGGCACCCTGGCGGAATAGGCCGTGCATATAGGCGCCGATGTTGAGGCGTAGCTGGGACCACAATCGCTCGTCGTTCGGCTCGAAGACCGCCCACTGAGTACCCCGATAGAGGCTCTCCTCGATCATCAGGGCGACCCGCCGAACCGGCACGTACTTGTACTCGTCGGCCAGGTCGTCGTCGCCACGGAGGGTGCGCGCTCCCCAGACCACCGCTCCGGTGCCCGGGAAGATCCTCGCCGAGTTGACACCCAGCGGGTTGAGGACCCCGTTCTCCAGATCGGTCAGCAGATAGCCAAGGGCGCGAACCCCGTTCATCGAGGCTTCGATGCCTGCAGGAGCCTTCCACACCCCTCTCCTGGAGTCGGTCCGCGCATAGACCCCGGCCACGGTGCCGCTCGGTGCCACCTCCCGGCTCTGCCCCGGCTTCAGCGGGTCTCCGATCTCCAGCCATGGCCAGTAGACCGCGCCGTAGTTGGACTTGGGGAGGGACGTGCCGTTGATGAGCACCTCCATCTCGGTGGGGTCGTCGACGTCACCGGGCGGGTCGACGATCATGAAGGCACGCCGTTCTTCGCAGTAGGCGATGGCGTCGGCCAGCACCGTCGGGTCCGATACCCCGGGGATGCACAACAGGTTGAACAGGTCGACGTCCTCGAGGGCGTAGATCCCGTCACGATCGGTCCGGCTGGCGAGGACGAGGGGGACGATGTCGGCGGCCGACGTGGGATCGAATGGTTCCTCGTTTCCTCCCTGGAGCGTGGTGGCCTGACCGGCAGTGCTGGTCGCCCCGGCGAGGAGCCCGAGCTCAGCGGCGAGATCGGCGCTCGAGCCCGCTGTCACCGTCACCGCAGACCCCGGCCCTCTAGACCCGGATCGGAGCACGACGGCCGGCGTCGTGTCGACGGTCGCCGTGAAAGCGCGGAATGCCGTGCTTGCAGGGTTGGCTGCTCTCACCGCTGCTTGAATACGTTCCGCCGCGTCGGCGATTCGCTCGGTAAGGGTGCCGCCGATGAGATCGGTGTTTCCGATCGACACCTCCATGGGCGTCTTGCCATCGAGCCCTACGGCGAGGTTGCGATGATTCGTCGGGGTTGCTGCGGGGAGGGTCGTGATCGCGGTCCCGGTGAGGCTGCCCGGTTCGGGCGCCTCGTCAGGACGAATCGCGGCAACGCCGTCGACCTCGATGCCCCCGTTCTGGGAGCCGAGTCGCAGCAAGGCGCTGGCGTCGTTTCCGATTCCGGGCAGCACTCTGATCGAGGACTCCTCGCCGCCCTCACCCGACGTCATGAGTATTTGGGTGCCATCCGGCGCACAGGTGAACCCGGTCAGGGCCGCGGGCCCGCCGGCACTCACCTGGTCCTCGACCTCCTGGCAGAGACTGGCCAGCCGGTCCGCGGTGCCGGCTCCGGTGAAGCTCGTCGGCAACGTGATGTCCACCGGGTCGAGACCGTTGACGACGATGCGAAACTGGTTGTGGGTGGGATCGATGAGGTCGTCGACATCGAGCAGGGCCCCTCCGGGGTCTTCGAGCGGGCCGCTTCTCGACGTTGCCGGGGCCAACCCGTTCAGGGTCGCGTCGTTCACCGTCCGCTCGACCGTCACCAGATCCGAGATGCCGTTGACGACGTCTTCCGCCCAGCGGGCGTCTTGGGAGTTCATGCTGAGGTTGGGGAACTCCTCGACGCGGTCGGGTGCCGTCGCCTCCGGCTGCTGATATGAGATCGTCAAGTTGAAGTTGGACCCGGCGATACGGGCGCCGTGACTGACCGCCAACCTGATGTTGTTGCCGTCGGCTCCCTCGTCGACTGCGACCACCCGCAGGACGTTTGCGCCGTTGTTGGTCAGGTTGCGTTCGGCCGTCGCAGGGTTCTTTGCGATTCGAACGATGAACGCCACGCCGCCGCCGTTCGAATAGAACTGACGCACCGCGTATGACATCTCGGAATCGGAGGCGAGCCCACCGAACCGCCGCTCGTAGTCAGCGAAGCTGGTGATGCGCACCGCCTTGTTGAGCGGTCCGCGTTTGGCGGCCCCGATGAACGCCGTGATAGAGGTGCCCACCCCGGTGATCGTGCGGACGCCGCTCGGGATTTCGGATATGTACACACCAGGAAAGGTGGGTGTAGTGGTCATCTTGTCCCCTTTGATGACTGACGGTGACGAGCGGAGACCGTCTCCGATCTTCGCTGTGGGCGATTATCGAACGGGCTCCGTCATCGACCCGTCACGGCAGCGTCACCATCGCCGGGACGTGAGACCGCCTCATCAGCGACTCGATAAGTTGAACCATCCTGGGGGAGGGGTCGAGGTTGAGCTCGGCCTTGAGGCGGGCTGCGAAGTTTGCGTAGTGTCGCACCGCCTCGGAGAGGTTTCCCTCCGCAGCGTGTATCTCGATGACGACTCGGTGTGCGCTCTCCCTCAGCTCGTCGCAGCGCACTGCGGTGAGCGCCGTCTCCAGGGCGTCGGTGAACTTCTCTCTCGCTGCCTGGTGCCGTGCCAAAGCCTCGAGTCCATGGAGCCGGAGCTGACGTGCGCGCTCTCGTTCGGCTATCACCCAGTCGTCGTACCAACCTGGAAGGAGGTCGAGCTTGAGCAACTCGTCGACTCCTGCAGTGTCGCTCCATTCTCCGTTGACGAGCTCTCGGACACCGGTCGCCATCATCTGCAGGTCGACTGTGGTTCCGGGGGAAAGTCGGATCGCCCGGTTGTCACATATGATCAGGTGGCTCTCTCGTCGCCGGATCCTCCACAGTGCGGTTCGGAGGCTGGCTGCTGCCTCGGTCTGAGATGAATCCGGCCAAAGTGTGCCCGCCACCAGTTCTCGCTCTCTCGGCCGATCATCGAGCGCCAGGAGGGCCAGCACTCTTTGTGCAGTGGGCGCTAAGTCGACGGTCGACCCGTTGACGCTTACCGAGAAACAACCCAGTACGTGTACGACGACCTCGCTGGTTGGATCACCCTTCAACCCCCGGTGGCCTGCTAACTCCCTCATCAGTTGTCCCGTCGCTGCGCCCAGCCACCCCGGGTTGCGAACCTAGCAACAATCGGACCCCTCGTGGACGGTCGGTAACCGGGGTCGCGCCGACGGATACTCGGCGACGAGTCATCTAACTGGATGGACGCGACCTGTTCATCACCGCCAAACCGCTGCCACTAGTCCTTGGCGTACGGCCAGCTCGCCATCGCGGGATAGACAATATTGGACATTGGTAGGTCTCGACGAAGGCTTCGAACCGGTGCAGTCAATTGAGGTTCGTACAAGGCCCTTGGCCGGGAAGAAGGGACCGGGTGTTCGTGTTAAGAGGACGCTGTCGGGTTTGAACCCTGTTTGACCCCAC
>CAZYCX010000085.1:0-8658 GCA_964645875.1 uncultured Acidimicrobiaceae bacterium
CTGGACCAGCCCCCACGGCCACACCTACACCACCGAAAAACCGCCCTAGCCGGTGGTCCTACTTCCCCGTCCTCCCGACCGAGGCCAAATTCGCCAGCATCGGGAGCAAGAGTCCCTGAAGACCCGGAAGCCGAAACACATCACGAAAACCGTGGGCAAACGCGGCTCGATCGAGCAAACCCGACCCATTCTCCAACCCCGCCGCAGCCAGGTGGAACTCACCGGTGCGCAGAGCCGGCCTGGTCTCCCAGAGCACCATGGCCGATTCCTTCTCGGATGGGTTTCGCATCGTATGTCTGGTTCCCCGTGTTATCTCGATGGTCTCCCCGGCGGAGAGGAAGCGCTTCTCGCCGTCGACGATGGCCAGCATCTCCCCCGATTCGATCTCGAAGCGCTCGTCCTGAAACGGGTGGTAATGGGTCGCAGGGAACCGCGTGTCCGGCGAGTACTCGACGCGCTGCTCGTGGACTTCGCCGCCGGTGTCATCCGCCGTGCGCAGGTACCACACTCTGCTGTTGGCGGTCTCGAAGGTTGGGCCGTTGGACACGATCAGTAGTCCGTCTCCACGCCACCTTCGGCCTTACGGCGTTCCACGAACTCCTGGAGTTGGGCTCGCACGACAGGATCCATCGGCGGTTCCTCGTACGAGGACAAGAACACGTCGATCAGTTGGACCATCTTCTCCTTGGCTTCGGGTCGGCCCGCCTCATCCCAGGTCTCGTAGTTGCGCCAGTCGGACAGCAGCGGCTTGTAGAAGGCGTCCCGGAATCGCTCCAGGGTGTGTGGTGTCCCGAAGAAGTGACCACCGGGGCCGACATCCTCGATCGCGTCGAACGCCAGCCCATCGTCGGTGAAGTCGATCGGGTCCATGAACCTCTGCACCATGGCACAGAGGTCGGCGTCGAGGATCATCTTCTCGAACGACGCCCGCAGCCCGCCCTCCATCCAGCCAATGGCGTGGAGGACCATGTGCGCCCCGCCCATAACCGCACCCCACAGTGAGAACACAGACTCGTAGGCGGCTTGGGCGTCGAGGGCGTTGGCGGCGTTCACTCCCGACGATCGGTAGGGGATCCCATACCGGCGGGTGAGCTGTCCGGTGATCATCGCGGTCTGCATGAACTCGGGAGTCCCGAACGCGGGCGCTCCGCTCTGCATGTCGACGTTGGATGTGAACCCGCCGTAGATCACCGGTGCACCGGGGCGGACCACCTGGGTGAAGGCGATGCCGGCGAGCGCTTCGGCGTTGTGCTGGGCCAGGGCTCCGGCCACCGTCACCGGCGCCATCGCCCCAGCCAGGGTAAAAGGGGTGATCACGATCACCTGGTTGCGAGAGCTGAACTCGATGATGCCCTGGAGCATGGGTGTGTCGTAACGAAGCGGAGAGCTGGCGTTGACGACACTCAGCAAAGAGGGCTCACGCTCGAGGGTGGCGTCGTCGACCTGGCGGGCGATCTTGATCATCTCCAACGCGTCCAGGTTTCGTTGCGCCCCCAGGCTGTAGGCGTGGATGACACGATCGGAGAGGGTGAGCATGTCGAAGAGTGCGTCGAGGTGCCGGACCGAGGGGTGGATGTCGACGGGCTCCACGGGATAGCCGCCCCACATGTGCACCGTGTTGATGGTATGGCCGAGTCGGATCAGGTTCTGGTAGTCCGCGCGGTTGCCGACGCGCCGTCCTCCGGCCTCGTCGCTCACGTTGGGTGGGCTCGACACCGCGGTGAAGGCCACCGAGTCGCCTCCCATGTGGATGTTGCGCTCCGGATTGCGGGCGTGGATGGTGAACTCCGGCGGAGCGGTCGAGATCTTCTCCTCGATGAACTCGGGGTCGAAGCGGACCCGGTCGGAGTCGGAGTCGACCTGCGCCCCGGCCTCGGAGAGAAGGCGTCTCGCCTCGGGGTTGAGGAAGTCCATCCCGATCTCGGACAGGATCTTCAACGAGGTCTGGTGGATGGTCTCGATTTGCTCTTCGGTTGCCACGTCAACAGGCCGGAACGGTCGCACTGACTGTCTCCATGGCGGCTGAGGCGGGGTCTTCGGGGTTTCGGGGCCTTCCGAGCCGCGACGCCGTCGCCCGCGTCGTCTTCCCTCTGTGTCTGTCACGAATCCCTGCTCTCGATCAGAAGTCGGTGCGAACCTAACAGCGCCTAGCAGCCGGCGTCTTCCGTAGGGTCTCTCTCATGACACGTGGATTCGGGATAGACGCAAGCGTGCCTCTCGACGTGGCCATGGAGGTGGCCGGCCTGGTGGAGCGTGCCGGGTATGGCTCGTTTTGGGTCAACGGCAGCCCACACCAGGAGGCCTTGAGCATCATCGACGGCGCTCTCGAGCAGACGGAGATGGATGTCGGTGTCGGGGTGTTCCCGCTGACGAACATCTCGGCCGACGAGTTGGTGGCCGAGATGGAGGAACGTGGACTACCCCAGGAGCGCATCTGGCTCGGTGTCGGCTCCAATCGTTCGCCTGGGGCCCTCGACGAGGTGCGTCAGGCCGTACACACCCTCAGGGATGAGCTGGATGTGAAGGTGGTGACCGGTGCGGTGGGCCCGAGAATGATGGCCCTAGCCGCCGAAGCCGCCGATGCCGTCGTCCTGACGTGGTCGTTCGCCGCGGAGGTGGAGCGGGCCCGGGAGATACTGAACGAAGCTGCGCAAGCGGCCGGTCGTGAAGTGCCCCCGGTGGTCTCTTTCGTGCGCTGTGGGCTGCTGCCCCAGGCACGGGAGGCGATCGAGGAGCGGGCTCGCGCCTACGCGGCGATCCCGCGCTACCAGGAGGTGTTCGACCGCCACGGCATCGAGGCCGTGGACGCGGTGGTCAAGGGGAGGAATCGGGCGGAGATGTTGGAGGGAATCCAAGCCGAGGAGGAGGTGCTCGACATGGCGGTGATCCGGGCGATACCCGCCGAGAGCACCACGGAGTCACTGGGAGAGTTGGTCCGGGCCTGCGCTCCCTAACGCGATACCCGTTTGCCGAGTGCAGCCAGGCCGGCCAACGCGCCCAGGGCGAGGTCTCGTGGCCAGCGACGCTCCCCTCATCGCCCCACCTTCTCCAGCGACCCGGCGATCTCCAGGGCCCGCTCCAAACCATCGGTGAGCTCCAGCCGGAAGTCGATGCCCTCCGAGCTCCACAACAACACGTTGGCGGCGAGTCGGGTGGTCTCCTCGATTAGCTCACCATCGGCGTCGAGGAGGGTGAAGGTGTGCTCGGCACCCTCGATCCAAAGCCCGGGCTCGCCCGCCACGACGACCACGGTCGCCTCAGTCGCCGGACCGAGACCCTTCTCGGCGAAGGCCTCGCCTCCGGCGCGCTGGGTGAGCAGGATGGGCCCTTCCCAAATCATCGTCACCGCTCCCGCTTCGAGATGAGCCCTTCGTGGCGGGTCGAGAATCGACGGGTACTGCAGGACGAACCCCACTCCGGATGACGCGGTCTCGATCGGCACCGGCTCACCCAGGTCGAGATCCGCCGCCAACTGTGTGGGGCTTCGGTCGACGAATCCGATCCTGACTCCCGCCTCGAAGAGCAGGTCGGCCACCGCCTGGCGGGTGCCTGGCACGACACCGATCACCACGATCAGGGCGGCGACTACCGCCGCCACCGCCCAACGCGGCGGGGTCCTCACCAGTCGTTGGGAGCGAATTCGGGCACCGACGCGGGTGGCGAGGTGCTCCGGAGGCTGGGGCCAATCGACCGACTCCGGGAGGGCGGTCAGGATGGTCTCCAGACGGCTCACTCGGCCTCCTCCCCGAGGATCGCGCGCAGCCGGGCCAGGCCACGAGCCGTCCTCGACTTCACCGTGCCGCGCGGGATGGAGAGGACCGCAGCCGTCTCCTCCTCGGAGAGCTCGAGCAGGAAGCGATGGGTCAGGACTTCCCGGAAGCGATCGGGCAGCTCGTCGATCGCAGCCAACACTCTCGCCCTCTCGTCTTGGGAGACGACCACGGTCTCCGGCGATGGGGCCGCACCCCCGGAGACCGGGTCATTGCCCTCTCGAAGGGCGAGTTGATGGCGTCGCTTCGAGCTGCGGGCACGGTTCAAGGCCTCGTTGCGGACGATCCTCAGCAGCCACGGACGGAAGGGCGAGCCGCTCCGGAAACGGCCCAGCGCGTCGTATGCCTTCACCAGGGCGTCCTGGGTCACGTCCTCGGCCTCCGCGTGGTCCCGTACCACCAGGTAAGCGACCCGTATCGCCATCCCCTGATGGATGCGGACGAGTTGTTCGAACGCCGCGACATCGCCACTCTTCGACCTCTCGATCAGATCGTTGTCTTCCAGTGGACGGCCCTCCACCGTTTCTCCTATCCATGCCTACACCGCAGACCGGCGGGTGGTTCCGGAGAACATGGAACCGGGCGGCGGGCGGCGGTGTATGAGGACTGTCGAGTGGAGGAGATGTCGATGGCACGCAAAGTGATGGTGATTCTGGCTGGGGGTGTCACCGCCCTGACGCTTTCAGGCTCGGCTATGGCGGGGGGTTGGGCGACCACCACCGTCGACGATGCCCCTGATGAATTCCACGCCGGTGCGACCCACGAGATCACCTACACCGTGCTCCAGCACGGCCGGACCCCGGTCAATGACTCGACTGCGCTCGTGTTCCGCCCGGCGAAGGGGACCATGTCGTCGGCCTCGGAGATCGTGTTCATGGGCTTCCCGACCGGTGAGCCCGGTCAATATCGGGCCCATGTGGAGGTGCCGGTGGCGGGGGTCTGGCTCTGGGAGGTGCGCCAGGGGGTGTTCGGAACGCTCGAGCTCGGATCGGTAGACGTCGCTGACGTCGACTCCGGTATCTCGCTCCCCGGCTGGGGAGTTGTCGGGCCGCTGATAGGAGGCATCGTCCTGGCGCTCCTGGGACTGATCCTCGCCCGACTCCGTCACGCAGAGAGGCCGAGCTCCGCTCCCGCGTCGAGGATCACCTCGAGCACGTAGGTGCTGAACGACCGCGAGGGCAGCAGCAGATACGACGGGATCCCGTCCTCGTCGTCGCGGACGATCTCGGTGGCCACTCCGGCGAAGAGCGTCCTGGCCGCGGCACCGGTGGGGAACATGTGATCGCCGAGGTCGAGCCCACACACCCGGTTGATCAGGGTGGCGGCGTGGGCTCCGGTGAGCCGGAACATCGCCCGCACGTGGGTCAGGTCCACGGCCCCGTCGGGCCTCTCGCCCAACACGGTCCACTCGTCCGGCGTCACCGACCAGACCAGGGTGTCGCCGGAGCCTTGCGAGGTTCCCGGGCCGATCTCCTCGTGGCCGGAGAGCACCCGCCACTTCGATGTCGGTGACAGGTCGGTGAGGGTGAGCTCAGCCACGAGCTCTCGTCCCTTCCGGGTCGAAATGGGCATGTGTGGCCAGCACCCGTGCCGGGGCGCGCTTCCCGTTGGGGAGCTGGATCTCGATTCGCCGGTCGGCCACGTCGAGCTCCGAATCCACCTGAGCGAGACAGATCGAGCGCCCCAGCGTCGGTGACATTCGGGCAGAGGTGATCCGCCCCCGGATGGTGCCGTCGGGGTCGACGATCTGGGAGGCTTCGAGCGGAACCAACTCCGGGTCGTCGGTGTGGATGGCGACGAGGTGGGGGTAGTCACCCCGCTCAGCCTGCCATGCCAGCTCGGGCTTGCCGGCGAAGTCAGCCTTGTCGAGTCTTATGGCCCGGTCCACGCCGAATCCGAACCCTTGCGACAACCCGTCGGTGTCCTGGCCGACGATGAAGTGGCCTTTCTCCAGACGAAGGATGCGCTGCGCCTCGACACCGAAGGGGCTCACACCGAGATCGTCACCTTCCGCGAGGAGCGCTTCCCAGACCTCGAGCCCGTGTGAGGAGGGGATGTGGATCTCGAAGGACAGCTCGCCGGTGAAGCCGATCCGCCACACGAAGCAGTCGTCGACACCGGCGACGGTCCCGGTGCGCACCTCCATGTAGGGGAAGGCACCCGGGTCGAGGTCGATGTCGGTGAGCCGGCTGACGAGCTCACGCGACCGGGGGCCGGCGACGTTGATGCTGGCGTAGCCGTCGGTGACCGCGGTCAGCTTCACGTCCCAGCCCGGATGGGCGGTCTGGAGCCACTCGTCGAGCCAGTTCCACACGGTGCCCGCCCCTCCGGAAGTCGTCGACATCATGTAGTGGTCCTCCCCGAGCCGCCCGGTCACCCCGTCGTCGAGGATGACACCGTCCTCGGCGCACATGATCCCGTAGCGGACCTTCCCGACGTCGAGCTTCGACCACCTGTTGACGTAGACCAATTCCAGGAGTCGGGGCACGTCCTGTCCGCGCAGGTCGATCTTGCCGATCGGGCTGACATCGATGATGCCGACTCCGTTGCGCACCGCCCGCACTTCGGCGGACGGGTCTCCGTAGTGCTCGGGACGGATCCATTGCCCGGCGACGAGGGGAACGGCGTCGTTGGCCTCGTGCCAGGGCTGGATGGTGGAGTAGCGGACCGGCTCGTATTTCCTTCCTGCCAGGGTGCCGAGACGCACCGGGGCATACGGCGGACGCCAGGTCGTGGTCGTGGATTCGAGGAGACTGGCCCCGACCGCCTCTCCGTGGACGGCCACGGCGTTGACCGCCTCCACCTTGCCCTGCACCGGCCCCATCCCGACGGTGGTGTAGCGCTTCACCAGTTCCATCGAGTCGTAGCCCTCCTTGGCGGCCGAGATGAGGTCCTTCGAGGAGACGTCCTCGGAGAAGTCGACGATCCCGTGGGTGGATGAGCGAAACATCTCGGGGTGCAGGTCGTGGCCGAGGTCGGGGATCTCGACCGGCTCCGAGCGGGGGATGTCGGTTCTGGTTCCGGCAGGTGCGGCGTTCTGCCAGAAAGCCCTGACCATCAGCGCCCGTCTCGCCGCCTCGGCGCCGGTGGCTGTGCCATGGGCGATGAGCTGGTCGGTGGTGCCGTCGCCGACGATCCCGCCGGTGGCCAACACCTCCTCCGGGAGCTCGTTGGGCACGTACCTGGCGGCGTTGGGGACGTAGACCGGGCGGTCTCCGGCCATGTTGAGCAAAGCGGTGGGGGAGGTCCACCCGGTGGCGGTGACCAGGAGATCGGCCTCGGTCCGTCTCCCCTTCCAGTCGAGCACCGAGGTGACCCCTTTGCTGCCATCGGCGGTGTGGACGCTCCCGCCTTCACGGGCGTCGATCACCGAGGCGATCTCGACTCCCACTCGTTCCAGGTCACCCACGGCAGCGTCACCGGAGCTGTTGGCGGTCAGTACCACAGCCCGTTCACCGGGCCGCACCGCATGGAGGTTGATCAACCGGCGCACCGCGGTGGAGAGCATGACTCCGGGCAGGTCGTTGCCCTCGAAGACATAGGGGCGCTCGAGGGTCCCCACCGCCACTACCAGGCACTTGACCCTGGCTTTGACCAGGCGCTCGGTGATGCCGGGCACGGATCGTTGCACCACCGACACCCAGTTGTGGTCGAAGCGACCGGTGACCACCGAGTCGGTCATCACCTCGATGCCCGGGGTCGATTCGACCCGGGCGGCCAGGTCGGCCAGGGTTGCCAGATCCTCGGAGCCGCCAAAGCGGAGATGCCCGCCCAGGGAGGGCTCCTCCTCGACCAGGATCACCGATGCCCCAGCCTCTGCGGTGGCGATAGCGGCGGCCATGCCGGCCGGCCCGCCCCCGGCCACCAGGACGTCGGGATGGGCATGACGGTGGTCGAAACGTCCCGGCTCGGTCTCAGGGTCGACCCGTCCTCCGTTGGCGAAACGGCTCAGCACCTTCTGATAGGCCGGCCACAGGGGTCGGGGGGCCATGAACGTCTTGTAGTAGAACCCGGGGGATAGGAACCGTCCCACGAACCGGTTGGAGGCCTTGACGTCGAAGTCGAGAGACGGCCAGGCGTTCTGCGGCTCGACCACCATGCCCTCCTCGATGAGCCGGTGGGCGGCGCGCACGTTGGGGTCGTCACCGACCTGAACCATGAGGTTGGGGTCGTGGTAGGTGGCGGTGAGGATCCCGCGGGGCCGGTGGTACTTGTAGCTGCGGGAGAAGACCCGCTCTCCATGGGCGGCAACCGCCGAGGCGATGGTGTCGCCGGCATATCCCTGATAGGTGTGTCTGTTCCAGTCGAACGTGATCGTTCTTGATCGGTCGATCACCTCGCCGGGCTGGTGGTCGAGCCGGTGTGAGCTCATCCCTGCTCACTCCCGACCGGCTCGACATCCCGGATCTCGTTGGTGACGGTGTGCCGCTCCAGCATCAGATAGCGCCGACAGCCCGAACCGTGGAACCAGCGCTCCGACACCCAGTCGGCCCGATTGGAGCGCATGTAGAGATAGCGCCTCCACTCGGCGGGGTTGGTGTCGTTCACGTTGGGGCGAGGCCGCACCTCTCCCTGATAGGTGAACTCGTCGCTGTTGCGGGGCCCGCAGTTGGGGCAGATGATCACCAGCATTATGTGGCCCACCTCACTAGTGACCCACCGCCGCCGCGCCCTTCTCGGCCGTGAGCGTTCCCGCCTCGAAGCGGTCGAGGCCGAACGGTGCGATCAGCTCGCCGGGACGCCCGCTGGCGATCATGTCGGCCACCGCCTCGCCGGCGACCGGCCCCGCCTTGAACCCGTACGTTCCCCAGCCCACGTCGACGTGGAAGCCGTCCACCGGGGTGGGCCCGATGATCGGCCCGAAGTCGGGGGTCATGTCACACAGCCC
>CAZYCX010000086.1:0-8570 GCA_964645875.1 uncultured Acidimicrobiaceae bacterium
ATGGTGCGACGCTCGTCGTCGGTGAGCCCGGGGTCGGCTTCCGGCGGATAGAGGACGATGGATGTGCCCGGTTGGTTGGTCGGGCCAACCGTCACCCAGTGCATCCCTCCGTATTCGACGTCGGTGCGGACCTCGAAACCGAGGGCGTCCCGGTAGAAGGCCATCGTCGCCTCCGGGTCGGTATGCGGCAACATCGCTGGGTGAATCGTCCCCTACTCCTCCGCCTTCGCCGGACGACGCATCCGCGTCCAGAGGAACCACCCGAGCAGCGGGACCCAGAAGAAGGGGATCAACGCCCCCAATGCCAGGACCAGGGTCTGCCCGAGGCGCACCAGCAGCTGCCAGCTCGCCTGCAGCCCTTCGGTGAAAGTGGGAATCCCGCCGGGGTCGACGGTGTCGACGAATGTGGTGATGGTCCGGGACACCGGACGGCTTCCCAGCTCCGTGCCTTCCTCGTCGACCGCCTGGGCGGTGACCGTGGTTTGGGTACGCAGATCGCGTTCCGGGGTGACCTCGGCGGCGACGATCAGGGAGTCGCCGGGTTCCAGCGATCCGGTTGGGTCGCCGAAGACCACCACTAGGTCGTCGAGGACCACGTCGAGCACCGGATCGCGTAGCTCGAAGTCGTCCAGCCAGGTGTCGCCGGCGTTGGTGATCTCGAAGCACACCGTGGTCTCCTGGGACGTCTCAACCTGGAGCCCGTCCTCACCGGGACACGACATCCCCGAGTCATGGGTCGGGTAGGCAGTGGACTCCACCGTCAGCTGCGGGTTGCTCGCCGCCTGGGTGATCTCGAGCACGATCGTGGCCAGGGCCACTTGGTCCCGCAGGGTGCGCAGACTGCCCCGAAGGGTCTCCAGTTCGGTCTCCCGGGCGAGTAGCTCCGACTCGAGCTCGACTATCGCCTCGATGTCGGTGGCCTCGGCGAGAAGGCTGCGGAGACGTTCCACACTTGCCGTGGCGGTCTGGATCCTGCTCTCGAGATCGACGATCCGCTCGGTTACGTCACTGGCGGTCACGTTCTGGTCTCGCAACTCCCCGATCGATCCCAGGGCGGCCAGCGCCGCTTGAAAGTCCTCGGGCCGGACCTTGAAGGTGAACACGCTCGACGGGTTCGGCGCCCCCGTGGTGCGCTGCCCGAACAAGAAGCCACCGAGACGTTGGATCTCCTGCGTCGCCTGCTCGCCGGCGGCCCCCACGTCGGAGACCGCCACCGTCATCTCTGCGGTGAAGATGATGTCCCGTCCGACCTGGTTGGGGAGGGCCACTGGGACGACTCCGCCATCACCCAGGTCTTCGTCACTGTCGGGGGCTTCACCCGGCGCCGAGTCGCCATCCCCGGTGTCCGAGTCCTCTGTCGACGCCGCCACGGTCGTTGCGGTCGCCGATCGGTCGGACTCCCCACCACTGGCGAAATCCCCGGTGTCCTGTCCACTGCAGGCCCCGATCACCAGGAGTATCACCACGAACACGACCACGAATCTCACCGATAGCCGGGGTCTCGTCCAATGAGGCATCTGCACTCCTTCCGGTAGTGGTGTTGAGACGCCGGCAGGCCGCAGAATGGTTCCACGCCGCTGGGGTCTTCGTCAGGTCAGGGAGTATTCCTCGTCCTCCACCGCGATCCTCCGCCACCAGAGGACGAGGGCCCCGAGGATCATGACACCGATCGACACCCAGGCGTTGCGGGATAGGCCGAGAAACCTGAAGGTGGTATCGGTTCGAATCAACTCCATGAGGAACCTGATCAGCCCGTAGCCGAGGAAGTAGATCCCGATGAGCCGGCCCCTCAGGGACGGGTAGCGCTTACCGGCCCAGATGATGAAAGAGGCCAGGGCAACGTTCCAAATCGATTCGTAGAGAAAAGTCGGGTGGAACGTGTCGAATCCCGAGTATTCCGGCGGGCGAAACCGAGGTGCGATCTCGAGGCCCCAGGGAAGATCGGTAGGAGTGCCGAACAGCTCCTGGTTGAAGTAGTTGCCGAAACGCCCGAGGGCCTGGGCGAAGGGGACCGCCGGCGCCACCGAGTCGAGGAAGTCGGGGAAGCTGGCTCCCCACTTGCGTGTGTAGAGGTACATGACGATCGCCCCCGCCGTGAGCCCGCCATAGAGAGCGAGACCCCCCTCCCAGATGGCGATCACCTTCCACCACTCCCCCTGGAATCGGTCCAGGTGGGTGGATACGTAGGCGAGCCGGGCGCCGAGGAACCCGAAGAGCACCACCCGGATCACGATGCGCTCGGCGACCTCGGGGTCCCCTCCTCTCGCCTGGAAGCGGTTGCGGGTGACCAGCCAGGCCACCACCACTCCGGTCATCACGAATATGCCGTAGAAGGTCACCCGGAGGGGGCCGATGTGGAAGTCGCTTATCGGCGGGGAGGGAATCGAGGCCAGTATGGAGAGGATCACGCGATCCGGGCCTCACTCGCAGACCAACGGAACCAGAGCACGGCGATCGTCGACCACACGATGGGGATCGTCGCGATCTTCATGATTATTCCGGCGAGTTGCTGATCCTCGACCGCAGTCAGCGGACCGACCCGCGGCGCCAGCTCGTAGATGCCGTAGATGGGAACCTCGGTGAAGGTGAGGAAGCTGGCCGGTATCACCGCCACCACGCTGGTGGCGACGAACAGGTAGGCCATCTTCACCCACGCGGAGGAGGCCCGTCCCTCGGGCAGGGGGGAGATCACGGGGAGCCACAGCAGGAACCCGGCCAGAAGCCAGACCACGTCCATGGCGAATGACCCGAATTGGCTGTTGCGCAGCAACGCCACCGTGCCCGGGGCATGCGTCGAGATCAGGATGACGTTGTAGATGACCGCGGTGGCGACGACGTTGCGTCCGAACCACAGGGCGGGGCGTTCGAGGCGAAGACGCCGTGTGAGGCGTCGTCCCATCCACTCCGGAATTCCCAGCAACATCAGCGGCGCCGCCACCAGGGTGTAGAGGAGGAACTGGGTCATATGGGCCGAAGCGAGGTAGCCGGCGCCGAGTGTCCCCAGCGGCCAGTCCGAGGCCATCCAAAAGGCGACCACCCCACCCGTGAACTGAGCCGCCTTCCTGCGGTCAGTGGCACCCTCGTGCCGGCGCAGGGAGCGGCCGTAGACAACGAGAGGCAGGATCGAGGCCGCCCAGATCCCGGGATATGGGATCCACTCCCAGCTCCAGGGTCGGGCGAGGGCGGTGCACCACCACTCGATCATCCCAGGCTCCTCACCCATTCGACCAACCGATCGACCTCGGATTCGTCGAGTGGCAGACGCGGCATGGTGGGGCCATAGCCGGCGACGACGTCGGCGTCGGGGTCGGTGATCGCCCTACTCACGTACTCCTCGTCGACAGTGACGACGCGTCCGTCGACCAACTCCACATCGGTCCCCCAGATGCCGTGCAACGTCGGAGCGATGGTGGTGCTGGTGTCGGTGTGACAGGCCAGACACCCGACGTCGGCCGCCAGTTCTGCCGGGCTCGACGCCGTCTGATCGCCGGTAGCGCAGGCGACCAGAGCCAGTGCCGCCACGACGATCAGGGGCCTACCCGTCATGGCTCATCGTGTCAGCCGGTTCCACGATCTCCGCCTCGACCGTCATCTCGCCCGCAGTTTCCCATATCAGGGTCACCTCCACGACGTCGCCGGCTTCGAGCCGGTCGACGTCCACCAACATGACGTGGAGACCGCCCGGTTCGAGGACGAGCGAGCCGGTCGCAGGCAGGTCCAGCGTGTCGACTCGTTCCATGGTGATCATCCCGTCGCCATCGATGGTGGTGCGGTGAATCTCGACGACATCGGCAACCCTGGTGTCGGCACCGACGAGACGGTCGGGACCCCCATTGCCGGTCGCAGTCAGGTAGAGGGCGGCGTTGGGGCCGGTGGGCTGGCCGATGCGCACGTCGTCGACCGTGATCGGGCCGGAGTCGGCGCCGCACGCCGTCGACAGGACCCCGATCAGCAGGGCGGAGCCGGTGAGAGACATCAACCGCCGCATCGTCGTCAGTCCATCCCGGCCAAGATTTGCAGGTCGTTGTCCCACTGGCTCTGCCGGGTACCGAACGGGTAGATGGCGTGGTTCAGCCCGTCGGGGCCGTAGGCGATGACCCAGCCGGCATGGTCGACCGTGTAGTCGTCTCCATTTTCGACGATCACGGCGGGTGGGACGCCGGCGGCGTTCTGCGCCCTCACCAACTCCTCCTCGGTGCCGGTCAGGCCGACGAAACGGTGGTCGAAGTTGTCGAGGAACTCCCTGATGTCCTGGGGCGAGTCTCGTCCGGGGTCCACCGAGACGAATACCACTTCGGTGTCACGGGCGACGTTCGGGATGCGCTGGAACACCTCGGCGATCTGAGCGAGATGGACCGGGCAGATGTCGGGGCAGTTGAGATAGCCGAAGTAGAGGAGTGTCAGCTTCCCCTCGGTCTCCGATGCGAAGTCGTAAGGCTCGCCGGAGGTGTCGGTGAGGGTGAACGACGGCCTTTCGGCCGGATTCTCCACAGCCACGCCCTGCAACTCATCCTTCACCAGCGCCGGCGCACACGCCGTGAGCACCATGACGAGGATGGCGAGTTGGCGAGAGAGCCATCTGGTGGGCTTTGCGTTGGCCACTGCAGCCTCAATCGTGGCTGTGACCGCGCGCTATCCACAAACGCGCCCTGTCGATCGCCGGCGGCTTGTGAGGCCAGGTCCGGTCCGGGTGTGGTCAGGGCTGCAATCGTCATACACTGATCCTCGTGAAGCGTTTCTCATCCCTGCTGGTGATAGCGGCGGCGGCTGCCGCCGCCGTGGCCCTGCTCCGCAGCCACGATGAGCCCGAGCCGGCCGAGGAGTGGACACCGGTTCAGCCTTCGTGAGGGTCGGATTGCTGGTCACCGGGGATACGGCCGTGCGTGCCGCCCATTCCCTCCACGCCCACCCCGGGGTCGACGAGGTCGTCGTGATCGGCCCGGCCACGTCCAAGAGTTTCGAGGTGGTCGACTCGGCCGAGGGGTGCGACTTCCTGGTCGGACACGGAGCCAGCGCACCCGAATTGGCGCGGGAACACGGAATCCCCCTCATCTGGGATGGTGAGGAAGGTGGCGACGGCATCGCAGTGTGGGGAGCCTTCCCAGCCGGTCTGGCGATCTCCATGGCCGCCCGGGAGCCCGATCCCCGGCTGGTGGCGGTGGCCCACCCCGATGTCGA
Source organism: uncultured Acidimicrobiaceae bacterium (assembly GCA_964645875.1). Taxonomy (GTDB): domain Bacteria; phylum Actinomycetota; class Acidimicrobiia; order Spongiisociales; family ZC4RG35; genus JANQRA01. Next base: position 5,179 of record CAZYCX010000086.1, read on the forward strand.
GGATGCCAACACCACCCGGACCACGCGGTTTCCCGATCCGGTGGGAAGAGTTGGGGTCTTCGACGGCATGGTGGGGGGCCGTCCGGTCGCTCTGGCCCAATCGCCCAACGAGTTCGGGGCCTGTCTCGCCGTCGGAGCCAGCCGACGGGTCGCGATGGTCGACCAGGGAGACTTCATGTCCGGGATCGCTCTCGCCGCCGGGATCGCCGTCGCCAACGGCGACGGCCGACCGGTGTGGGAAGCCGCTCTCCCCTATCTGGAGGCCGCCACCGAGATGGGTCTGGTCATGGCCGAGAGTGAGTGAAAGCAATAGCCAGACTGCAGGTGGGCGCTGAAACTGTCGGCCGACCGGCGTCTGTTCGAGGGGCGATCATCCCGTTGGCAGCCGCACCGAGAGGGTGGACCCTCAATAGCGAGATCAGACTGGTGTCTCGGGGGCAGACCTCGAAGTCGACCGACCATCGAGTCAGCCCGTTTTTTCGGTCCTCTCCACTTCTTCGGCCCCTTCGGCCGGCTCCACATCGGTCCGAGCCACCTCCTCGGTGGGGAGGTCGGCGTGGTCCGGAGGTGGGGTTACCACACCGTTGGGGGCCCGGTAGTCGCTGGGCGGATGTAGCACCTGTTGTGACGGCACGACCGGGTTGAGGGTCTCTTCGAGGACCACGATCTCCAGCCCTCCCACCACGTCGGACACCAGGTTGTAGATCACCGACACGGCCACGGTCATTCCGGTGGCGACCACCCATCCGACCACGGAGCCAAAGATGAGGAAGCGGAGAAACTGCTCGGTGTTGGCGAACGGGTCGGACCCTTCCTCGATGAGGGTGATCTCGACCATGAAGCCGACCAGCCGATCGGGGATCCCGGCCCGCTCCAGCACCGACCAGAAGATGACCGCCCCGAGCACGAAAGCGAGGGCGAGGACGGCCCAGACGACTGTCGACACCTTGAGGGTCGTCCAGGGATCGATCTTTCGGATTATGCGTCTTACGCGCCGGACGGTTGCCATGGCGGCTCCTGGTTATTGGGGTGGAAGTCTAAGGGGAGAACGGAATAGTCCAACGTCACTCGGGCCGTTCAGAGTTCCTGTGCGATCTCCTCCGAGATCTTGACGGCGGCGGACAGCTCGTTGCCCTCACCGACGTCGATCACCTTCACACCGGTGGAATCGCGCTTCTGACGGCTGATCTTGCCCACGGCCTGACGGGTGCCCACCCCTGCAGTGGAGATGAGGAACACCTCATCGTCCTTCCTGACGGCGCGGGCGTCCACCAGGTTCCCACGCACCTTGGTGATCTTGAAAGCCTTCACCCCGATGCCACCGCGGCTCTGGTCCCGGAACTCGTCCATCGCGGTTCGCTTGCCGTATCCACCCGCGGTGAGCAGGAGCACCTCGTCTCCGTCGATGTTGGAGACCGCGCTGACCACCTCGTCGCCGTCGCGCAGCTTGATTCCGCGCACCCCCTGGGTGCCCCGCCCCATGCTGCGCAGGTCCGACTCCTTGAACCTGATTCCCATCCCGTTCTTGGTGAAGACGAGGATGTCGTTCGAGCCGTTGGTGGTGCGCACCGTGACCAGTTCGTCGTCTCCGGCGAGCTTGATCGCGACGAGGGTCTGATTGCGCGAGTCGTACTCCTTGAACTCGGTCTTCTTGGCCTGCCCCTTCTTCGTCACCATGACCAGATAGCGGCCGGTCTCGTAGTCCCGGGTGTCGATGACCGCCTGGATGGTCTCGTCGGGTGCGATCGGGAGCACCGACTGCGCCATCACCCCTTTGGCGGTGCGTGACTGCCTGGGGATGGCATGGGCCTTCACCCGGTGGACCAGGCCCTTGTTGGTGAAGAACAACAGGTAGGCGTGGGCGGTGGTGTGGACCAGGTGACGGACCACGTCGTCACCGCTCACCTCGGCAGCCTTGACGCCGCGGCCACCCCGGCCCTGGGTCCGGTAGGTCGAGGCCGGGACCGACTTGAGGTATCCGGTCGATGACACCGTGATGATGAGCTCGTCGTCGGCGATGAGGTCCTCGAGACTGAGGTCGCCTTCGTCGGGGACCAGCCTGCTGCGCCGATTGTCTGCGTAGCTCTCCTTGATGCCGATCAGCTCGTCCTTGATGATCGACCAACGACGCTTGGGGTCGGCGAGGATCGCCTTGAGCTCGGCGATCGTCTCCTGCAACTCGGCCAGCTCGGTGCGCAGCTTGTCGACCTCGAGAGCGGTGAGGCGGCGCAGGGGCATGTCGAGGATGGCGTTGGCCTGGATCTCGCTCAGATCGAAGCTCTCGATGAGATTGGCGCGGGCGGCGCCGGTGTCCTCGGATCCCCTGATGATCTTGATGACCTCGTCGATGTCGTCGACGGCGATGATGAGACCTTCGAGGATGTGGGCTCGGGCCTCGGCCTGGTCGAGACGGAACCGGGTCCGGCGCTCGATGACCTCCATCTGGTGATCGAGGTAGTAGCCGAGCATCTCGGCGATGTTGAGCGTGCGGGGGACACCGTCGACGAGCGAAACCATGTTGTAGCCAAAGCTGTCCTGCAGTGGTGTGTTCTTGTAGAGCTGGTTGAGCACCACCTGGGGCACCGCACCCTGCTTGAGCTCGATGACGAGTCTGGTGCCGACCCGGTCAGAGGACTCGTTGCGCGTGTCGGCGATGCCGCTCAGCTTCTTGGAGTCGACCAGGTCTTTGATCTTCGCCATGACCCGCTCGATGGACACCTGGTACGGAAGCTCGGTGACCACGATGGCGGTTCGACCTTTCCGAATCTCCTGGACATCGCACACGGCGCGGATCTTGACCGAGCCCCGACCGGTGGTCAGGGCGTCGCGTATCCCACCGTTGCCGACCAGGAATCCCCCGGTGGGGAAGTCGGGGCCTTTGATGAACCTCAACAGCTCTTCCGAAGTCGCATCAGGGTTGTCGATCATGTGGAGGGCGGCGTCGATGACCTCACCGAGGTTGTGAGGCGGGATGTGGGTGGCCATCCCGACCGCGATTCCCTGAGAGCCGTTGATCAAGAGGTTGGGGAAGCGAGCGGGCAAGACCGACGGCTGCTGGAGCTCGCCGGAATAGTTCTCGACGAAGTCCACCGTGTCCTCGTTGATTCCCTCGAGCAGATGGGTGGACAGCTTGGTGAGACGGCACTCGGTGTAGCGGGCTGCGCCGGGAGGGTCGTCGATCGACCCGAAGTTGCCCTGTGGGTCGATGAGGAGGTGCCGCATCGAGAAGTCCTGGCCCATCCGGACCAGGGCGTCGTAGATCGCCTGGTCCCCATGAGGGTGGTAGTTGCCCATGACGTCGCCGACGACCTTGGAGCACTTCCGGTGCGCCGAGGACGGGCTGATGTTGTTCTCGAACATCGAGTAGATGATCCGGCGCTGCACCGGCTTGA
>CAZYCX010000087.1:0-1576 GCA_964645875.1 uncultured Acidimicrobiaceae bacterium
CGCCCGCACACGGAAACACCGGCGATGCCATCCGGGCGGATTCAGCCAACTGCAACCGCCTTGCAGCCAGTTCGCCCTCCGCGTCAGACCGATCTCATGAACCTCGATGAGGTGCTCCCCGGAGGGCACCGATCTCGTGGCTAGCTTGGCGGCCATCATGCGAGATCTCCTACTGGTGGTTCATGTCCTGGCGGCCGCTGCGTGGATCGGCGGCTCTCTCTTCGCCGGATATTCGTTCTCCGTCTTGGGAGCCCTGCGGGATCTGAAGACCGTGAAGTCAGTAGAAGAAGCCACCGGTGCCAAGTTCTTCGGCACAGCCGTCGTCATTCTGTTCCTGTCCGGAGCAGCCCTCGTGATCGTCTCTGACCGATTTGGTTGGGGACACGCCTTCGTCCTGATCGGGATCGCTGCAATCGCCGTCGAAGGCATCCTCGAGAGTGCGATCATCGGACCGAGGCTCACCAGGATCGCAGAGGCTAAAACGCCGGACGTCGACAGCTTTCGCAGAACACTCTCATGGAGCACTCTCGCCCACTTGGTCCTGTTTGCAGCGGTCGTCTGGGTGATGGTCGTGAAGCTCGGCGCCTGAATCGAAGGCCTACCGAAGTCGTCCTTCGAGACTCATGGGTGCCCACCCTGTGACGTTCGGGTGTTCTCGCCCGCATTCTCCCAGCGCGACACGAAGCGTTGCGACGGCGGAGTCCCAAACAGGTACCCCGGCGGCACCGTCAGGTCCGCCCGAGTCAGTCTCCTCCCCAACCTCCTCTCGAAGCAGCCAACGCACATCACGAACCGCCCCTCCATGAACCTGGTGCCTCCCACGACCCATTCGAAGACCTCGTCGTCGGGACACACCGAGTCCCAGAGCTCGTCGTGAACGTAGAAATCCTCGTGGACCACACGATCGTCCTCGATCTGCCGCCAAGCCGAGACACCACAGTCCGGGCAGGCATCGAAGTCGTCGTCCAACTCGATCTGACAGGTATCGACCATCGAACTCTCACCTGATCGGTCCTCCGATTTCGAACGTACCGTCCCCGACCGACGCCGAACAGAGGGGTCGTTGCCGACAGATCCGTCAGGCCCGCACCGGAGACCGCTCAGGTGTAGCCCTCGGCCTCCTCGTAGCTGATGAGGTCGTCGGGCTCGATCGTCACATAGCTCAGCCGTCCGTCGATCTTGAACCAGTGCAACTTCCCCGCTTCCCCATCCGCCGGCTCGACCATGTCGTCGCGAGCGATTGCGGCAGCAGTGCCGAATCCGCGGTAATGGGCCACGGCGGTCTTCTCCTCGCCGCGCTCCCGGTAGACGATGGAATACCTCCCGCCGGGTGTCAGTGCCATGTCTTCAGCCTACGTATACCGGGCAGGCCATCCGCCGGGAACGTCATCACCCGCCACCGATCGAGCTGTCGTGGAGTAACTTCGGGGGCAGGCCCGTGTTCAACCAAGGAGGAATCATGAGTGCCAGCGAGACGACACCGGAGAGCCTGACCGACGAAGACATCAGGACCATCGGAAGAGAGACACCCAAGGCGACCACCAGGGACAGCGACGGCGTCGACACATCCGACAGC
>CAZYCX010000087.1:1676-8283 GCA_964645875.1 uncultured Acidimicrobiaceae bacterium
GACAGCGACGGCGTCGACACATCCGACAGCGACGGCGTCGACACATCCGACAGCGACGGCGTCGACACATCCGACAGCGACGGCGTCGACACATCCGACAGCGACGGCGTCGACACATCCGACAGCGACGGCGTCGACTCAACCGACAGCGACTCGCGGGACAGCTGACCCCTGTACACAGCCATCGACCCGAGTGACGTCGAAGGGCGTCAGGCACTCGCCCGTGCGGTGGGAGACCCGGAGCAGTTCGCCGCGGAGCTCTGGGCGAAGCGTCCTCAACATCGAAGGGCCTCTGACAGCAACGGATTCAGTGACCTCCTCTCCCTCGACGACGTAGACCTGATCATCTCCACCAGCGGTCTCCGCCTACCTGCGTTCCGTCTGGTCAAGGATGGTGAGACGATGCCGTCGGCCCGTTACACCAAGACCACCCGAACCGGGTCAAATCGGGCCACCGGGGTGATCGACGCCGCGGCGGTGTTCGCCGAGTTCGACAACGGGGCAACCATCGTGTTCCAGGGCATGCACCGCTACTGGGAGCCCCTCGCCGACTACTGCCGTGCCCTGGAGTTGGGCCTCGGGCACCCGATCCAGGCCAACGCCTACATCACCCCACCGGGCGCGCAGGGTTTCGCCGCCCACGAGGACGAACACGATGTGTTCGTCCTCCAATCACACGGGACCAAACAATGGCGAGTCCACGACCGCCACGACTTGCCCCCGAGCCGCCCCCCGGTCATCGACGAGGTGCTTGCCCCGGGAGACTCTCTCTACATCCCTGCCGGATTCCCTCACTCAGCCAGCACCCAGGAGTTGGCCTCCGTCCACATCACGATCGGGATCCTGGCCATGACGTGGGCCGATGCCCTCGAGGCGGCGGCGAAGCTGATCAGAGAGGACCCTGAGCTGGCCCGGCCCCTTCCTCTCGACTTTGCAGCCGATACCGGTGCCTTCACCGACGAGGTCCGAAGCCACCTAGAAGCGATGGGAAAGGCGCTGGCCGCCCTCGACCCGTCCGTGCTGGCGCGCGCTCTGCGCCGCAAGTTCCTCACCACACGACAACCCCTCCTGAGGGGACAGATCCACCGTCTCCTCGCCCGCGACGAGATCGGGGACGAGTCGATCGTCACCCGACGGGTGGGCTCGATGTGTGTCCACGAGTTCGTCGACGGCGAACTCTCTGTCCTGCTCGGGGATCGTGAGCTGCGCATGCCCGGTTGGGTCGAGCCGGCGATGACCCTCATCGCTTCCGGCGAGAAACTGGTCGTGGCCGACCTTCCCGGACTCGACGAAGCGGGCCGCCTCGTCCTGGTGCGTCGGCTGATCCGAGAAGGACTGCTCGAGGTCGTCGATTGATAGGTGACGACTGGCGATGCTCCAGCGAGGCGGTGGCCCGCGCCGAGCCTCATTACGCCACCGCGTCCCTGGTGTCGGCCTGGCTCCTCATCGAGCAACCGGGAGCCTGGGGACCGGAGGCGCTGACCGACTCCAAATTTCCTTCCGCCATGGCCACGGAGCTGCAACGCAGGGCGTCCGGTGTGCGAATCCTGCTCATCCGCCGCCGAACGGAGTCGAGCGATGGGCGGATCGTCTTCAAGGCGCACTCTGGAGACAGAGGCCAAGCGCCGGCTTTGATGTCGATGCCCCTAGGCGAGCCCGCCGCGCTCCTGGACATCGACTTCGATGCCCTCGCCGGCGGCGACGTGGGCCCGGGCACGGTGATCAATGATCCGATCTACCTGGTCTGCACCCATGGCCGCCACGACATCTGCTGCGCCGACAACGGTCGTCCCCTGTATCGGGCCCTGTCATCGGTCAGACCCGATCGGACATGGGAGGTGTCCCACATCGGGGGAGACAGGTTCTCCGGCAACCTCCTCGTCCTCCCCAGAGGCGACTACTTCGGGCGGCTGGAGCCCGAAGACGCCGAGCCGCTGGTCGCCGGATACGAAGGTGGCCGGCTCGACCTGGCCCACCACCGGGGGCGAAGCACCCGACCCCGTCTGGTCCAGGCTGCGGAGCACTTCGCTCGCGAAACGGAGGGCCTGAGCGGTCTCGATGACCTGATGGTGTCGGAGTACATGAGGTCCGACAACCAGGCCGAAGTGGTCTTCGCCGGCCCGGAGGGACCCATCAGGGTGACGGTGGTTGCCCGCCCTGCGCGGGAATCCGCATATCTCACCTGTCGGGCCCCCGGCCCCGGTCATCCCGTCGCCTACGACCTGATCTCCCTCACCCAGGGCTGAGTCCGACCCCAAGGGTGGTCGTTCGGTTCGCCAGGTACGCATGGCCCGATCGGGATCCTCACCGCTCTTTGGGTATCCCCGTGATGATCCGCGCCCCCCGCCGGAAGGTGAGGTAGTGCCACGCCCAGCCGGCGAGCACGAAGAACCGGTTCCTGAATCCGATCAGATAGAAGATGTGGATTGCCAACCAGGCGAACCAGGCCACGAACCCTCCGAAACGCAGCCCCTTGATGTCGGCCACCGCCCGGGCCCGTCCGATCGTGGCGAGAGACCCTTTGTCTCGATATCGAAACCGGCGCCGCTCCCCGGAGGCGACGACTCGCCCGGCGTGTCGCCCCATCTGCATCGCCGCCGGAGCGACGCCGGGGACTCCCTCCACCGCGGCGAGGTCGCCGACGACGAACACCTCGGGGTGTCCGGGGACCGACAGATCCGGCTCGACCAGGACCCGGCCGGCCCGGTCGACTTCGCCCAACATCGACCCCAGTGACGACGCCTGCACTCCTGCCGCCCAGAGCACCGTCCCCGCTTCGACCCGCTCGCCCGACGACAGGGTCACACCCCCTTCGTCGATTCCGGAGACGAGGGAGTCGGTCCTCACCTCGACACCGAGATCTTCGAGTTGACGTCGTGCGGAAGCCGAGAGCGACGGCGGGTACGGAGGGAGCACGCGGTCGGTTCCCTCCACCAGGATGACCCGGGCCCGGGAGGGGTCGACCACGTCGAACTCCTTGCCCATGGCGTGGACGGCGATCTCGACCAGGGCCCCCGCCAGTTCCACTCCGGTCGGTCCCGCACCGACGACGACGAAGGTCAACAGACGCCTCGCATCGTCCGGGTCTGCCTCGGCCCGTTCGAAAGCACGCAACACCCGGGCTCGAATCGTCAGAGCGTCCTCGATGGTCTTGAGACCGGGGGCGACCGGCTCCCACTCGTCGTTGCCGAAATACGAGTGGGTGGCACCGGTGGCGACGATGAGATGGTCGTATGCCACCGGCACCTCGTCGACCACCACTCGCCGGCGCTCCAGATCCACCGAGGTCACCTCACCGAGGAGCACCCGAACCACATTCGCCTGGTTCTTGAACACCGAGCGGATCGGATAGGCGATGTCAGACGGATTCAGCGCCGCCATCGCCACCTGGTAGAGGAGCGGCTGGAAGAGATGGAAGTTGCGGCGGTCGATGATGGTGATGTCGACCTCGGCCCTCCTCAAGGCCTTGGCTGCGTTGAGCCCGGCGAATCCCGCCCCGACGATGACGACGTGTGGCCTCATAGACCGAGCGATTCGGCCAGGGCCCTGATGGCGAGAGCGCGGTGTGAGAGCCGGTTCTTCTCTTCCGGGCCCATCTCGGCCAGGGTTCGACCCTCCAACTCGAACACCGGGTCATACCCGAACCCACTGTCGCCTTTCGGCCGTTCGGTGATCGTCCCCTCGAGGACCCCTTCCGCCGTCACTTCGACCCCGTCGGGGAACACCAGCGCAACCACCGTCCTGAACCGGGCGCGACGATCCTCGATCCCGGACATCTCTTCGATCAGCTTGGCCACATTGTCCTCATAGCGGGCAGCGTCACCGGCGTAGCGGGCGGTGTGGACCCCGGGTGCGCCGTCCAACGCCTCCACCTCGAGCCCGGTGTCGTCGGCGAGCACGGGCAATCCTGTCGCATCCACGACGACGCGGGCCTTGAGGAGTGCGTTCTCCTCCAGGGTCGAGCCGGTCTCGTCGACGTCGGGCCAGTCGAGACCGCGGACGATCTCCTCCGCCAGGCCGGTGCCGTCGAGGACCCCCTCGATCTCGGTGATCTTGTCGGGGTTCTTGGAGGCGACGACCAGCCTCGGGATCACCCTGTCACCGCTCTCCGCTGCATGTCCACGAGCTCTTCGATGCCCACCGTGGCCAGATCGAGCAGCTCGTCGAGGTCTTCCCGGGTGAACGGGGCCCCTTCGGCAGTCCCCTGCACCTCGACGAGAAGACCGCGCCCGCTCATCACCACGTTGAGATCGACCTCCGCCGCCACGTCGTTGTCGTAGTCGAGATCGAGCACCTTCTCGCCCTCGACGATCCCGACCGAGATCGCCGCCACCTCGTCGACGATCGGGTTCTCCGCGATGAGCCCCCGGGCCACCGCCTCCTCGAAAGCCTGATGGAGGGCAATCCACGCCCCGGTGATCGCCGCGGTTCGGGTCCCGCCATCAGCCTCGATGACATCACAGTCGACGCGAATCATCAGCTGGCCCATCTTGGCGAGATTGACCGCGGCGCGCAGCGCCCGACCGATCAGGCGGGAGATCTCTTTGGCCCTTCCCCCTTCGATGTGGTCGCGACGTATCCTTTCCCCTGAGGATCCGGGCAACATCGCGTACTCGGCCGTCACCCATCCCCGGTCTGAATCGCGTAGCCACCGCGGCACCTCGGCTTCGATGGATGCGGTGCACAGCACCCGGGTCTTGCCCATGGAGATGAGGACCGAGCCAGGCGTGGAAGTGGTGAAGCCGAGCTCGACGCTGACAGGTCGAAGTTGATCGCGGGGACGGTCGGTCATTCCGATCACGCTAAACGCAGGGTCTCACACCTCGAAACTGGTCCCGGCCACGGCGAGACGCACCGGATGTCCAAACGCCGACTCTGCCTCCGCCACGGAGACGGAAGGGTCGAGATACGGCGGGATGTGGGTCAACACCAGGGTCCCGGCGCCGATGCTGCGTGCGATCTCCCCCGCCTCCATGGCACTGAGATGATGGGGATAGTCGGCATTCTTCGTTGCCTCCTGATAGGAGGCCTCCGACAACAGGACGTCGACTCCGGAAGCCGAGTCCCGCCACTCCCCCGCCGGGCCGGTGTCCGCGGTGTAGAAGAGCGTGCGGCCGTTTCCATCCCACCGCGAGCCAACGGTGGGGACCGAGTGGTCCATCTCCACGAACGACACCTTCAGATCACCGATCTCGACCTCTTCACCGGACCACACCGGGATGAAGTCGAAACAGGGCGGCTCGCTCTCGAGAAACCCGATCAGACGATCCCACACCGCCTGGGGCGCGTACAACGGCACGGGTGGCCTGGGATCGGGCCGGTAGGTCCAGGCGTGGAAGGCAGCCATCAGGTCCGAGCAGTGATCGGGATGCTGGTGGGAGATGACCACGGCGTCGATCAGGTCCGGCTCGACGGGTAACGAGATGAACGTCCCCGATCCGGCGTCACACCACACGCGGGTGGCGCCCTGTTCGATCACATAACCCGATGCGGGACGCCCATGGGCCGGGTAGGTCCCCGACGAGCCGACGACGTGAACCCTCATGGTGAGAGCCTCTCCTTGACCCATCTGTCGGCTTCGCTCCGATAGCGAATCCGATCGTGGAAGCGGTTTGGCCTGCCTTGCCAGAACTCGACCATCTCCGGGCTCAGGCGCCACCCACCCCATTGCTCGGGGCGAGGGATCGTCTCCCCATACTCCTGGGAGACCGCGTCGAAGCGCTCCTCCAACACGGACCGATTCACCACCACCTCACTCTGCCGTGAGGCGTGGGCGGCGATCTGCGCGCCGCGGGGACGGGAGGTGAAGTACGCGTCGGCCTCTTCGGCGGTCACCTGGGCGACGGACCCCTCGAACCTGACCTGACGATGGAGTTGGGTCCAGACGAAGGTGGCCGCGGCCCGGGGGTTGGCGGTCATGGCCCGGCTCTTGCGACTGTCGAGACCGGTGTAGAACACCAGCCCTTCCGCCGAGAGGTCCTTCATCAACAGCGCCCTCGCCGACGGCGTGCCGTCGGCATCGACGGTGGCGAGCACGAATGCACTCGGCTCGTACAGATCGACTTCGAGAACGCCGGCGAACCACTCCTCGAACTCGGAGAGGGGGTCGTCGGCCATGACTTCGGGGTCGAGACCGGCCGTCTCATACTCGCGGCGCCGAAGCGCCACCTCTTCTCGTATCACGTGCCGACGATAACCTCGACATGGTGTCTGACCCGAACCTCTCGAGAGCCAAGCTGGTGTCACGAGGGATCAGACGACGCTGCCCCCGTTGTGGCGAGCCCGCCTTCGACGGATGGTTCCGAATGAAGGAGCACTGCTCTCGCTGCGGGCTGCAGTTCGAACGGGAGCACGGCTACTGGGTGGGTGCCGTGATCATCAACACGACGGTGATTTTCGCCACCTTCCTCGTGGTGTTCGGAGGGATGGTGATGCTCACCTTTCCGGACGTACCGTGGGTGACGGTGCTCGTTGTGACCGCGCTGGCCAACATCGTCATCCCGATCGTCTTCTACCCGATCTCGAAGAGCCTCTGGGCGGGCATGGAGCTCTCCTGGCACCCGCTCGAGCCCCACGAGATCGAAGAGGCCGACAACAGGGTCGCCGG
>CAZYCX010000088.1:0-8256 GCA_964645875.1 uncultured Acidimicrobiaceae bacterium
CGGGCGATCTCGGCGAGGAACACGTCGGGGTCTCCGATGGTCCGCTCGGTTCGGACGGGCATCCCCGCGGCCCCGAGAATCGATGAGATGTGCTGGTCGTCGAGGACCATGGCGACGGCTTTCCCGAGGGCCGTGGAATGGAGATGCTCCCGGTCTCCTTTGGCGACCACCCAGCGCATGCTGCGGCGACTCTCCACGATCTCCAGGTAGACGATGCGGGTGTCGTCGAGCACGGCGAGGTTGACCGTCTCACCGAACCTGTCCCGCAGCTCCTCCATCCGCGGACGTGCCCGGTTGGCCAACAGCTCGAGATGATGGGCCTCCGTCGAGATGAAGGCGGCACTCAAACGAAAGGCCCCGTCTCTGTCGATCCGCTCCACGTAGCCACGTGATTCGAGAGTGGCGAGGTAACGGAAGACCGAGCTCTTGGGCATGTCGGTCACGTGGGCGAGCTCTTTCAGCGTGGCGCCTCCCGGCCGTTGCCTGAGGAGGTCGAGGATGTCGAGCACCCTGAGCACGGATCGCACGGCGTACCGGGTGTCATTGCTCATAGCTCGACTACCTCTCCGAGCCGGGCGGCTTCCTCCATGGCCAGCGAGACTCTGAGCGATTCGGTGCCGTCGGAGGCGGTGCAGACCGGATCGGCCTCGTTGCGGACGATGCGGGCGAAATGGTCGACTTCGATCCCCAGGGCGCCGTACATCGAGCCATGGACTTCTGGCGAGTAGTAGATGTCGGCGTTGGAAGGGCCACTGTCCAGCACCTTGGTGAAACCGGTATCTCCCTGCCTCACCTGGAGAAGGCCGCTCTCCCCGATCACGGTGAACCCGGCCAGACCGTATCCAGGGGTCCTCGGAGGAAGGGACCAGCCGATCATGGCGGTGCCGTGTGCACCGGAGCGAAAAGTGAGCACTGCCGAGTAGAGATCCTCGACGTCGTAGCCGCGGGACCGAACGACGCCAGAGCTCCTGGCGGCGGCGACAGTGGCCACGTCGCCGGCGTACCAGCGGGCGATGTCGAACTCGTGAACACCGTAGTAGAGGGCGATAGAGGTGCGTCCACCGAGGATCTTCTGATCGGCAACGAGTCCTATCCGCTCGCTCCGGATCGCCTGGACCTCGCCAATCTCGCCGTTCTCGATGGCTTCTCTGATTGCCGCATAGCGGGGCTCGAAGCGGAGGACGTGGCCGGCCAGCACCGGGACTCCAGCCTCGTCGGCGCGGTCTCTGATCAGCTCCGCATCCTCCAGCGTGTGTGCGATCGGCTTCTCCACTGCCAGGGCCTTGCCCGACTCGATCGCCATCATCGCCACCTCGACGTGGAGGTGCTCCGGGGTGCAGACGACGACCCCGTCGACACCGGCGCGGCCGGCCGCCTCCATCGGTTCGGGAACGAACTCTGCGTCGTAGGCCGATGCCAGCTGCTTAGCGACATCGACACGGACGTCTGACACCGCGGCGAGGTCGATCAACCCACTCTCGGCGATGAGCCGCGACCACTTGGCACCCATGAATCCGAGCCCGATCACCGCGATCTTCGGATTACTCACCCTTCACCTCCCGTTGCCGGCTCGGAACCGAGGGTCCTGGTGCTCTCGAACACCTCGAGAGCGAAGTGGCACGAGGCACGATGTCCCGGCTTCCACTCGATGAGCTGCGGCGATTCCGCGGCACAGACATCCTGTGCCCAGCTGCAGCGAGGGTGAAACGAGCAGCCCGAAGGAGGATTCGCCGGGTCGGGTGGCTCGGACTCGGCCCGTGAGACCGGGTTCGTGCCGTGGATTGTCGGGACCGCGGACAGTAGGGCGTTGGTGTAGGGATGGAGGGCACGCTCGGTGACGTCGTCGGCACTGCCCAGCTCCACGATCTCTCCGAGGTACATCACGGCTATGCGGTGGCTCATGTATCGCACCACACCGAGGTCATGGGATATGAACAGATAGGCGATTCCCCGCTGCCCCTGCAAGTCTCTCATCAGGTTGAGGATCTGGGCCTGGACGGAGACGTCCAGGGCTGAGACGGCCTCGTCGGCCACGATCAGCTCGGGCTCGACGGCCAGAGCACGGGCGATGCTCACCCTCTGGCGCTGCCCACCGGAGAGTTCGGACGCATATGAGTTGGCATGCTCGCGCTTCAAGCCGACATCGGCGAGGAGCTGGAGCACTCGTGACTCGACAGCCTCCTCGGGGACGATCCTGTGGATGAGCAGGGGCTCGGCGAGAATCCTGCCCACCCTCATCTTCGGGGGCAGTGACGTGTACGGGTCCTGGAAGATGATCTGCACCGAGCGCCGCAGCGCCGGGTCGTCCGAGTCGTAGACGACCCCGTCGAGTCGGACTTCCCCCGAGCTTGGATCGAGCAGGCGCACCACGATTCGCCCCAGAGTGGACTTTCCGCAGCCGCTCTCCCCCACCAGACCGAGCGTCTCTCCGGTCTCGATCTGAAGGGACACTCCCTTGACCGCGACGAGGGTCCCCTTCGACCTGGTGAAGCGGCGGGTACGAACGTCGAAGCGCTTGGTGACGTCTCTCACGTCGACGAGTGTCATGTCCGCATCACCTCGGCTCGGTCCTCGGTCCACAGATGGCATGCCGCCCACTGCCCCGAGGCGATCTCGACGGGGAACGGGTCGTCGACCCGGCAGATGTCCATCACGTGAGGGCAGCGGGCCGCGAACGGGCACCCGATGGAAGAGGCCCTCGGGTCGGGGAGCTCCCCTGGGATGGCCCGGAGTCGGTCGGTGCGAACCTCGACGCGGGGGACCGACTCGAGGAGTGCTCTCGTGTAGGGATGAGCCGGATCGGAGATGACCCGGCCGGTCGGCCCGTTCTCGCAGACCTCGCCGGCGTACAACACGAGGATCCGGTCTGCGTATTGGGACACGAGCGCTATGTCGTGGGTTATGAGCAGGAGGCTGATGTCCCTGCTGCGGGCGAGGTCGACGAGTTCGCTGAGGATCTGCTCCTGGGTAGTGGTGTCGAGGGCAGTGGTCGGCTCGTCGGCGATGAGGAGTTGAGGCTGGGCGGCGAGGGCCATCGCGATCATCACCCGCTGGTTCATCCCTCCGGAGAGCTCGAACGGATACTGGCGCACCACCCTCTTCGGGTCGGGAATCCCGACAGTCGTCAGCACCCGGACGACCTTGTCGTCCACGTCCTCGTTGGGGATGCCGATGGTCTTCAGCGTCTCCCGCATCTGGTAACCCACGGTGAGGACCGGGTTCAGCGAGGCGGCCGGGTTCTGGAAGATCATCGCGACCGACCGACCCCGCAGCCGTCGCATCCGGCGGTCGCTCACCTGGACCACGTCCTCGCCGGCGAGGAGGATCTCGCCCGACGTGATTCGGCCGGGAGGGTCGATCAGCTGGATGATGGCCGCGGCCGTGACCGACTTCCCCGAGCCGCTCTCTCCGACCATGCCGAGTATCTCGCCTCGCTTCAGGTCGAAGCTGACGTCCCGAACCGCGGAGATCGTCCCGCCCTCGTCGGGGAACTCGACGCTCAGGTTCCTCACCCGCAACAGCGGCGGCGTCTCGTCCGACGCGTCCGCTCTCTCGGCTCGCCCAGGACCGAGCCTCCTGAAGCCGCCTTTGGCGCCGACGGGGTCGATCACCTTGGCGACGCCGTCTCCGAGCAGGTTGATGCTGAGCACGGTGAGCACGATGGCGATACCGGGGAGTATGGGCAGCCACGGCGACACCACCATGTTCCTTCGCCCCTCGGCGAGGATCCCGCCCCAGGTGGCAGCGGGTGGGGTGAGCCCGAGGCCGAGGAAGCTCAGGGTCGACTCCATGATGATCAGGAACCCGAAGTCGAGGAGAGCGATCACCGGGATCACCTGCCACACCGAGGGGAACACGTAGGTGAACAGCCGTCTCCACCTGGATGCCCCGATCGCCCGCGCCGCGGCCACATAGTCTTTCTCCTTCTCGGCGATGACCCGGCTGCGCACTACGCGGGCGTAGATGATCCAGCCCGGGATGCCGAGCACCACGATGATGTGCCATGCGCTGCGATTCGGTACCACACCGAGCACGGCGATGGCCAGGAGGATGAACGGGAACGCCAGTTGGACATCCCCGAGCCGCATGATGATCGAGTCGGTACGGCCACCGAAGAAGCCGGCGAGCAGTCCGGTGATCAGACCGAGACTCGAGCCGAGCAGCATGGCGAAGAAGCTGATGACGAGTGAGTTGCGGGCGCCGAAGAGGATGCGGCTGAGAACGTCCCTACCGAGCCCATCGGTGCCGAGCGGGAAGTCGATGGACCCGGCTTCTGCCCAGAATGGAGGGGCGAGGATATGGGCGAGGTTCTGAGCGGTTGGGTCGTGTGGGGCGAGGCCAGGGGCGAAGACTGCTGCCAGCAGGATGACGGTCGTCCCGGCCAGACCGGCGAGAGCCAGCGGGCTCTCGAAAGCGGAGATCAGCCGTCGGGGCCGGTCGGCGCCCGCTTCACGCTGGGATTCGGAAGCGACGAGGTCGGTCATGCCTGGGCAGCCCCCACTCGAGGATCGAGTACGGCGTAGAGCATGTCGACGATGAAGTTGAGGATGACGAACACCATCGCCGCCACCAGGATCCCGCCCTGGATCATGGGGAAGTCGCGGCTGGCGAGCGAGTCGAGGATCAGCTTCCCAATACCGGGCCAGTTGAAGATCGCCTCGACCACAACGGCTCCCGCGAGGAGAAACCCGAGTTGGAGACCGATGAGAGTTATGAGGGGAAGGGAGGCCGACTTGAGGCCGTGAATCCCGAGGACACGCCACGTGGGGAGCCCCCGTGCCCGGGCGGCCTTGATGTAGTCCTCGCTGAAGGTCTCTGCGAACGACTGACGGGCGGTGCGGACCAGGATCGGGCTGAGGCTCAGCACCAGGGTCGTCACCGGGAGCACGAAGCTCCGCCAACCCCTCATGTCGATGGCCGGGAACCATCCCAGGTTGATCGAGAACACGAGGATGAGCACAACCGCCAGCCAGAAGGCCGGGGTCGCCTGGGCGACCGCGGCGAACCCGAGGACGAGACGGTCGACGAGCCCTTCCGGCCGCCACGCCGCAAGGACCCCGAAGCCGATGGCGAGCACCGCCGAGATGGAGACGGTCAGACCCGCCAGGATGAGGGTGTTGGGCAGAGCCCGCAGCACCGCCTCGGCGACGGGCTGAGAGCCGCGAAACGAAGTGCCGAGATCGCCGGCGACCGCCCCGCTCAGATAGGTGACATACTGCTGCCACATCGAGACGTCGGTGCCGATCCGGGCACGGGTCTGGGCGATGATCTCCTCGGGGGTCCCCGGAGGGTTGACCAGCCGGGCGGGATCCCCGGTGGCGATGCGAAGCAAGAAGAAGGCGATCGTCACCACCGCCACCACGACGAACACCATCTGGACGACGCGGATGAGGAGAACTCGTCCCCTCATCCGCGTGTGGCCTTGTCTCTGCTGCTGCCCAGGATCAACCTCTAGCCGCTCAGACTCGCTTCATAGAAGTCTGTCAGAAAGACGTTGGGCAGCACACGCACTCCTTCCAGCGCGTTCACCTTGGCCAGGGTGAAGTCGGAGTTGTACAGCGGGACGTGCCACGCCTGCTCCCACATGTGAGCCTGGAGGTCGGAGTACACCGCCTCGCGCTCAGCCGGGTTCAGTGTCGTCCGACCCTGGGCGATGAGACCGTCCAACTCCTCGTCACCGAAGTACCACGCGAACTGCGACGAGTACACCGCAGAAGCCGGATGTGGGTCACCCGACGTCGCCCAACTCAGGTGATAGAACGCTCCGGTGCCGGTATCGCTGAACGCATCGTCGATGAGCCCGGCCACGTCGCTGGTGACGATGATCGGTTTGAGGCCCACCTCGCGCATCTGGGCGGCGATCGCCTCCACCACCGGAACTGCTCTGGGCAGGAATCCCTCCGCGGCCCAAATCTCGAACTCGGGCCCACCGTCGGGAACACCGGCCGCCTCTAAGGCTGCAATCGCTCCCTCGAGATCGGCAGTGAACGGCGGAGACTGCTCCCCGTAGTACAAGGCTTCCGTCGGAATGAAGGAGCCCGCCTGTGCCGCTGCCCCCATGACCAGGTTCTCTACGAGCGGTGTCCGGTCGAACGAAAGGTTCACAGCACGTCGGAAGTCGGCGTTCTCGTCCCAGATGGGCAACCGGCCAGGGCGGACATACAGGTTCACACTCTCGATCCCGGTGACGCTGACGTTCTCGACGCCTTCCTCCTCGTCGATGATCTCGAGATGTTCGGGGGGCACGCGGTCGATGGCGTGGGCCTCACCGGAGAGGAGGGCGTTGAGACGGGTCTGGGGATCCTGGACGAACTCCCAGATCAGCGTGTCGATCTGTGGAGGGTCTTGCCAGTAGTTCTCATTGGGCACCATGGTCTTGATGTTGACCGAGTCTTCTGCGAGACGGAACGGGCCGGTGCCGTTGGGGTTGTTGGCCAGTTGGTCTCCTCCAGCCTCGAGCCACTCCGCGGAGACGATCGGCGTCCACCAGAGCTCGGCGAGCATGGGAGCGAACGGCTCCTCGGTGACGATCCGCACCGTGTGGTCGTCGACTATCTCGACTTCGGCGGGCGCCCAGGTGAGGGCGTAGGCGCTCTCGCCGCTGAACCCGGAGGCGAGCTCGACGGAAGCCTTCACGTCCGCTGCGGTCATCGGCTGCCCGTCGTGGAAGACGACGTCGTCACGAAGCCGGAACTCCCAGGTGGTGTCGTCGATCTGGGTCCACTCGGTGGCCAGCGCAGGCGCCGGGTCGCTCAGGTCGCCGGTGGGGAAGTCGACCAGGTAGTCGTAGATGTGACGCTCGAGTCTCTTCTGGCTCAGCGCGGTGGAGGCGTACGGGGTCCAGTCGGCCCAGAAGTTCTCCGCCATCAGGAAGCGGACCGTCTGCTCCCCGTCCGCTTCCCCTTCCGTCGTGTCGGGGGCGTCGGTGGTATCGGGTGTGTCCGCTTGCGTGGTCTCTGTGCCGTCGCCTTCCGTAGTCGTGGTGTCTGCAACGTCTTCGCCGCAGGCGGCAACGACGAGAGCCAGGACAGCCAGCAAGGCGATCAGATTCCATCGCCTGTTTCGTAGACCGTCTCTCATCTGGGGCCTCCTCCTCCTCTGTTTCACTAGATGAAACGTCCGTCTCACTGCGGCTCCTTTGTTACCGCGGAGATGCATCGGTGTCAACCGATACCTGTGCGATGCCAGCCTCGGGGTCTCGAGCGTGGTCAAGGACTCTCCTGAACCACTGATCCTCTCGCCAGCTCGAGTGTGCACTACCAGGTCGTCCGGCAGGTTCTCTCCCGCCCGTTCCGCGTCCAGCCCGGCCCGCGCGGCCGGCTGCGGACCACGTGCCGATTCGCTGTCGCCGTCTGACGATGCGGTGTGAACGCTGCACCACACCGCCTGCCGGAAGGTGGCTGACCGACAACGATGACAACGGCGGTCGCATAGGGTCGGAGTGATATCCGGCCTGCTAAGGAAGGAACGACAGATGAATCAATCCGGTGAGTTGCCCCAGCCCGTGGCAGCAGTTGTAGATGCCATCAACAACGGCGATGAAGACGCGTTTGTGGCCGCTTTCGCCCCCGACGGGTACGTCGACGACTGGGGCCGGGTATTGAATGGCCGAGACGGGGTGCGCAGCTGGTCGCGCACTGACGCAATCGGGATGAATGCCTCCATGACCGTGCTCTCGGCCTCGACCGACGGAGATACGACCCACATCACTTTCGATTGGAGTAGCGACCGCTTCAACGGACAGTCCGAGGCGTATATATCCGTGGCCGACAACCAGGTGACTGCGTTCAGGATCCCGGCCAGCTGACTCCCGGCTAGATCGCCGGGACGAGGTCGGTAGCTGAGAAGTCTCCTCCCTTGTAGAGGAGGGGCTGGGCTCGAACCTTGGCCAGGGCGTAGGCGAAACAGTCACCGAAGTTCAGCCCGGCCTGATGACGTCCTTTCCCGTACACCCCGAAGGCACGGCGGGCCTCCAGAGCCTGACGACGATCCACATCGACCACCTCGACGCCGGCGGTCTCGAGGAAGTGATCCAGTTCTCGGGCTCCTTCCGCTCCGGCCATTGCTTCGACCACGATCGATAACTCAACGAAGTTCCCGGCGGACAGAAGCCGCATCGGCGCCGACTCGATGGCCTCGTTGAAGACACGGGACTCCGGCTCACGTTGCAGAATCGCCATCAGCGCGGAGGTGTCGATCACCATCAGCTGGGCAGACCGTTCTCGTCGTACACGAGGATCTCGTCGGCTGGGCGAG
>CAZYCX010000089.1:0-7865 GCA_964645875.1 uncultured Acidimicrobiaceae bacterium
TGGCGCTGTGGGCGGTCACCGTGGGCTCGAACATGGCCGGGTTCTCGCCGGTGATCGGGGACCAAGTCAAGTTCGCACTTCTCGCCGGGGTTGAGGTGACCGGGGCGACGTTGCTGCGCTTCTATGTGCTCCACGTGCTCGCTTTCCCGTTCATCCTGGTCATCTTCCTGGCGGTCCACTTCTGGCGTGTCCGCAAGGACGGCGGAATCTCAGGGCCCCTGTAAGGAGTATCGATGGTGGAGATCCCAGAGAGCCTGCTGAGAAGGTCGGCGGAAGCAAAGGCCAAGGCCTTGGGCGTGCCGGTCGAGCAGGTTCTCGCCGAGATGAAGGGTGAGGGCCCGCCGGTCGAACCGCCGCATTCCGAGCCCGAGGGTGCGGAGACCGAGGAGGTCGCCCTCGACGAGGACGCCCCCGAGCCCGTGGAAGAGGTGCCCTCCGAGGGAGAGGCTGAGGCCGAGTCGCCCGAGGTCTCCTCGGACATGGAACAGGACGTCCCACCGGAGGAGCCCAAGGAGGCTGCGGCCGCTCCGGAGGAGTCCCCTGTGGCGATGGTCGCCGAGGCGGGAGCGGTCGCAGTAGCCGAGGCCGATGAGATCGAGGAAACCGGCCAGGACGATGGTGAGGAGATCCCGGTAGTCGATGTCGAGGATCTGGAGGAAGGCTCCTCGGGGGACGGCTCAGGGGACGGGACCGGCAACGGCAAGGTGGCCGCCATGGTCAGCCCCCGGCCCTCGGTGCCTCCGACCGGGCTCCCCGAGGGGGTACGCACCCAACGCCTCCTCACGGTGGTCAAGGCCAGAGCGATCCAGAACGTCAAGGCGGAGCCGACCGACAAGGTCAACACCTGGCCGCACCTCATGCTCATGGAGTTCGGTGCGCTGCTCGCCGTCACCGGGCTGCTGGTGATCATGTCGGTGGTGATCCACTCGCCGCTGCTCGAGCCGGCCAACTTCAATGCCACTCCCAATCCCTCCAAGGCTCCGTGGTACTTCCTCGGGCTCCAGGAGTTGCTCAGCTACTTCGATCCGCAGATCGCCGGGGTCATGGTGCCGCTGTTCATCGGGATCATCGGGTTCATGATGATCCCCTACGTCGACAAGAATCCCTCGACCCGGCCCACCGACCGTAAGTTCGCCATCATGCTCTACTCGTTCTTCCTGGCTGGGTCGGCGACCCTGACCATCATCGGCGTCTTGTTCCGGGGTCAGGGGTTCAACTTCACCTTTCCGTGGCGGGACGGCGTGTTCTTCGATGACTTGAAAGACTGGGTGCACTTCGAATGACGTTCGCCAACTGGATCCTCGTCGCCGTCGCCGTGTTCGCCATCCTCGGAGCGGTTGGCGCCTTCACCATCGCCTTTCGCCGCACCCGGGCCGAGCGGCCCGATCCCACTGCGGGTGTGTCCGAAGAGACCCGACGGGCCGACCGGTCGATGTCGGGGGTGCGCGTCGAGCCGATTCCCGTGCCCGAGGACGAAACAGAGGAAGTCGAAGAGATCGCCGAGGAGGAGCCGGTAGCGGAAGAGGAAGAACGGGAGCTGGTCGGCGCCGGGGCCGGGGTCGAAGTCGTCGAGACCCAGCGTGTCGTCGAGGTCAGCCCCGAGGAGTCCGGTGTCAGCCGACGCCAGTTCTTCAACCGCGCCATCGGCGCCACCTTCGGGTTGTTCCTCGGACTGCAGGGCATCTATTACCTGGCCTTCTTCTGGCCGAAGCTGAGCGGCGGGTTCGGCACCGATGTCGACGCCGGATCCCTCGAAGCTCTCTCCGCCCAGACCGTCAACCCCGACGGATCGGTAGTGCCGGTCTTCGTCCCCGAGGCTCGGGCCTACATCGTCCCCGCCCCCGACACCCTCTCGAGCCAGTACGAGGGACGCGACGTCGCCGCCGGTGGCTTCATGGCGCTGTTCCAGCGGTGTGTGCACCTGGGATGCCGGGTGCCTTGGTGCTCCACTTCAATCGGCTTCGAGTGCCCCTGTCACGGATCCCGCTACAACTCGATCGGCGAGTACTTCGGGGGCCCGGCACCCAGGAACCTCGACCGTTTCGTCGTCGAGGTCAGGGACGATCGCCTCATAGTCCGCACCGGCACCATCATCGAGACGCCACGCGCTCCCCGGCAGAGCGTCTCCTATCCTCAGGGCCCGAGTTGCATCTGATGATGGAAACGGAGTCCGGTAAGTGACCGCCGACGTCATCATCGTCTTCGCCGTCGTCGCCGGGATCATCTGGCTCGGCTTGATGCTGGTTTCCGCGTTGAGGAACCGGGGTGGGGTGGAGGAAGTGGCTCCGAACCTCAAGCCCGGCATCGACGACCAGCAGCTCGAGACCAGACGGCTCGAGGGAGGACAGAAGGCGGCCATTGCCTTGTCCGCCTTCCTCGCCATCTCGCTGCCCCTCTATTTCCTGAGCGAGAACAACCGCCAGGAAGGATTCGTCGAGGAGTTCGCCGACGCCTCCGTCGAGCGGGGTGAGCATCTGGTCGAGGAGTTCGCTTGTTTCGACTGCCACGGACCGCTCGGCTCGGGCGGCTCGGCGCAGTTCGTCGAGCAGCGGTCGGGCATCAGCGTCTCGTGGGCGGCGCCACGGCTCGATGACGTCCTCTATCGATATGACGAGGACGAGGTCAACTTCTGGATCACCTATGGCCGGGGCAACACGCCGATGCCGGCATGGGGTCTCCCCGGCGGCGGGCCGATGAACGAGAAGCAGGTCGAGGACGTGGTCAACTACCTGGCGACCATCCAGCTTTCCCAGCAGGATGTGGTCAACCTCACCCCCCAGCGCATCGACCAGGAGATGGGGCGTCTCGCCAACGCCGAGAGCACCGTCCAGCAGGCGATCGTCAACCAGGCTCAGACGCTCGCCGAGATCGACCAGGCCGCCGACGATATCGCCGTCATCGGACCCCTCGCCGACCGGGCGGCCGAGATCATGGACAACCCGGACGACGGCATCGACACCGATGGTGACGGGCTCTCCGATGCCGCCGAGGCGGAGTTGTCGGAGATCTCTGCCCGCGCCGTGGAGCACTATCGGGTGATCGAGCCGGTGACTCTCGACCCCGAGACTCCCGATGCGGAGTTGGTCGACGAGGTACTCGCCGACATGGAGGCAGCGCTCGACACCAATCCCATCTTCGAGATCTACATCAGCCGGATCGAGGCAGCGCTGGAGAACGACGAGATCAGCGAGGAGTCGCCGGACACCGACGACGATGGCATCTCGGACGCCGCAGAGGGTGCGATCAGCGGTCTGATCTCGGAGGCGAGTGCGGCCACGATCCCCTCGGGGATCAATCGCATCGACCTCGATCCGACGAACCCGGAGACCACCGGCGACCCCGACCGCAGCACAGCCAGCACGATGGTCGGAGGGCTCGAGTCTGTGGCGATCAACCTCAGGGTGGCCGTCGAGAACGAGGACAGGATCCGGCCACAGCAGGAGGCCGGCCTCCAGTTCCTGCTCGATGCCGCCGAGAATGCGGCCTGGGAGGTCGACTTCGCCGGGGTGGCCGCGGCGATGGGTGGCTCCGAGGACGAGGCCCGGCGGGCGGTGGCCCTCTTCAACGCCTACTGCGCCCGGTGCCACACCGCCGGTTTTTCCGCCGGCATGCCCTACACCCAGGAGATCGGCTCGGGCGGATTCGGCCCCGCCCTCTGGGATGGGCGACCGGTGGTCCAGTTCGGCGACCCCCCGACAGACCCGGAGGCGACCGACCTCCTCATCGACTTCATCATCAACGGATCCGAGGCCCAAACACCGTACGGCCTCAACGGGTTCGGGTCGGGCCGCATGCCGGGGTTCGGCGCCGTCCTCGATCAGGACGACATCGATCTGCTGGCCCGCTACCTCCGCGCCGGCAATCTGAACGGAATGGAGGACTAGACGATGTTTCGTGAGCTCTTCAGGTCGCTCCTGTCGGCCAACGTGTTCGTCACCGGCATCATCCTGACCGCGGTCTCGGTGCTGCTCTTCTACGGCGCTATCTACCTCTTCAACCACACGAACCTGGGCAGACGACTCGGATTCCTGGTCACCGGTGCGGCCGTCTTCGGCTGGCTGGCGCTCAACTCGATGCTGTTCGTCGTCTACGCGCCGCGCGGTCCGATCCCCGGGAGCATCGAAGGTCTCAACGCGTTCGAGATCCGCATCATCCCCATCACCTACCTGGTGGTGTCCCTGGTGCTATTCCTCGTCTTCCTGGTCTCCCTCCACCAGTACGAGGAGACCAAAGAATCCGGCGGGTAGC
The DNA here is from genome assembly GCA_964645875.1 of uncultured Acidimicrobiaceae bacterium. Classification (GTDB taxonomy): domain Bacteria; phylum Actinomycetota; class Acidimicrobiia; order Spongiisociales; family ZC4RG35; genus JANQRA01. The sequence goes on from CAZYCX010000089.1 coordinate 4,249, forward strand.
GCCTATACCGTGAACCCAGGGTTCACAGCCCCGCTCATCGAAGTCCAGCGCCCTCGGTTCGCGAGTTCTGCGGTCTCACCCGTAGTAGGACAGGATCTGCAGCTCCGTGCTCAGGTCGACCTGACGGACCGGAACCTCGTCGGGCACGGACACCCGGACCGGGGCGAAGTTGAGGATCGAGGAGATCCCCGCCGCCACCAGCCGATCGGCCACTCTCTGTGCCGCGCCGGCCGGGACCGCCAGGATCGCCATGTCGAAGAGCCCCCGGCCGCAATCGTCTTCGATGAGCTTCGAGTCCCTCACCTCCAACTCGCCGACGTGGCGACCGATCCGCTTCGGGTCCACGTCGTAGATGGCCACCACGTCGAATCCCCGCTGACTGAGCCCGTGGTAGCGGGCGAGCGCCGTCCCGAGGTTTCCGGCGCCGACGATGGCCACCGGTCGTCTTCCCGCGATCCCCAACTCCTTTTGGATCCGAGAGCGGAGATCGGAGACCGAGTATCCGACGCCTCTGGTCCCCTGAAAACCGAGGTCTGAGAGGTCGCGTCGCACGTTTGCGGGGTTGACTCCGGCAGCGTCGGCGAGCTCACCCGAGCTGATGGTTCGCTGCGACTCGCGGATGTCGTCGAGGAGCCGGAGATATCTCGGCATCCGGGAGACGGTGGCGCGTGAGAGCCCGCTCATTTCGTGGGACGATACAGCCGCACTTCCTCGTTTCCCCATTCCGCAGATACCATCCGGGCTCCATGTCCTCTCCCCGTGTTCTCGTCGTCGGTGGCGGCCCCGCCGGGTCGGCTGCCGCCTACTGGATGGCGCGGGACGGACTCGACGTCACCCTCGTCGAGAAGAAGGAATACCCCCGCGAGAAGACGTGCGGTGATGGCCTCACCCCCCGGGCGATCCTCCAGCTCCAGGAAATGGCGTTCGACTTCGACGTCCCCGAGTTCCACCGCATCACCGGATTGCGCTCCTACGCCGGTGACGACCTGATGATCGAGATGCCCTGGCCGGATCACAGCCGCTTTCCCAATTGGGGAGGCGTCATCAGACGACGCGACCTCGATCAACAGGTGGCCCGTCTGGCGGAGAAGGAAGGGGTTCGAATCCGTGAGAAGATCACAGCCACCCCTGTGATCGAAGACGGCCGGCTCGTCTCGGTGGCCCTGGCCAACGGAGGTGGCGAGGAGATCGTCACCCCGGACATCACAATCATCGCCGATGGTTCGATGAACCGGTTCGGCCGGGAGCTGGGGACCAGCAGAAGGCGTGACTACCCCCTCGGCATGGCGGCACGTGGCTACTTCTCCTCTCCCCGATCCGACGACCCGTTCCTGGAGAGCCAACTCGACTTGCGTGACGCCTCCGGGGTGACGATGCCCGGGTACGGCTGGGTCTTCCCGCTCGGGGACGGGACCGTCAATGTGGGGGTCGGCCTCCTGTCCACGTTCAAGAAGTGGAAGGACGTCAACACCACCCACATGATGAACGACTACGTCGCCTCGGCTCCCGACTATTGGGGTCTCAGCGAAGAATCGAAGCTGAGCAAGCCGATGGGCGGCAAGCTCACCATGTCGTACTCGAAGAGCCCGCTGGTGGGGCACAACTGGCTGACCATCGGCGACGCTGCCGGGGCGATCAACCCCTGGAACGGGGAAGGCATCGCCTATGCCTACGAGACCGGTCGCATCGCGGCCGGATACGTGGGCGAGGCGATCGGCAGTGGGGATCTCGGCCTGCTCCGCCGCTATCCCCAGCGTCTCGAGGACGAGTACGGGCTCTACTACAAGATGGCCCGGATCTTCGTGCAGCTGATCGGGTACCCGTCGGTGATGCGGACTCTCGCTCACACCGGCCTTCGGAATCGTCCCCTGATGGAGTGGACCCTCAAAGTGATGGCCAATCTCCTCGACGAGGAGGACAAGCACATGGGCGAGCGCACCTACGACGCCCTGGCCGCGATCGTGAGAACCCTCCCCACGAAGTAGTGGGGGCTTACCATCGTGACATGAGAGGCCCGGGTCTGATCGCGTTCGATGTCAACGAGACCCTGCTCTCCCTCGACCCCATCAGACAGAACCTGGAAAGGGTCTTGGGCTCCGACTCGCCGATAGGGGAGTGGTTCGCCCGCATGCTCCACGGCTCCCTGGTAGCCAACACGCTCGACGCCCATCGTCCCTTCGACGACATCGCCGCCGAGGCCTTGATCAACCTGGCGGCACGTCGGGGGATGCTGCTGCGGGCGGAGGATGCCATCGCGACTCTCGCTCCGATGAGCTCGCTACCGGCACACGCCGACGTGATCGATGGGCTGACCCGTCTCGCCGGAGCCGATCACCGCATGGTGGCGTTGACCAACGGCAGCACGCCGGTGGCCAACGCCCAGATCGAGAACGCAGGCTTGTCAGGACTGCTCGAGAGGGTGATCTCGGTCGACGAAGTGGGGAGGTTCAAGCCCGACTCCGCCCCCTACCTCCACGCCGCCGACGTGATGGGAGTCGACATCGGCGAGATGCTCCTGGTCGCCGCCCACGACTGGGACTGCGCCGGGGCGATGGCGGTGGGTGCCGATGCGGTGTTCGTCAAGCGGCCCGGCGCCCTCTGGGGCCTCCCCACCCCGCCGCCGGAGAAGCAGGTCTCTGACATCGTGACGCTGGCGAGGGCCCTCGGGGCCTGATCCTTCGTTCGCGCTGCATCGCGGCGCGGTGGCCGTCACAGTGTGCAGCGGAGACAAGATGCGATCCGGCCTGCGTCAGCCCAGGCCGGTCAGCACCTCGAGGGCCCGGTCGACCTCGTCTGTCGTGTTGTAGTGACAGAATCCGATGCGAACCAGACCACCGTCTTCGAGCACACCGAGACGGTCCATCACATGGAGGGCGTAGTAGTGCCCGGACCAGACGTAGATGCCCCGCTCCGCCATTCGAGCAGCGACCTGGTCCGGCTGGATCCCCTCCACGGCGACGGCGAAAGTGGCGACGCGACCCTCGTTCATCTCTGGGATGCCAAACAGCCTGACGTGAGACATGTCGGCGATGCCGTCGAGGAAGCGCGCGCCCAGGGTGCGCTCGTGGTCGCCGATGGCCGAGAAGGCCGACTCGATCGCAGCCCGGCCCGCACCTTCGCCAAGCGATGCGATGTGATCGACGGCGGCAGCAACCCCCGCCATCGACTCGAAGCTCTGGGTCCCCGTCTCCCACTTCTCCGGGGGGTGGGAGGGGGCGGGACGCACCTTGTAAGCCCTCAGAGCGGAGAGATGCTCCGTCTTCCCGTGGACGATCCCCGCGTGGGGGCCGAAGAACTTGTAGGCCGAGGCCACCAGGAAGTCGCAGCCGAGGGCCTCGACGTCGATGAGTCGGTGCGGCCCGGCGTGGACTGCATCGACGTACACCAGGGCGCCCACACTCCTGGCCGCCTCGACGATGGTGGCGACATCGACGGTGGTGCCCAGGGCGTTGGAGGCGAGACAGATTGCCACCAGCCGGGTCGATCCGTCGATGAGATCGGTGACCGAATCTGGGTGAAGCGTCCCGGTTTCGGTGTCGAACTCCGCCGCCCGGACGTAGACGCCGCTCTCGTCGGCGGCCATCTCCCAGGGCGTGAAGTTGGCGTCGTGGTCGAGG
>CAZYCX010000090.1:0-3077 GCA_964645875.1 uncultured Acidimicrobiaceae bacterium
TCTCAGACGGGCTCGAGGTCACGCTGATTCCACTTCTCTTTCAGGTCTTCGTTCTTGATGAGCTTCTGGAGGAGGACGATCCCATCCATCAGCGCCTCGGGGCGAGGCGGGCAACCGGGCACGTAAACGTCGACGGGAATCACCTGGTCGACGCCCTTGGTCACCGAATAGGAGTCCCAATACGGCCCTCCGCAGTTGGCACAAGAGCCCATCGAGATGACGTACTTGGGCTCCGGCATCTGGTCGTAGAGCCGTTTGACCGACGGGGCCATCTTGTCGGTGACGGTGCCGGCAACCACCATCAGGTCGGCCTGACGGGGCGAAGCGGGAAGGGGGATGATCCCGAAGCGCATGAAGTCGTAGCGGGGCCCCGAGGCCGCCATCATCTCGATGGCGCAACAGGCGAGTCCGAACTGGAACAGCCACAGGGAGTATTGGCGCGACCAGTTGAGGAGCCAGGACACCGGCTTCGGGGCGCCGAACTTCTGGATCAATCCCACTTGAGCACCCCCTTCTTGACCGCGTAGAAGAGGCCCTCGACCAGTGTCAGCATGAAGATGAGCATCGCCACCACGCCGAACATGCCCAGCGATTCGACCTGTATCGCCCAGGGGAACAAGAAGACCGCCTCCACGTCGAAGACGACGAAGAGGAGACCGAACACGTAGTAGCGGATGTAGGTCTGACTCCAGCCGGTCCCGACCGGATCGACACCACACTCATAGGTCATCTGCTTGGTCGTGGTCGGCTTGACAGGGCGGAGCACCGACGCCACGCCCAGCATCACCAGGACCAATACCGCTCCCAGCGCAGCGAAGGCGCCAACAGTCAAATAGCTCTCAAAGTATGGGCTCATGCCTCATCGGGTCGAGGGAACTGACCGCGGCGGAGTATACGCATACGGCCTTTTAGGTCGAAGTCGGCCATCTACCCTGCCAGCAATGGAGAAATACCCCTCCTACAACGGGTCGGGACTGGTCAATCTGGTCTCCGAGATCGAACGTCGTCTCACCGATTCTTCGCCATCGGAGGGCCTGTCGGATGCATCGATGATCGAGGAGGCCGCCACGTATGTGCTCGTTCTCTTCGACGGTCTCGGTGTCACCCAACTCGAGCACCCCGACGCCACCGTGTTCCGTGCCACCTCGGCCGGCTCACTCCAAGCGCCGTTTCCGACCACCACCTCGGTATCGCTGTCCACCATCGCCACCGCATTGCCGCCCTCACAGCACGGCCAGGTGGCCCATCTCAGCTGGTATCCGGACCTCGGCCAGGTGGTCAACACCCTCAAGTGGGTGACCATCGGCGGCGACCCGGTGCCCTACGACCACGTGTCGCTGCTACCTCGTCCCAATCTGTGGGAGAGGCTGCGCGCGGCGAACATCGAGGCCATCACCGTCCAACCCGGTGACTTCCAGACCTCACCGCTCACCCGGTCGCTGTATCGGGGTGCGCGCTTCGAAGGCGCTTGGGGCGTGGGAGACCTGATCGACGCCACGGTGACACTGGCTGCGGAGCCGGGACGGCTCGTCTTCACGTACGTCCCCTTCGTCGACGTCGCCGGGCACATCTACGGGCAGGGGTCCGACGAGTTCACCGCGGCGATGAAGACCGCCTCCATGGTGTGGGAAAACGTCGTGTCGCGCCTTTCAGCCGGGGTGGTCGTCCTCGGCACCGCCGACCACGGGCTGATGGAGGTCACCGAGGACGACAAGCTGCTGGTGCGCGAGCCCCGGTTCGACGCGCTGCGTTTCGCCGGGGACACCCGCGGAGTGCAGCTGTGGGGCGATCGAGCGTTGATGGAGGAACTGGCCCAATCAGTGGGTGGGAGCCTGGCCGACCCGGCTGAGTTGATCGGTCCCGACCCCACCGAAACCTCGCTGCGGCATCTGGGAGAGCGAGTCCTCCTCGCTCCCACCGGCAAGGCGGTGATCCCGAAGGGCTTCGACAAGCGGCTCCGCTGCTATCACGGCGGCCTCATGCCCGAGGAGATCGAGATCCCCCTCCTGGTGGGCTGAGCCTTCTCGCAGTCCCTCGTCCGCGCTGCACACCGTGTCGCCTATCGCGACGCCATGCAGCACGGAGGAGACAAGTCGTGAAGTCCCTCGTCCGCGCTGCACACCGTGTCGTCTACCGCGACGTCATGCAGCACGGAGGAGACAGGTCGTGATCGCCTGCTCCAGACAACGGTCCGGCTCGGAAGTCAACATCACGTATGTGAATCGGAGAACCTGGATGCCACGTGCCGCCAAGGCATTGTCGCGACGACGGTCGCTCTCGAGGTTCGCCCACCTGGAGTGCCAGTTCCTGCCATCGGCCTCGAGCACCACGCGAACTGACGGCACATAGAAGTCAACTCTCGAGGAGACGCCATCGAGTGAGAACGCGTACTCACGTGTCCATCTCGGCATGCGGGGATCGTGAAGGATGACCTCGAGCAGCCTCTCGAGATAGGAGGACGACTTCGAAGGAGCCGCGGGCATGCGTGACGACGTCAGGCGCCGCAGCAGAGGCGTCCCCGGTGTCCGGCGACCAGCTTCACGATCGATCGTGGCCGCCATCACCTTCAAGTCGAGCAGTCCACTGATGATGGCCTCATCGAAGACACGGATCAGCACATCGCCGCTTACATCACGAGCCAGGATCAGGATCGTCTCCGGCATCGTGGTCACCGGAAGCCCTTCGACATCGGACACGGCGATGTCGTCGAACTCGTCGAACTCGTCGCTCTCGAAGACGCGTGCAGACGTCGACCTCGTGTTGGCTCCCCTGGGCACGAGAACCGCCGGGCTTTGCTGGGGAACATCGCTCATACCGAACAACCGGCAGGCACTCCAGTGCGTGAGCACGGCCCGCTCACGGCTCAGCACCGCGGTCCAGAGGCGCTGTCGCCAGGTGACCGGCGCCGACGTCAATGCATATACCGAATCGTCCCGGCGGGACCACATCCCGTTGGAAATCCTTCGGTAGGTGGCCGAGCGGTCGAAGCCTGCTGCCCGGGCCTGACCCAGGCTGAATGCTCCGTGTTGCCTGGCGGCTATTCGATGCAGAGTGAGTGAATCCCCCACATGTCGAAT
>CAZYCX010000090.1:3177-7725 GCA_964645875.1 uncultured Acidimicrobiaceae bacterium
GCCAAGCCCCCAGGGCAACCCCCTCGTGGCCGCTTATTGCGCTGCACACCGTGTCGTCTGCCGCCACGCCCTGCAGCGCGAAGGGGGAGCCGGGGAGAGCATCTCGTTCGCGCTGTGATGCGTCGCGCTCATCACCACGTATTGCAGCGCAGACGAGAAGAGCATTGAGGTGCTTGGCGAGCGTCTCGCCTAGACTCGGGAGGGCTGCCATCGAGGACTTGTCCTCGATGGCTTTCTTCGTGAACAGGAGTCCCCAGACTTGAACCCCGAAACGCTGCTCTCCGACCTGAGAAGTCTCGCCGGCAACTACCGGTGGACCTGGTCGACGACCACTCGCAGCCTGCTCGAAGCGCTCCCCGGGTCGGATCCCCAGGTTCATCCCGCCACCACCGTCTCCCGGCTCTCAGAGGAACAACTGGAGACACTCGCCGGGGACGACGGCTTCACCGCCCGGGTCGAGGAGGAGAGGTCTCAGCTCCCGGACCTCGTGTCTCCCACCATCGCCTACTGCTCCCCCGAGTTCGGCCTTACCGCGCTGCTTCCCCAATATGCCGGTGGCCTCGGCGTCCTGGCCGGCGACCATCTGAAGAGCGCCAGCGACCTGGGCACTCCGCTGGCGGGAGTCGGATTGTTCTACCGGGAAGGGGTCTTTCGCCAGGAGATCGAGGACGGGCGGCAGACCGAGCGCTACGACACGATCGACCCCGAAGGGGTAGGGGCCGTCGACACCGGCGTGACGGTGAACGTCCCCTTCCCGGGTCGGGAGATAGGGGTGAAGATCTGGCGCCTCGACGTGGGGCGGATCCCGCTGCTCCTCCTCGACACCGACATAGAGGCCAACACCCCACACGACCGCAGGATCACCGACCGTCTGTACACCGGATCACGTCAGCACCGCCTCGAACAGGAGATGGTGCTCGGGGTGGGTGGAGCCCGGGCCCTCACCGCGATGGGCTGGGACATCGAGTTGCACCATCTCAACGAGGGCCATGCCGGGTTCATCGTCCTGGAGCTGATAGATCGCATCTGCGCCGAGGTCGGGCTCGAGCGAGCGCGCCACCAGGTCAGGGAGGGCCTCGTCTTCACCACCCACACCCCGGTCCCCGCCGGCATCGACCGGTTCGATGCCGAGACCGTGCAGCCCTACCTCCAACCATGGGCCGATCGGTGGGAGGTGCCCGTGGATGAGATCTGGGCACTCGGGGAGGACCCCGACGACCCCGGGATGTTCAACATGGCCGCCCTCTGCCTGCGCAGCGCCCGCAGCGCCAACGGCGTGTCGGAGCTGCACGGGGAGGTGAGCCGGAAGCTGTTCGCGGGCGTGGGCATCGGCGACCACATCGGCCACATCACCAACGGTGTCCACGCCCGGACCTGGACCGCCCCTCACACCCAAGCGCTGTTCGACGGGATCCTCGGGCCAGGATGGCCCGAGGGCCACTCCGAGGCCTGGGAACGGGTTTCCCAGATCGACGACGAGACACTCGCCGAAAACAGGCGACGATCGTCACTGGTCCTCGCCGACCTCATCGAGGAACGCACCGGGGATGTCATCGACCCGGACGCCCTGATCATCGGTTTCGCCCGCCGGTTCGCCCCCTACAAGCGGGCGTCACTGCTCCTACGCCGACCCGACCTGCTCGAGGACGTCCTCGCCGACGACAACCGACCGGTTCACTTCGTGTTCGCCGGCAAGGCGCACCCCTCGGACGAGACCGGCAAGGGTCTGGTCGCCGAGCTGATCGAGGCACGGTCGTCCGACGCGGCCAACGGGCGACTCACCTTCATCCCCGACTACGAGATGGACGTCGCCCTGGCCATGGTCCAGGGCTCGGACATCTGGCTCAACAACCCGATCCGGCCCCGTGAGGCATCGGGGACCAGCGGCGAGAAGGCGGCGCTCAACGGCTCGCTCAACTGCTCGGTGCTCGACGGGTGGTGGGCCGAGATGTACGACGGGAACAACGGCTGGGAGATCACCCCCAGCCTGGCCGAGGAACGCGACACTCGGGACCGTGAGGAGGCCACGACGATGCTCGAGACCGTCGCCCGGATCGCCACCGAGTACCACGGGTCGCACTCTCTGTTCCTCGGCCGCATACGTCACGGCTGGGCGACGCTCGGCCCGAAGGTCACCTCGGCGCGGATGGTGCGCGACTACGAGGACAAGATCTACCGGCTCTCGTAGCGAGTAGCCCCCGTCAGGTGAGGGTGTTGAGGATCCCGTAGAGCGGGATCGCCACCCAGTCGGGTCGGTTGTTCACCTCGTACTCCAGCTCGTAGGCGGCCTTCTCGATGACCAGCGCGTCGAGGAGGGTCCTGACGTGATCGGGGTCCGAGGGGACGATCGACGAGCCCTCGACGGTCTCCAGGTAACCCTTCAGAAAAGACGCGGAGAGCCAGCTGTGGATGGCGTTGGCCCATTGGTCGAGCACCGCGTGAGTGTCCTCGTCGATGCCCGCCTCCGCCACCTGACGCAGGGCCATCACGATGGCGTAGTGGTAGGAGCGCACCATCCCGGCTACGTCGCGTAGCGCCAATCGCTTGAGACGCCGCTGCGACAGGGGCCGTTGCGGTTCTCCCTCGAAGTCGATCATGAAGAAGTCGTTGCCGGTGAAGAGGACCTGGCCCAGATGGAAGTCGCCATGGATGCGGATCCGCTCGCATGCGATCTTCCCGTCGGTGATCCCTTTGAGACGATCGAGGATCTCTCTCTCGGAACCGACCGCACGGTCGACCAGCTCGGCGTCCTCGGGGCGGAGACGGGAGCGCCGTCGGCGGAGCGCCCCCAGGCTGGTTCTGACCGTCGACCGGATCGCTTGATAGGTAGAGCGCTGCTGCAGGGTCGACATCGGCTCGGGAGCGAAGACGGGGTCGATTGGATCAGAGGCGAGAGCGATGTGCATCTCACCGGTGCGCTGACCGAGCAGCTCGGCCTCGGCGGTGTACGCACCCATCAACTCGGCGGCGTCGTCCAACTCGTCTGTGGTGACGTCCAGAGGGTGACGCACTCTCGGCGGGGTCTCGGGGACTTCGCCTCCCGACGCCAGGATGCTCTCCAGGGTGAGCACGGCTCCGTCGAAGGTGTGGTCGAACAGGTTCTGTTGGCTGGGCACGAGGTCCTGGAAGAAGGCGATCGCCGCCTGCCCATCACCGATCTCGGCCGTGACCAGACCGGCCGCACGGGGCGTGTTGGGATAAGCCTGACGCTCGGTGAGGAACCGTCCCACCTCAACCTCCGGGTTGGCGCCCACCTCGACCTTCCGAAACAACTTCATGATCAGCTCGTCCCCGAAGAAGACCGACGTGTTGGTCTGCTCGGTGTCGGCGGTGCGTATCACGGCGTCGTCGGGGAGTTGACGGAGACGGCTCGACCCCTTGAGGCTCTCGGAGGCCAGGTCGACGTGGCGGCCCTTGATCTTGCGGCGCCGCGCGGCGAGCCGGAGCAGCTCACGGGACAATGCCGGGGTCTGCATGGCGTCGTAGAGAACCGCCGCCTCTTCGACACCGGTGATGTCGGCGACGATGGCTTCTGGTCTCTCCGTGGCGAGCCTCTCCGCCTCCACCCCGGCGGCAACCGCCAAGGGCATGACATAGATCTCCGGGTCGGCGTCGACGTACTCGAGTCTGACGAAGGCGATCCGGGCACCGGAGGCCGGCATCTCCACGAGGTCGACGACCTCGCTCTCCCTGATCGTCGCCGCTTTGCTCCGGAACCAGCGGCGTCGGGCGATGTCGGAGACCAGGGCTCGCTGCAACTGGGCCCGGGCTCGCCACACCCCGCTCAACTCGCCTCCGCGAAGAGCGATCCGGGGCCGACCGTCGGGCACGTCCTCGGTGTCGGGCTGGAGAGAGAACCAGTAGATGTCATGCGTGCCCACGGTGACGGTGTAGGGCAACTCGCCGATCACCGGAAACATGGCCCGCCCGAGGACCTCGACTGGATGGAGTCCGGCGAACTCCCCCAGCTCGAGAGTGACCGGCTGGACATGTCGGGAGAGGTTGGCCACGACCAGCACCGCGTGCTCGTCTAGTCGGCGCAGAAAGCTCAGCACCTTCGGGTTGTCGGAGGGCACCACTTCGAACGTGCCCCGGGAGAGCTCGGGAAGGCTCTTGCGGAGGGCGAGGGAGCGCTTCATCCACCACCAGAGGGAGTTGGGGTTGTCGCGCTGCACCTCGACATTGATCGACTCGTAGTGGTACTGGGGGTCGGTGATCACAGGGAAGTAGAGACTCTGGGGATTCGCCTCGGAGAACCCGGCGTTGCGATCGCCAGACCACTGCATCGGGGTGCGGACACCGTTGCGGTCACCGAGATAGATATTGTCCCCCATGCCGATCTCGTCGCCGTAGTAGATGACCGGAACGCCGGGGAGTGAGAGGAGGAGCCCGTTGAGCAGTTCGATCTCACGCCGGTTGTTCCCCAGGAGAGGGGCGAGACGGCGGCGGATCCCGACGTTGATCCGCATGCGCGGATCGTGGGCGTACACGCGGTACATGTAGTCCCGCTCCTCGTCGGTGACCATCTCGAGGGTGAGCTCGTCGTGG
>CAZYCX010000091.1:0-7588 GCA_964645875.1 uncultured Acidimicrobiaceae bacterium
GGATCAGCTTGCCGATGATGACGTTCTCCTTGAGCCCCCGCATGAAGTCGGAGCGACTCTGGATGGCGGCATCGGTGAGCACCTTGGTGGTCTCCTGGAACGAGGCAGCCGACAGCCACGAGTCCGTCGCCAACGACGCCTTGGTGATGCCCATCAACTCCGGACGACCCTCCGCCGGCTTCTTGCCCTCAGAGACCAGCTCCCGGTTGGCATCACGGAAGGTCTGGTCGTCGATCAGCGAGGCGGGCAGGAAGTCCGAGTCGTTCGGGGCGACGACCCTCACCCGGCGCAGCATCTGACGGACGATCATCTCGATGTGCTTGTCGTGAATCTCGACACCCTGGGAGCGGTAGACCTCCTGGACCTGGTCGACGAGGTACTGCTGGGTGGCGCGGACGCCCCGGATCACCAGCACCTCCTTCGGGTCCAGCGGCCCTTCGGTCAGTTGGGTTCCGGCCTCGACTTCGGCACCGTCGGAAAACCTCAGCTTCGCGAAGCGGGAGATCGGATAGACCACCTCGTCGTCGCCCTTGGTCACGACGATCCGGCGCCCCTCCTCGTCATCGAGGATCCGGGCCACGCCCGACATCTCGCTGAGAACCGCCTTCCCTTTGGGGGTGCGGGCCTCGAAGAGCTCGACGACTCGGGGCAGACCATGGGTGATGTCCTCGCCGGCGACTCCACCGGTGTGGAAGGTGCGCATCGTCAGCTGGGTACCAGGCTCGCCGATCGACTGCGCCGCCATGATCCCGACCGCCTCCGCGGGCTCGACCATGCGGCCCGTGGCTAGTGACAGCCCGTAGCAAGCCTGGCAGACACCACCGCGGGTGTCGCAGGTGAGCGGAGACCGGACCCGGACTGACTCGACGTCGGCGGCCTCGATGGCGTGAAGCTCCTTGGTCCCGATGATGGTTCCGGCCCGGAGCTTCTCATCGTCTTCAGTGGCCACCAGTGAGCGACCCTCCTTGAGGTCGTCGGCGAGCATGCGGCCGTAGATGCGGGAACGCAGGTTCCTGATCTTGTTGCCTCGGTCGTCCACGATACGGATGACGATGCCGCGATCGGTCTCACAGTCCGCGTCGATGATGATCATCTCCTGGGAGACGTCGACCAGTCGGCGGGTGAGATATCCCGAGTCGGCAGTGCGGAGGGCGGTGTCGGCCAGGCCCTTACGGGCACCGTGAGTCGAGATGAAGTACTCGAGGACGGATAGACCCTCACGGAAGTTGGAGATGATCGGTCGAGGGATGATGTCCCCTCGCGGGTTGGCCACCAGACCGCGCATCCCGGCGATCTGACGGACCTGCATCATGTTCCCTCGGGCCCCGGAGCCCACCATCATGTCGAGCGAGTTGAAGCGCTCGGTCTTGAGACCCGCCTTCATGGCGTCGGTCACCTTCTCGGTGGCCTCGGTCCATATCTCGATCAGCTCCTGGCGACGCTCGTCGTCGGTGACGACTCCCTTGGCAAACAGGTTCTGCACCTTCTCGGCGCGCTCTTCGTACTCGGCGAGGATCTGCGCCTTGTCCGCCGGGGTGCGAACGTCGTCGAGACCGATGGTGAGACCGGCCTTGGTGGCGAAGCGGAATCCGAGATCCTTGATCCCGTCGAGGGTCATCGCCACCGCGGAACGCGGGTAACGCTCGATCAGGGTCTCGATCAGCAGCTTGAGGTCGCTCTTGATGACCACCGAGTTGATGTACGGGAAGTCTTCCGGGAACACCGTGTTGAGCAGCGCCCGGCCCAGTGTGGTCTCGGTGAGGCCGCTGGCGTCGCTCGGCTCCTCGCTGACCAGCTTCTTCAACGTCTGGCGCAACTCGCCGTGGACGTCAGGATCACCGGCGAGCTCGCCGAGACGCACCTTGATCGGAGCGTGGAGCGACAGCTCGTCGATCTCATAGGCCATCATGGCCTCGTCGAGGTCGGCGAAAGTGCGGCCCGCGCCCTTGGCATCCTCAACGAACTCGGACAGGTAGTAGATCCCGATGACCATGTCCTGGGAGGGAGTCACGATGGGTCGCCCCGAAGCCGGGGAGAGCACGTTGTTGCTCGACAGCATGAGGACGCGCGCCTCGGCCTGGGCCTCCGCCGACAGCGGGAGATGGACTGCCATCTGGTCACCGTCGAAATCGGCGTTGAACGCCTCACAGACCAGCGGGTGGATCTGAACCGCCTTGCCCTCGACGAGGACCGGCTCGAACGCCTGAATGCCGAGACGATGCAGGGTGGGAGCGCGGTTGAGAAGCACTGGATGCTCCTGGATCACATCGGAGAGGACGTCCCAGACCTGGGGTCGCTGGCGCTCCACCATCCGCTTGGCCGCCTTGATGTTCTGAGCCAGGTCGAGGTCGACCAGGCGCTTCATGACGAAGGGCTTGAACAGCTCCAAGGCCATGATCTTGGGCAAACCGCACTGGTGCAGCTTGAGCTGTGGTCCGACGACGATCACGGAACGACCCGAGTAGTCGACGCGCTTTCCGAGCAGGTTCTGACGGAAGCGACCCTGTTTGCCCTTGAGCATGTCTGAAAGCGATTTGAGGGCGCGGTTGCCCGGGCCGGTGACGGCACGTCCGCGGCGCCCATTGTCGAACAGGGCGTCGACGGCCTCTTGGAGCATGCGCTTCTCGTTGTTGACGATGATCTCCGGGGCACCCAGGTCCAACAGCCTCTTGAGACGGTTGTTCCGGTTGATGACCCGGCGGTAGAGGTCGTTCAGGTCTGAGGTGGCGAAACGGCCCCCGTCGAGTTGGACCATCGGGCGGAGATCCGGCGGAATGACCGGGACCGTCTCGAGGATCATGTCCTCGGGGCGGTTCTTGCCCTCCCAGAACGGCTTGACCACCTTCATCCGCTGGGTGGCGCGCTGACGCCGCTGCTGCGACGACCCGTTCAGGTTCTCCTCGAGCTTGTCCATCTCGGCGTCGAGATCCAGGGTGAGCAGCAGCGTCTTGACCGCTTCGGCACCCATGCCTCCCTCGAAGTAGTCGGCGTAGCGGAAGTAGATCTCACGCCAGAGCTGCTCGGATTCGATGAGCTGCTTCGGTCCCATGGTGCGGAAGGTGCTGAAGGCCTCCTCGATGAGCTCGATCTCGCGGCTCATCCGCTCCTCGCGCTCTTTGATCTCCTTCTCCACTTCCTTGCGTCGGGCGTTGATCTCCTGGGTCTTGGCTCCGCCCTCCTCCATGCGCTCGAGTTCGTCTTCGAGGGCCTCGAGACGGACCTCGTGCCACTCGCTGAACTCGTTCTTGACCACTTCGATCTCGTCGGTCATGGCGACCTCGAGCTCAGGGAGGTCCTTTTGGCGGGCCTCGTCGTTCACCGAAGTGACGATGTAACTGGCGAAGTAGATGACCTTCTCCAGCTCCTTCGGTGACATGTCGAGTAGGTAGCCGAGACGGCTGGGAACGCCCTTGAAGAACCAGATGTGGGTGACCGGAGCGGCCAGCTCGATGTGGCCCATGCGCTCGCGGCGCACCTTGGAGCGGGTGACTTCGACACCACAGCGCTCACAGATGATCCCCTTGTAGCGGATCCGCTTGTACTTGCCGCAGTAGCACTCCCAGTCCCGCTGGGGACCGAAGATGCGCTCGTCGAAGAGCCCTTCCTTCTCGGGACGGAGGGTCCTGTAGTTGATGGTCTCCGGCTTCTTCACCTCGCCGTACGACCAGGCGCGCACCTGGTCGCTAGAGGCGAGGCCGATTCTCAGTTCATCGAAGATCTGTTGAGCCATATCTATTGCCGGCGGACTTTGGCCGAGAGTCTCCTCTCGTCCGCCGTTCTCTCCTTCAGGGGATCAGTTAGAGATTCTGTCGAACACGGATGATCCGTCGGCCAAACAGACGCCGGTCCGCCGGGGCTTCCGCCCCGTGACAATTTCTCGATCGGGCACTCTTACAAACAAACGGCTATCTCGATTGCCGGCGGACTTTGGCCGAGAGTCTCCTCTCGTCCGCCTTTCTCTCAACTTGGGGGTCAAACTCACCTCTCGGAGCTCCCAGCTTCTCGGCCGGCCAAACAGACGCCGGTCCGCCGGGAGCTGCCGCCGCGTGGTTGCAGTCACTCGCTGTCCGGGCGCTCGGGTCGGCTCAGGTCGATGCCGAGGGTCTCCACCGAGCGGTAGGTGTCTTCCTCGAGCTCGCGGAGCTCGACTTCCTCACCGGCCGAGAGCATTTCGACGTTGAGGCCGAGGCTCTGCATCTCCTTGACCAGAACCCGGAACGACTCCGGGATGCCCGGCTCGGGGATGTTGTCACCCTTGACGATGGCCTCATAGACCTTCACCCGGCCCTGGACGTCGTCCGACTTGATGGTCAACAGCTCCTGGAGGGCGTAGGCCGCGCCGTAGGCCTCGAGCGCCCACACCTCCATCTCACCGAAGCGCTGACCGCCGAACTGGGCCTTACCGCCGAGCGGCTGCTGGGTGATCATGCTGTAGGGACCGGTGGAACGGGCGTGGATCTTCTCGTCGACCAGGTGGACCAGCTTCAGTATGTAGATGTAGCCGACGGTGACCGCGGTGTCGAAAGGCTCGCCGCTGCGGCCGTCGTAGAGGATTGCCTTGCCGTCGTCCTGTACGAGCCGCTCACCGTCCCGGTTGGGGTGGGCGGAGGCGATCACCTTCATGATCTCGTCCTCACGGGCCCCGTCGAACACCGGTGTCGCCGTGTTGGTCCATGGGTCGGTGCCCACAGCCGCGGGAGAGTCGCCGCTGAAGGGCTCCCACCCTTGCGCCGCGGCCCAACCGAGATGGGTCTCCAGCACCTGGCCGAGGTTCATACGCGAGGGGACGCCGAGCGGCGACAGGATGATGTCGACCGGAGTCCCGTCGGCGAGGAAAGGCATCTCCTCTTCAGGGAGCACTTTGGAGATGACGCCTTTGTTGCCGTGACGTCCGGCCAGCTTGTCGCCTTCGGAGATCTTGCGTTGGGTGGCGACGTAGATGCGGACGAGCTCGTTGACGCCCGGGGAGAGATCGAATCCGTCTTCCCGTTTGAACACCTTCACGGCAATGACCTTCCCGGTCTCACCATGAGGCACCTTGAGGGAGGTGTCACGGACCTCACGCGCCTTCTCACCGAAGATCGCCCTGAGCAGACGCTCCTCCGGGGTCAGCTCGGTCTCGCCCTTGGGCGTCACCTTCCCGACGAGATAGTCGCCAGGGCCGACTTCGGCACCCACACGGATGATTCCCTCGTCGTCGAGGTTGGCGAGGACCTCCTCGGGGACGTTCGGGATGTCACGGGTGATCTCCTCGGCACCGAGTTTGGTGTCACGAGCGTCGATCTCGTGCTCCTCGATGTGGATCGAGGTGAGTACGTCGTCCTTGACCAGACGCTCGCTGATGACGATGGCATCCTCGAAATTGTGCCCCTGCCAGGGCATGAAGGCCACGAGCAGGTTGCGCCCGAGGGCCAACTCTCCCGACTCGGTGGACGGGCCGTCGGCAAGGACGTCGCCAACCTTCACCTTGTCGCCCTCGGCGACCACGGGCTTCTGGTTCATGCAGGTGCCCTGGTTGGAGCGCTTGAACTTGTCGAGGGTGAAGGTGTGCTTCTTGTTGGTACCCTTCTCCTTGACCACGATCTGATCCCCGGTCACCTCGACCACCTCGCCGTCAACGGCTGTGACGATCATGTCCCCGGAGTCCTGGGCGGCGCGTCCCTCCACCCCGGTGCCAACCAATGGCGATTCGGCGGTGAGCAACGGCACGGCCTGACGCTGCATGTTCGAGCCCATCAGGGCCCGGTTGGCGTCGTCGTGCTCGAGGAAAGGAATGAGAGAGGTGGAGACCGAGACGATCTGCTTTGGCGACACATCCATGTAGTCGACATTCTTCGACTCTACGAACTCGACGTCCCCGCCTCCGCCGGCACTACGGACCAGCACCCTCTTGTTCTTGAAGGAACCGTCCTCGTTGAGGGGCGCGTTGGCCTGGGCGATGACGTAACGCTCTTCTTCGGTGGCGGTCAGGTAGTCCACCTTCTCGGTGACGACACCGTCCTCCACGTTTCGGTAGGGCGTCTCGATGAAGCCGAAGTCGTTGACCCGGGCGTATGACGCCAGCGAGCCGATGAGGCCGATGTTGGGTCCCTCCGGGGTTTCGATGGGGCACATGCGCCCGTAATGGGACGGGTGGACGTCGCGTACCTCGAAACCTGCGCGCTCGCGGCTGAGCCCGCCCGGCCCCAGCGCAGAGAGACGCCGACGATGGGTGAGGCCGGCCAGGGGGTTGGGCTGATCCATGAACTGGCTCAGCTGGCTGGTCCCGAAGAACTCCTTGATGGCAGCCGTAACCGGGCGGATGTTGATCAGGCTCTGCGGGGTTATCGCGTCCGGGTCCTGAGTGGTCATGCGCTCGCGCACCACCCGCTCGAGACGGGTCAGGCCAACTCGCACCTGGTTCTGGACCAGCTCGCCCACCGTGCGGATGCGACGGTTGCCGAAGTGGTCGATGTCGTCGGTGGCGACGCTGACCTGGTTTCCCTGGTGGGTCTCGATGGTCGTCTCTCCGGCGTGGAGGGCGACGAGGTACCTGATGGCGTCCACGATGTCCTCGTCCCGCAACATCTGCAGGCCCTCGACCCGGTAGTCCTTCGGCGCATCCTCCCCGAACTTCTGGGCGATCTTGTACCGGCCCACTCGAGTCAGGTCGTAGCGCTTGGGGTTGCGGAACAGGGTCTGGATGAGACCGCGGGCCGACTCCACCGTCGTCGGCTCGCCGGGTCGGAGCTTGCGATATAGGTCGAGCAGCGCCTCTTCCTTGTCGGCGTTGGTGTCGCGCTCGATCGTGTTCTTGATCGATTCGGCGTGACCGAACATCTCGAGAATCTCCTCGTCGGTCTCGGCGACGCCGAGCGCCTTGAGGAAAGCCGTGACGTACTGACGGCGCTTGCGGTCGACCCGGACGCCGATGGTGTCCTTCTTGTCGGTGTCGAACTCGAGCCAGGCACCGCGGCCGGGGATGATCTTTCCGTTGTAGATCATCTTGTCGGACGTCTTGTCCTTATTGACGTCGTAGTAGATGCCGGGCGAACGGACCAACTGGGAGACGATTACTCGCTCCGTGCCGTTGATCACGAAGACACCCTTGTCGGTCATCATCGGGAAGTCGCCGAGGAAGACCTGCTGTTCTTTGATCTCTCCGGTGCCACGGTTCATGAAACGGGCGGTGACGAAAAGAGGACGGGCGTAGTTGGAGTCCCGCTCCTGGGCCTCCTCCAGGGTCATCTGAGGATCGCCGAAACGATGCTCGGTCAGCTCGAGGGCGAGAGAGCCGGTGAAGTCCTCTACGGGTGAGATCTCCTCGAAGATCTCACGGAGACCTTCGTCGAGGAACCACTGAAAGGACTCGTGCTGGACGGCCAGCAGGTTTGGTAGGGGTAGGACTTCGGGAATCTTCCCGAACGAAAAGCGCTCAGCCACGCGCGAAGCCAAGGGGTGCCTCCTTGAGGTGGTCGTCGGTCAGGGGATAACGCAAGAAAGGACATGCTAGCACACGCGCGAACATGTCCCCAAAAAGAGATCTCGTTTGTCGAACCGTACTCCCGACTGGCCGGAAAGACGGCACCCGGGCCCGCAGACCCGTGGG
>CAZYCX010000092.1:0-7361 GCA_964645875.1 uncultured Acidimicrobiaceae bacterium
ACCCAGACCCCGACCGCGGCCGGCTGCATCGTCTCGGAGACCACCCCAACCCAACCGTCGACCAGCTCCTCAGGGTCAATCTGGTCTCGCAACGAGCCGGCAAACATGTCGACCACCCGAACGGCGTCGTAACGGGAACGATGGAAATGACGATCGACCACCGCCTGCACCCTTCGACGCACCGGGGCGAACATGGCAAACACCACCAGCGTCGACACCGCCACCACCAGCGGGTCATCGGAGGGGAGAACGACCGTGGAGACGCTGACCAGGCCCAACACCACCAGACCGAGCAACGCCACCACCAAGGCATAGGAGACGGTTCGCGAGATGATCCGGTCGATCTCATAGAGGCGATAACGGAGGACGGCGACACCAATCGTCACGGGGATCGCCACCCCGCCGGGGATCCAGATGTAGAACGAGGCAGTGCCCTCCGGCACGAACTGGCCGATGGTGATGACCAGGGCGAAGACAGAAGCCCCAAAGAAGAGCCATCGGAACTGGGCCCGCTGCACCCCTTCGCTGGCTCGCCACCGACGCACCAACAGCGCCACGGCGAGGAGAGTCAGAACGATCACGATCATGAAGCCCGACTGGTCGGTGATCACCGATGCCGGGGCAGCCAAGGACGGTACGACCAAAGGGCTGAGCTCGCCTGTCTCGAACATGGGCTCGGGGCCTACTGCGAATGCTGCCGAGGCCAGGATCCCAAATAGGATCAAGAACACGCCCAGGCGACGCTGCGCCGGGCCCGAGTACGACCCGCTGGGAAAGACGAGCAGGAGCCATACCACACCGAACCAGGGCGCCACGCCGAGCAACATGTTGCCCAACTCCGCCCAGACCCGGACGGACATAGGGAACGAGTCGGTGGCAGCGATGGTCCCCAAGAGAAAGCTGGCACCCATGGTCACGCCGATGAACATCAATCCGGCCCCGACCCCGTTGCCGGGCCGCTTGACCAGGATCAGGTAGCCCATGGGTGCCCAGGCCACCCAGGCCAGCGGCCAGAGAGCATCCGACCCCATGAAGTAGGCCTGGTTGAGACTGGCCAGTACCGGGCCGGCTATCCCGATGAGAAGCCCGAGGGCGAGGAGGACACGTCTCATTCTTCCTTGACCCACACCCCGACCCTCTCAGGCTGCATGGTGTCCTCCACCACCTCCATCCACCCATCAACCACCTCGTCGGGATCGACCTGCTCCTGCAACGACGCAGCGAACCGACCAATCACCCGCTGGGCGTCGTAACGAGACCGGTTGAAACGACGGTCGATCAAACCCTGGACCCTGCTACGCACCGGATTGAAGAGAGCCGCCGCAGCCAGAGTGGAGATCGCCACCACCAGCGGATCGTCCGAAGGCAAGAAGACCGCAAACAGGGCCACCAGACCCAAGACCACCAGACCGAGCACCACCAACACCAGCACATAGGAGAATGTCCGAGAGATGATCCGGTCGATGTCATACAGCCGGTACTTGAGGATCGCCACCGCGATCGCCACCCACAGCCCGGCCAGACTCAAGGCGCTCACAGAGTCGTTGACCCATTGCGGCAGACCGAAGTTGTCGAAGGACAGGATGATGCCCACAGCCACTGCCGTCGAGGCGAGTAACACCCACTTGAGCTGTTCCCGTTCCACCCCCCTGGCGCGGTGCCAGCGCACGAAGACCGAGGCGATCGCAGGAATCGCCATGACCATGCCTATCAGGAGCAGCGGCTCGAATCCGGCAAAACCTTCCACTCCCCAGGGGATGGGCACGGTTTCGACACACACCGACGAGTCAGACGACTCGTAGAGACCGCAGACGTGGTCGGCGAAGAGGAATGAGATCCAGGAGACAGCTCCGGCGGCCACCGCGATGCGGCCCACCCAGCCCCATGTCCGGCTGATCGGGGCACCGGTCGGAAACCAGAGCGGCAAGAGCACCAGACTGCATAGAAACCATGTGATCCAGGCGCCATCCGAGAACAGCACGACCAGCACCACGGTTAGGTCGTCTCCTCTCTCGAGCGCTCGGGGCACGAGATAGTTCGAGATCCCCAACGTCATCAAGGCGGCCCCGGTCAGAGCGATCAGCGCTCCAATGGCGCTCTCGGGTCGTCTCAACGCCAGGAAAAGGCCCATGACCGCTGCGGTGATCACCGGCACCAGAAAGAGCCACTCCACACCCGACTCGCCCCCGGATTCACCAGTGGCCACCCCGAACCCGGCAAGACCCAGCGTGTAGACAGCGAGCACCCACGAGAGAATCTGGCGCCAACGTTGGATCGATCCGGCTCTGTCCATCTTCCAGCACCATCCCAGCTCTCCGTTACGGGAACGGTACGGCGTTACGGTCCCTGAATGTGCCGCCAACTCGTATCGGCCGCTATCTTCGCCCCATGGGTGGCCCCGTCCTGGAAGTGAGGTTGTTGGGCGATCCCGAGGTCGATGTCGCCGGGTCGCCGCTCCAGGTCGACACCCGGAAGGCCATCGCCATCCTCGCGTACCTGGCGGTCGAGGGAGCGGCCGGCCGGGACTACCTGACGGCCCTGCTCTGGCCCGAGGCGGCGCCGGATCGGGCCCGGGCCAGCTTTCGCCGCACCCTCTCCTCGCTCCGCACCGGGATCGGCGGAGACCATCTCGAAGCTAATCGCGATCGGGTGGCGTTGACCGGTACGGTCGCGATCGACGTCGTCCGTTTCGAAGAGGAGATCGCCGCCACCTTCGACCATGGCCACGATGCGCACGATGTGTGCCCGGCCTGCATCCCTCACCTCACACAGGTACTCGCCCTCTACCGCGGCGACTTCCTCGAGGGGTTCTCGATTCGGGATGCCCCAGAGTTCGAGGACTGGGTGCGTTCGGTGGGTGAGTCACTCAGGCTTCGCGCCGGGGAAGCCCTTCGTCGGCTCGGGGTGGCGAGGGCGGCCGGCGGAGACTATCCAGGCGCTATCGGCGCAGTCAACCGCTGGCTGGCCGTGGACTCGCTGCATGAGCCCGCCCATCGCTTCCTCATGCTGCTTCACGCCTGGGCAGGCGACAGGCCTGCCGCAGTCGCCGCTTATCGCGACCTCGTCGGTCTCCTCGACCGTGAGCTTGGGGTGCCGCCGCTCGAAGAGACCACCGAGCTCTACGAGGCGATCCTCGACGAAGACCTGCCCCCTCCGCCCGGTCAGCGGAGACTCCCTCAGGCTCGACCCGCCCCAGCTGGGTCCTCCCGGCCCAAGCTCATCGACCGCGAGATGGAGATCGAAACACTGCGGGAAGCCCTCGACGGCTCGAAACAGAGCGGGAGGGTCGTGGCCCTGACCGGTGACTCCTGGATGGGCAAGACCAGGTTGTTGGAGGAACTGGCAGCGATCGCCGACTCCTGGGGCCACTCAGTGATGACGGGACGGGCGTCGCGTATGGAGGAAGGTGTCCCTTACGCCGCGATCTCTTCGGTGATAGATCAGGCACTGCGATTGGTCGACGAGGAGTCACTGGAGGTGTCCGAATGGGTGCGGGAGGAGCTGGGCCGCATCATGCCCGCCCTGTCCGACCGACGCTCCCCACCACGAACCGATCCTCTGGGGGATCTTCGATTCTTGGAGGCGGTTCAGGAGCTGATGAGACTGGCGACTTCGGTGAGACCCGTGGTCATGGCGATCGACGACGCCCAGTGGCTCGACACGGCTTCGATGAGGCTCACCGGCTTCCTCGCAGCGAGGATCTCCCCACTCCCCATGTTGCTCCTCCTGGCCATCCGAACCGAAGAGAGAACGCGGAGTAGGGCGGCAGAGATCGCCTCCCTGACCGAGCAGCTGGTGGCGCTGACACCGCTCCAGCCCGACCAGATCCAGGACCGCGCCAATCCCGAGCAGTCTCGAACAATCGTGGAGTCCACCGGCGGTATACCTCTCCTCGTCCTCGAAGCCCTTGACGCGGATCCGGGGGAGGCGAGGATGCCAGGGGTGATCCGCTACATCGAGGACCGTAGGGCAGGTCTCAGCGATCTCGCCCGGCAGGTCTTATCCGCGGCGGCCGTCCTCAGGACGAGCCGTGATGCCGGGATGCTCCGCGCCGTCAGTGGCCGTTCCGAAGACGAGGTGGTGAAAGCGGTCGAAGAGCTCATTTCGGCCGGCTTGCTCCGGGATCTCCCGGGAGATGAAGGGATCGGGTTCGCCTTGGACGCCGCGGAGAGACTGGTCTACGAGGGCACCTCCCTGATCCGACGTCGGCTACTCCACAAGCGGGCAGCCCAGGTGTTGGCCGAGCTCCCCCGGGCGGCTGACGATGCCCGGATGGCGGCGGCGATCGCCGGCCACCACTACGTCGCAGGAAGTCCGGAAGCCGCCGGATGGTATCGGCGTGCCGGAGACCTGGCCCGCAACGCGTACGCCAGTACGGAGGCACGGATGCTGTACGAGTCGGCGATCGGCCTCGGAGCCGAGGATTCAGGAGAGCTTCATCTCTCCCTCGGCGAATTGGCGATGGCCGACGGCGACTACGAGAGGGCGATGACGGAGCTGCGATCCGCCGCCTCCCAGAGCGACGGGGAGACACTGGCATTGGTCGAGCATCGCATCGGGCAGGTTCACAGGTTGCTCGGTCGGTTCGCTCTCGCCGAGGAGAGCCTCGCCCGCGCCGAGTCGGCTCACCCCAGTCCCGTCGCTCTCTATGCCGATTGGGCCCTGCTCCATCACCGCACGGGTTCTCGGGACGGGGCGGTCCGCATGGCCGAGAAGGCCTTGGCAGCAGCCGAAGAGAGCGGTAACGAGCGAGAGTTGTCTCGGGCCGAAGCCACCCTCGCCGTGGTCGAGACCGACTCGATGTCGGCGATGGAACACATCGACCGGGCTCTCGAACTGGCCGGAGACAGTGAATTGGATCGGATGGGTGCGCTCAACACCAAGGCCAAGCTGCTGGGAACCGCCGGCGATGTCGACGCCGCGATCCCTCTGGTCGAGGAGGCAGTCGAGCTGGCCTTGGCCACCGGTCATCGGCACCGCGAGGCGGCTTTGCGCAACCGCCTCGCCGACCTCCACCACCAAGCCGGCGCGGACGAGGAGGCGAAGCAGGCGCTCACAGACGCGGTCACGCTCTTCGCCGAGGTGGGGGCCGGTTCATGGGAGCCAGAGGTTTGGCTGCTCAGCGAGTGGTGATCCTGTATACGAGCTTGGAGTCACCGCCTCGTCCGTACCGCCCGGGAGCCGGTAACCGCTAGCCTCACCGACCGGTTGCCGCCGTTCTCAGTCGGGTATGGCGAGGTGAGGGCTTCGAAGTGTGATCACGGTGTCGGCGGACGAGGGGGGATGCAGCAAATGACGCAATCTGATGTCGTGGTGCGCCAGCAGTGGGCTGACGAGCTCCTCGACCGACTGACACCAGTCATGAGCGCGCTGGCCATTCTCTTCCTGCTGGTGGTCTTCGCCGAGTCGATGGCCGACCCTGGCAGCACTCTCAGCACCGGTCTCACCATCACTGGTTGGCTGCTGTGGGTCAGTTTCGTAGCTGAGTTCGTCTTCCGGCTGTGGGTGGCTCCCGACACGGCGGCGTTTCTACGGAAGAACTGGTGGCAGATGCTCTTCTTCGTGCTTCCCTTCCTCAGGATCCTCCGCCTCTTTTGGGCCTTTCGCATTCTTCGCACCGGGCGCGTGCTTTCCTCGGCGGTTCGCTCCTCGCGCTCGGCCCGCGGCCTGGTAGGCAACAGGGTGGGATGGCTGGCGGTGATCTCGGCGATCACCATCCTCGGAAGCAGCCAGCTGCTGTACGAGTTCGCCGTGTATGACCAATACGGGCACGCCCTCCATGCCGCGGCGTTGGCAGCGATAACGGGTGAACCGCTTCAGCAACCCGACGGTTTCGCCCAGGTGCTCGATGTGGTCCTGGCGGTGTTCTCGGTGATCGTCTTCGCAGCCTTGGCCGGGACTTTGGGGGCGTATTTCTTGGAGTCCAGATCCTCACGCGAACAGGACGGCGTGCACACCTCGCCAGGGCCAGCACTCGGAGCGAGCTCACGGCGACAACCAGGGACGAACCGGGCGGGCAGAGACTAGGAGCCTCACGCTTTCTCCCGATCGGCATCGCTGCGACTTCCCCGACGTGTTCCCGACATGAAGTCTGGCCCGGCTGACACGCTCGCCGACCGGGGCTCTTGCCGCGCAGCGACGGGTCCCGACCGCATACGTAGCCTGTGCGCCCATGACGATCGAAGAGATCGAGCGATGGTCACCGCTGAGGGCGTGGCTCTATTCGCTCGTGAATCGAAACCCCAAGAGCAACCTCACCGCCGTCGAGCTGGCGGCACTCACCGCCGACGACCGGTTCCTCGACGTCGGCTGCGGGCCGGGAGCTGCCCTCGAGCACGCCGTAGCCACAGGCGCCCAGGTCGCAGGGGTGGACCCCAGCCCGTCCATGGTCTCCCGGGCCGCCAAGCGCGTCCCCACGGCCGAGGTGCGGGTGGGCTCGGCCGAAGAGCTCCCCTTCCCCGACGACCGTTTCACCGTGGTGGCCAACGTCGCCTCGTTCCACCACTGGGCCGACCGGGATGCGGGATTGAGAGAGATCCTCAGGGTGCTGGCGCCGGGCGGGCGCCTCCACATCGTGGAGGGGATGATCAAAGAGGGAAAGGACGGGCACGGGCTCAACCCGACAGACGTCGAGTCACTGACTGCCCGACTCCTCGAGCTGGGCTACGCCGACACCGAGGTCGACACCGTGAAGACGGGTTGGAGGCACCGCTACCACGTGGTGACCGGGATCGCCCCAGCTGAGTAACACGGCGATACGTCTGACACGCTGCAGTCGCTGACTTGCCCACCCGAGGGTCATTCAACCGGCCTTGGACCGGGCCATCGGGCTCAAGGCCGATCGCTTCTGTCCGA
Organism: uncultured Acidimicrobiaceae bacterium; assembly: GCA_964645875.1. Taxonomy (GTDB): domain Bacteria; phylum Actinomycetota; class Acidimicrobiia; order Spongiisociales; family ZC4RG35; genus JANQRA01. The sequence goes on from CAZYCX010000092.1 coordinate 6,856, forward strand.
TACGGGGAGAAGGAGCCCATCTCCGACGGAGAGGCTCCCGACCCCGATTCGAGCGCAGGAAAGGGAAGTCAATGAACAGGAAAACCCCGATCGTGACCGTGGCGGTGGTCGCGGCTCTGGCACTCTTCACCGCTACCGCGCTGGCGGTGCCGACCATCGACTACGACGAGATCCCACTGACCCAGGAGGAACTGGACGCCAACTGGGTCGTCGACCGGGCAGTGCCCTCAGGTGGGTTCGAGTCAGTTGGCTTCGACGGCCGCGACAACGTCCTCGAGATGCGGGTCGACCCCGACAACAGGTCGGACGGCTCCAGCTTCTTCTACACCGAGGGTCTGCTACGTCAGACCCCGGGTGCGGCCGCCCTACGAGCAGACCTCTACATCGACCCGGCGTGGGACGGCCAGGACATCCGTGCCGGACTCTGGGGCGTGGGCCACGATGATCTCGGTGAGAGGACAGCCTTCCCCATCATCGAGTACCACCAGGATGTCGATGAGGGATTC
>CAZYCX010000093.1:0-7218 GCA_964645875.1 uncultured Acidimicrobiaceae bacterium
TGAGAGGACAGCCTTCCCCATCATCGAGTACCACCAGGATGTCGATGAGGGATTCACCGGCTGGCGTCTCTGGGACTCCTCGATCGGCGATTGGGTGCCGCATGGGGCAGGCGTGGCATCCGGCGAGTGGGCCACACTCGAGATCGTGCTCGACGTCGACAACGACCAATTCGTGGTCTCCGTCGACGGCGTGGCGGAGACCCTCCCGGGCCTCGACTCCACCACCCTGGGCGAGGTCATCGTCAACATGTTCAACTACGGGCCGGGGACACCTGCCTACGACGTTCATGTGTCGAACTTCGCGATCGGCGAGGTGGCGCCGACACCGGCAACCATGGACGACTGCCGCAAGGGTGGATACGCCGACTTCGGTTTCAAGAACCAGGGTCTGTGTATTGCCAGCCTCGTCTCCAACCGATAGGCCCATCGCGATGCAACCGAGAGGCACCGTCCCCCGGACGGTGCCTCTCTCGTTGCCCGCCTTGACGGCGAGAACGGACTCATCGGTGGTCGACCGCTGACTCGATCGACACCGGAGAGACTTGCCGAGTCCTGAGTAGAACGGAGACACCTGTTGTAGGCCTTTATGTCTACATTATGTAGACTCAAGCCAATGGCAACTACCACGATCCGGGTCGACACCGACACTCATGCTCGGCTTCAGGCTCTCAGCAGAGAATCGGGGAGGTCGCTCATCGAGACGATCCGCGACGCCACCGAAGCGCTCGGGAGGCAACGATTCGCCCATCAGGTTGCGGCCGAGCTCGCAGAGCTCAGATCCGACGAGCACGCCTGGAAGGCCTATCTCGCCGAGGCAGAATCGACATCGATGGCAGATGGCATCGATCGATGACCTTTGGCTCGTCGATTTCGGTGAGCCATATCGAGGAGAGCCGGCCGCCCATCGCCCGGCGCTGGTACTAGGCCCGCCCGTTACCTTCGGACCAGCGTTCCCTTTTGTGATCGTGACGCCGCTGACCACGACCCGACAGGGTCTCTCGCTTCACGTCGAGGTGGAGCCGACTGACGAGTCCGGCCTCGACGAGACCAGCTACATCCAATGCGAGCTCCTCAGATCGATCAACCGGAGACGACTGGTACATCGACTGGGAACCATCGACCCGGATGTCAGCCTCCGGGTCTCGAGTGTGATCAAGACTCTCCTGAAGTACTGATCGAGTCAACCACGGTGTTTCGGAGGATCCCGATCGATTCGATCTCCACCTCGACCGTGGCACCCGGTGAGAGCCAGGCGGGTTCGGGTTGGCCCAATGCGACGCCCGAGGGAGTCCCGGTGGCGATCAAGTCTCCCGGAAACAGGGTCGTGCCGGCCGAGACGAAGCTGACGATCTCTGCCACGGAGAACACCATTTGAGCTGTGGAGCTGTCCTGGCGGGTCTCCCCGTCCACCCGGCACACGATCGACAGTCCCTGTGGATCGGAGATCTCCTCCCTCGTCGTCAAACATGGCCCTACGGGGGAGAAGGTGTCGAAGGATTTCCCTCTGGTCCACTGACCCTCCTTCAATTGCACGTCGCGTGCCGAGACGTCGTTGACACATGTGTACGCGAACACATACGACAGGGCTTCGTCGACGGAGACATCACGAGCCTCTCTCCCCATGACCACGCCGAGCTCGGCCTCGTAATCGACCTGGGCCACTCCTGTGGGAATACGAATGGCCGCTTCGTGGCCTATGACCGCACTCGGGTAGATGGCGAATGTCAGTGGAGACTCGGGAAGGTCAGCCCCGGCCTCAGCCGCGTGATCCCGGTAGTTGAGACCGATCCCGATGATCTTCGACGGGCTTACGACCGGTAGCGTGGCGAACCTCTCGACCTCGCCCAGAGGTTGACCGACCGTCGCCTCGCCGTTCACCACCTCAACTGACTTCACCAGGTCGTCGCTGACGGTCACGAGCTGAGGCCCCTCCTCCGTCCTCACCCGTAGGAGCCTCATCGGAGCAACGTGACCTTCATCATGGATATCCCATCGGGACAGTCTCTCGGGGCAATCGAGCCAGATCTACCGGGCACACCCCGGGAGCGTCGACCTCGATCACCGATCTCGCCACGTCTCCATAGGCAGCCTTCCAGGCCACGGCGCCCTTGGCGACGATCACCAGAGCATTGCCCGGGTCGATACCAAGATGGGTCACCTGTTCGACGTGAAATGGCGGTGTCGGCTTTGAGGTGACGACCACGTCATTGCCCTCGACGGAAAGCCACGCAGTGGGACCCATCGAGAACTGCAGACCGGCGCCCCAACTGCCCTGTGACTTGTACACACCGTCGGAGAGTTTCCGCACCTCACCGGTCACGAAGACCGGGGGCCCGTGCAGATCGTCGGTCTTGCCGCCCAGCATGCCCTCGACCCGTTTGCCTTGACCCGCCTGATGCGCTCGCTCGGCCATCTCACGATCGGCGACGATCACCAGGGCTCCGGCCACACCTTGATCCAGGAGCTCGCTGAGGATCGCGGTGCCGTCGCCCGATGAGCCCCCGCCGATGTTGTCGGCGACGTCGGCTAGCACCACAGGGTGTTCTGTCGCGGCTCGAGCCTGCGTAACCGCCTCCGCAGGGCTCGGCCGGGACACCTCGAACTGGTCAGCCATCGAGCCGATCTCATCGAGCACCCCGGTGATGAGACTTCGGGCTGCTTGCTGCTGATCGACGTGGCAAGTGACGAGCACGCTGATCCCGGCTCGTTCCACGTCGGCGTACCCGAACCCTCCCGCCACACACACCCGTTCAAGGTTCAGCTCGTCGGCGAGGGACTTCGCCGTCTCGATGACGTCCAGCATGGGTGAGGTCTCGGTGGCTTGTGCCAGCGGGCACACCAGCAGCGGGTATTTCCCTATCCGCGTACGCAGCCTCTCCCCTTCGAGGAGGCGACCCAAGAGCTCAGCCGCCTCACGGCCTCTCTGGAACATGTCGACATGTGGGTAGGTGTCGTAGCAGATCACGACGTCGGCGAGAGCCACGAACTCCGGCGAAGGGTTCCCGTGGAAATCGAGTACACACACGATGGGCACGTCTCCGACGTGCTTTCTCACCACCTCCAGCGTGTCTCGCTCGAAGTCGGGACGCCCCCGAGCCACCATGGCTCCATGGAGGTTGACCAGAACGCCCTCCAATTCACCGGCCCTCTGCAGCTCCTCCGCGAGACGATCGAGCAGCCATGCAGCCGTCTCCTCATCGGGAGGCCCCGCCGGCCAGGCACCGGCGGAGAAGACCGGAACCACCTCGTGATCACCGGTCCCGGCGATGAACCCGCCGACGACCGACTCGGCGCCGGTGTGATGATCCAAGAGCTCACGTCCGGTGAGGAGCTCGTGGGCCTCGAAGTCGCCGCGTGTGGTGACGCGGGGCGAGTAAGTGTTGGTCTCATGCCACATCCCGACGATGCCGACCCGGCTCACGAGACGAAGCTCCCCATGGCCTCGTCGACCCGGGACAGGGTCTCTTCGACGTCGTCATCCGTGTGGGCGGCGGATACATACCAGATGCCCCGTCCTGCCACCCACACACCTTTGTCGATCAGGTGGTCGACGAACGCCTGATAGGCATCGGCGTCGAGACGGCCCAGGTCCTCATAGCTGGCGATGGGACCCTTGCCGATCCCGGCATGGAACGCCATGGGCAAGCCTTGAAGGTTGAGCGGGACAGAGTGTGTCTTCGCCAGCTCCGCGAGCCCGCTCTGGAGGCTCTCGCCAAGCCGGTCGAGGGTCTCGTATGGGGGGTCTTCGGTGAGACAGTCGATGGCGGCGATCACCGCGGCACAGGCCATCACGGAGGCGTTGAATGTCCCGGAATGGTTGATCGCACCGGTTCCGATGTCATCCATGAGCCCTTCCCTGCCGGCGAACGCCGAGACCGGCCAGCCGCCGGCCATCGCCTTTCCGTAGGTGGCCAGATCCGGAGTCACTCCATATCGCTCGGCGGCGCCGCCGAGAGCGACCCTGAACCCCGATATCACCTCGTCGAATATCAGGACGACGCCGTGTCGGTCGCATGCCGCTCTCACCCCTTCGAGATAGCCATGACCCGGCTCGATGGATCCGGCGTTGAGCATCACCGGCTCCATGAGCACCGCGGCGATTTCGTCGCCGTGCTCATCGAGCAGCCGTTCCACGGCGTCGAGATCGTTCCAGGGGATGGTGAAGGAGTCGCCGAGGTGGGAGTCGAGCTGGCCGCGGCTGGCCGACACCGCCGAGCCGCCCTCGAACCTCGCCAGCACGTTGTCGAGCCAGCCGTGATAGTGGCCGATGAACCGGACGAACCTGTCCCGGCCCGTCGCCGCCCGGGCAACCCGTAACGCGGCCTGAACGGCCTCTGTTCCGGACACCCCGAAGCGGACCTTGTCGGCCCAGCCAACGGCTTCGAGCAGTCTCTCACCGGCCTCTACCTCGTAGACGTGCTGGGCGCCGTAGACCATTCCCTTGCGGCTGGCCGCCTCGACGGCGCCGAGGACGCGGTCCGGAGCGTGCCCGAGGAAGTTGGGACCCTGCCCCAGGAGGTAGTCGATGTACTCGTTGCCCTCCACGTCCCAAAGACGCGAGCCCTTTCCCTCCCTGAAGAAGACCGGAGGGCCGAGGAGCCTCACGTTGGAGTTGACACCCCCTGGGAACAGTGACGAGGCGCGTGCCCTGAGATCAGCGGAGTTGTCGTCGCGCCGGGGGGCGCTCGAAGATGTCATAGGTCTATCCTTTGCTCGATCACGAACAGGTCCGATCGGGGGTTGCGGTCGGGGGTCATGTGATATCGAGATTGATCGTCTTGAGTTGGGTCATCTCGATCAGGCTCCATCGCCCCCCGATGCGGCCCGTCCCGCTCTTCTTTCCGGAGTACCCCCCGAAGGGAGTGTGAGGCTGCCAGTAGGCCGTCGACTCGTTGACGTTGACCACCCCCGTCTCGAGAGCCTCGGCGACCCTCATCGCACGGCCGATGTTGGTGGTGAAGACACTCCCCACCAGCCCGGTGCTCGACCGGTTGGCGAGCCTGATCGCCTCGTCCTCGTCGTCGAAGCCCATCACGGCGGCGACCGGGCCGAAGGTCTCGTCGGACTCGATCAGCATGCCCGGGGCGATGTCGTTGATGACCGTGGGCGCGTAATAGAGGTTGGTGGGGTGGCCGGACACCCGTTCGCCACCGGTGACCACCACCGCCCCGCGGCTGACCGCATCTTCGATGTGGGTGTCGATTCGTGAGGCGCCAACCTCGGCGATGACGGGTCCCATGGTCGTCTGGTCGTCGAACGGCGAACCGAGATGGATGCTCTGCGCATGATCCTTCAGACCCTCGACGAGGGCATCCTGCATCGAGCGCTCGACGAGGATTCGCTCCACCGAGTCGCATATCTGACCAGCGTTGGCGAAACAGCCGAAGCCGATCTTGTCGATCAGCACACTGATGTCGGCGTCGTCGAAGACGATCACCGGGCAATTGCCGCCCAGCTCGAACAGGAGCGGCTTCCCGGCGGCGGCCTTCGCCACGATCTCGCCGGTCTTGCTGCTTCCGGTGAGCCCGATCGCCACTACGCCATCGTGCGAGACGATGCCTCCTCCGATCTCAGAGGGCTCACCCAGCAAGAGGTTGACCGTTCCGCGTGGCACGCCGGCGTCGACGAAACATTGGGCCAGGTGCATCGCCGTGAGCGGTGTGAGCTCGGATGGCTTCCAAACCATCCCGTTTCCGGTAGCCAATCCGGCGCTGAGATACTCGCTGGGGATGGTGGCGGGGAAGTTCCATGGCGTGAGGAGCCCGTAGACGCCGCGGGCCTGGCGAAGCGTGAAGACCCTCTTGTCGGGATCACTGCTCGGGATGACGGAAGTCTCGAGACGCTTCACTCCCTCTGCGGCGTCGCGAAACATCTCCGCCGCAGCCTCGACCTCGGGCAGCGCCTCGGCAGTCATCGGTTTGCCGTTCTCCAAGGAGAGATCGCGGGCAATCTCGGTGGCCCGCTCCGAGATGAGATCGGCCACCCGGTTGGTGAGTGCGCCACGCTCGAAGGCGGTCATCGAGCCGAGCTCTCTGTGCGCAGACCAGGCTGCCTCCACCGCGCGATCGATCTGGTCCTGGCTGGCTCTATGCAGGACAGCGATCTTCTCACCGGTGGCGGGGCTGGTCAGCTCGTCGGATGATCCGCCTCGACCCTCGACCCACTCGTTGGCGATCAGAAGCCGAATCGTTCGCTCACTCATCCCGGGCTCCTCCCCCTGGCTCGCGTCGGGTCATCCGGCGCGCGTAGCCCACGACTCGCTCGACGACCTGACCTACGATCTCAGCCCCATCGTCTTCGTTGGCCAGGTCGGGCCGGCCGATGGCCCCGTCGTCGGACCACTCATGGAGCCACACCGGCTCGTCGACGCTGCCGCCGGGCGGCTCGGTGAGCTCATCGTGGGTGTGTCTCCCACCCGCCGCGATCCGGTCGTTTCTCACCTCGCCCGGCATCAGCGCCATCATCACCGAAGTCTCGATCTCGCAGGCATGTCCGTACGCCGGACTGGAGGCTCTCTCCCGGGCGATGTCGGCAGCGACAACGGCCCACATCACGGAGGCGACCATCATCCCGTGGTCGCGGCGAGCGTCGCGGGCGGCGATACGAATGAGATCGATGTTCCCCCCGTGACCGTTGACCACGAGCACCCGTCTCAGCCCATGGTGACGGAGACTCTCGAAGATGTCTGCCAACAGGCCGAGCATCGTGTTCGGACGCAGAGTGATCGTTCCGGCGAAATCGAGATGGTGCTCCGACAGTCCGTATCCGATGACAGGAAGCAAGACCGCATCGTCACCGAGCTCGTCGACGACCCGACGGGCGAGGGCCTCGGCAACGCCGGAGTCGGTCATCAACGGCAGATGGGGCCCGTGCTGTTCCAACGACCCCACCGGGATGACGGCCAAACGTGCCTTCGAGAGAGCCTGTTCGGCTTCGATCGTGGTCATGCGAGCCAGCTCGTTCACGCGATCTCCTCAGCGATCAGCTTCGCCGTGGCGTCCAGCACCTGAGCGACATTCTCGGCGTCTGCGATCGACAGCCGGGAGCTGGGTGCGCTGAGGCTGAGTGCCGCTTTGGGATTCGAGCCTCTTATGGGAACGGCTACGCAACGCCCCCCCTGTTCGTTCTCCTCGTCGTCGATGGCGTAGCCGTTGATCCGCGCCCGGGCGATCTCGGCGAGGAACACGTCGGGGTCTCCGATGGTCCGCTCGGTTCGGA
>CAZYCX010000094.1:0-6840 GCA_964645875.1 uncultured Acidimicrobiaceae bacterium
GCGATTGGGCACCAGTTCGGCACCAGCCGAGCCATCCCGCTGACGATCACTCCCGTTTTCGAGCCGGCGAGGATGCAACGGATCTGGTGAGGCTCGCACCCGGCTGAGACGTCGCGAGCAGCTGGCTTGACCGTGACCTGGCAGCGGTGAGGCGAACATTGGAGCCACGAGATAAAGAAGCAGTGCTCGGAACTGGGATGGGGCAGGGCTATTCCCCGCGCAGTTCCTCGAGGGTGGGGCATTCGTCCCCGAAGTTGAAGGTCTCGCATTCGGCCGCTGAGAAACCTCGAGTGAGCCTGGAGCGAGCCAGTTCGATGAGCTCGGCGACGTCGGTGGTAACGATCGCCGCCGAGTCGTCTCCGCCGGCGATGAAGAGCCGCCGGTCATCGAGGAACTCTGCAATGGTCACCGCCTGGGAGCCTGCGGGGAAAGCCACCGGAATCGCCTGCAGGAGCTCACCTGTCTCGGCGTCCGAGATCCGGACGAACCCATCGGGGCCGCCGGTGGCGATCATCGATCCGTCGCTGCTCACATCAAGATCGCGGTCCTGATGACCAGCGAGCGGGAAGGAGCCTCCGATGTACTCCCACGTGTTGGTGTCAATGGCAATGATCCCTTCGCGAATGTCCACAGCCAGGAGCCGGGAGCCGTCCTCGGTGAATGTGAGGTCCCACCAGGCCCCATGCACAGGGATGTGGGCGATCTCAGACCAGGTCTCGGTCTCCATCACGCTCACCGAATCTGTAGCCATCACCAATAGATCCGAGGCGGGGCTGAACCTGAGAACCGCGATGTCTGACGTCGGGTCGAGCTGGACGAGCAGTTGACCGGTCTGTGCATCCCAGACGCCCGCGGTCTGTCCGCTCACCGCCAGCATCGACCCATCGGGGGAGAAGTCGAGCCAGCCGAGCTGCCCGAGGGTCCGGAGATCCCCAACACAGTCCGCACCGGGTCTGAGCTCGTTGATGTCCCAACCACAGAGGCCCTCCAGCTCAACGAGCACCTCACCGCTGTCGACGTCGCGTATGTGCACGGGGCCAACCACACCCGGTGCCGGAAAGGGCTGACCGGCGAGTTGCCTTCCGTCGGGTGAGAGCCGCACCATTCGGCCTCCATAGCCTGGGAAGCTCTTTGCGGCACCACCCGCCCGTGTGTCCAACACGACCACTTCCCCGGGCACGGCAAGCGGTTCCGGAGCGCGACCTGGAGCCGGAAGGAAGTCCCTCTGCTCTTGGGGATATGTGATCATGGCGACCCGTCCGTCGACGAGGTTGCCGCCCTGCAGCACCGGACGACCCGGTAAGTCGAATCCGGCGATCTCACCACGCACCCGGGCCGCGACATCCCACACTCGTATCGTCCGGTCCGGAGCGAAGCTGGCCAACCGCGCGTTGTCGCTGGTCATCGAGTGGAACCAGGTTGCGGTGGGGTGGCCGTTTAGCTGGTGGACCGGCTCTCCCGTTCGTGCGTCCAACACCTGGACGGTCCCGTCGAATCCTCCGCCGTAGACGAGGCTCTCATCCACATTGAACCAGTAGTCCAGGCTCGCCGCGGGTATCTCGAATCTCCATCGCCGTACCCCCGATTCGAGTTCCCACAGCTCGACGGCGCTCTGACTGCTCGTCAGCAGCAGAGTGCCATCTCGGTTCAGCCGAGCGTTGCTTCCGGCGGGCGTGTCGAAGATCACCTCCCCTGATTCGAGATCGACGACTCTGCTCGTCGGGCCCTCACTGAAGGCAAACAGCCTGCCGTTGTCGCTGAGTGACATGGGTATGTCCCAGCCATGGCCCGCGAAGCTCGGCCTCTGGTAGGCCAGGCGGCTCTCCCCGGTCTCCAGATCCAGCAGCCAGACATCGACCTGGTCGAGCGAGCAGTCCTCAGCCGACGGGGCGGTGGCGACGACGAGCCCGGCCGGGTCCAGGAAGCGAGACGACTGTTTCAGGTCGTTGAATGGACAGTTCGGGCCTCGGATTTGGCGGATGATTCGTCCTGTCTTGGTGTCGAAGACGTAGACACCCACCTCGTCTGGCGGCTCGGGCCAGGCCGTCGGCGGCTCCACCAGGTTGAACCAGGCTGCGGTCGCCACCACCCGGGAGCCGTCGTCGGTGAAGCGGGGAACGACTTTCGCGTGGTCGGGCCAGGGCAGCTCGAACGACCAGATGGGCTCTTCGATCCCGGCGTCGATGTCCCATACGGCCATCCGATGTCGTCCTCCCGAGACGGCCAAATAGCGTCCGTTGGGACCGATGGATCCTGCCAGTGAGTTGGCCATTCCCCACTCGGCCGGCCAGGTGATGGTTCGCAGGGTTCGATGGCGTTGGACCGCCTCGTGGAGCGCCGATACCTCTTCGAACGTGGGCTCCGCATCTTCCGCCGCCGCCAAGGCGAGGAGGACGCTGAGCTCGGGATCCTCGTCCAGCACATTGACTGCTGATGCCGCCAGTTCCCTCGAGCGAGCCAGCTGCTCGCCAGCCCGCGCTCTGTTGGCTTCCGCCCGGACCTGTTCTTCGGCTGCAACTGCTCGCTCGGCCTCTTCGCCGGCTCTCTGGGCCTGAATCAGCGCCACGGTGGCAAGCGCCGCGGCCACGAGGCCCGCCCCTGCCAGGACCCCGGTCAGAACCCGACGTCGACGGGTCCGTGCAGTTTCTTCTGCATCGTCCCTCTTCCTCGAAGCTTCCAGAAAAGCCTTCTCTGTGGTGGTCAGCGAGGCGGTGGCTTCCCAGGCCAAGAATGGGGCCAGCCGGGAACCTGTCAGCAGACAGTCGGGATGCCGTTGCGCCTGGGTCCACTCCTCGATCGCCCTTCGGAGTCGGCGGCCCATGAGCAGGGATTCCCGCTGCTGGTCGATCCACTCCCGCAGCCGACGCCACTCGACGAGCAGGGTTTCGTGCGCGACCTCCACGGTTGGTCCCCGGGTGATCGGGTCCCGGTCACCCAGGAGGAGCCGCTCGGCAGTGAGGGCCTCCAGCACGGATTCGAGCTCTTGTCGGTCGAGGTCGAGCGACTCCAACTCACTGCGTCTCACTCGACGCCGGGTGGTCTCGGTCTCCTCGTCCACGGTCACCAGCCGCAGCAGCAACTGCCGTGCTGCGTCTTGTTGGATAGGTGTCATCTGCCCGTACAGAGCTTCTGCTCGGTTGGCCAGAGCCCCCGCCACACCGCCCACCCGCTGGTAATCCGAGCTGGTGAGCACCTCACCCCGCCGTCGCTCGACCAGCTCGCTGAGTCCAAACTGAAGCAGCGGCAGGCCCCCAGGTTGGTCGATGACCTCCTGGGCGATACGTTCGGGAAGTCCGGGTTCCCATCGGAGCCCGACCGCGTTGGCGGGGTGGGTGATCATCTCCACCAGTTCGTCCCAAGTTGGAGGCAGGACCGTGACCAGCCCGTCTCGCACCAGACGACCGACTCGGTCGAGAGCGAGGGGCCGGTGATAGAAGTCGGCTCGCAGTGTCGCCACGACCCGGACACGACTGTGCTCCGCTTCCACAGCCTCCACCAATAGCTCGAGGAAGGCATGACGTCGCTCCTGGTCATCGACCAAGGTGAACAACTCCTCGAACTGATCGAGCACCAGGACCAGCTCACCTGGCATGTCGGACATCACCCGCTCGAAGACATCTGCCATACCGCTGGTCGAGACGTTCTCGCCCAGCGCGATAGAGGCCGGAGCAAGCCCCTTCAAAGTCTGGACGAGGGATTGGACGGGATGCGACCCCGGAGTCAGCACCGCCCATGACCACTGCTCCGATCCCTGCAACGCCCCAGATGCCAGAGCGGGCAGAAGTCCTGCCCGAACCACCGACGACTTGCCGGATCCGGAAGGACCCACCACCGTCACGAATCGATGCCGCTCAACCGCCGCCAACAACGTCGAGACCAGCTCATCTCGACCGTAGAAGTCGGCTGCGTCGCTCTCGTCGAACGCCCGCAGACCTTTGTAGGGGTTGCGCATGATCGGCGGCCGCTCCAAGACAGCCGGCTCGTCTCCCAGCGCCTTCTCCAACTCGGTGAAGAAGGCGGCGGCGCTCGGATAGCGGTCCTCGGGATCGGGGGCGGTGGCCCTCCCGATCACGGCGTCGACGTCGGGGTCCCCTCCCACCAGGTCCGAGGCCAGTACCCCCAGCGCATAACGGTCGGCCGCCGGAGAAGGGCCGCTTCTCTTCTGCTCCGGAGCGCGGTATTTGGATGCCGCCGAGCCAGAGCCCACCAGTTCTGGATCGATGAGCCGAGCGGCGATCCCAAACTCTGACAGGTAGGCGTTGCCGGCCGTGTCCAGGAGCACGTTGGCCGGGTGGATGTCTCGATGGACTACGTCGTGGGCGTGGACATGGTCGAGCGCTTCACCTACCTGCCGGAGGACGCGCCGGGCTGCGCTGGACTCCACTTCCCCGGTGGCCAACAGATCGTTCAAGGAACCGGCAGGAAGAAGTTGAAAGACCAGATATGCGCCTTGGGAATCTCGCCAGAAGTCGATGAGCGGCACGATGTGAGGATGAGCCAGCCGGGCGATGGTGCGGGCCTCCGCTTCGAAGCCTCTCGCAAACCCGGGATGACCCGCCAGATCAGGGCGGATCACCTTGATGGCTACCTCTCTTCCCACCGAGGGCTGGAAGGCGCCCCATAGAACTCCGAGGGGGCCTTTTCCGATCGGTGAGCGGAGCTCGTATCCCGGGAGAGGGAGGGGCGGCTCACTCGTATCGAGAACGGGGTGAGCGTCAACGTTTAGGTCCGGGAAGTCGGCAGGCAATCCGACGAACACAAGCTGACCTATCCGCTGCGGCGATGCCAGCCCGCGCAAAAGGTGCTCGCCCAACTGGCGGATCTGTATCCCCACCGGTCCCGAAGCCGCGATCTCCGTCTGGGCGGCCGCGGAGACGAGGACTTGCCCTCCGTGACCGGCGGCCGCCAAGCGAGCAGCTCGATTCAGCGGAGGGCCGTGGAAATCACCGCCTCTGGACTCCGCCTCTCCCACATCGATGCCCATGCGGACCGCCACCTCCCCTATTTCGCCCCAGTCGGTCTCAGCCAATCGGAACTGGGCCTTCTCCGCCGCGTCGGCGGCCGCCACCGCATCCGGGAAGACCGCCAGCACCCCCTCGCCGGTGTGCCTGAACACACGGCCTCCCGAGTCCTCGATCGTCTCACCCAATATGCGATCGTGGACGGTGAGCGCCTCGGCCATGGCCTGGGGCCAGCGATCCCATGCCATGTTCGACTGCTCCATATCGGTGACGAGAAGGGCCAGACGCTGCGTGGTGGCCCGGCTCGACCCTGCTTCCAACTGCGGGTCGTGCTCGAGGATGGCCAGTTCCAGATCCTGAAGCTCCTGGGAGGGTTCGATGCCGAGCTCCTCGAGGAGATAGCCCTCGGTTCGGCGGTAAGCCCGTAGTGCCTCCGCTTGCCGACCCGATCTATAGAGACTCAACATATGTTGGGCCCGGAATCGCTCCCGTGTGAGATGTTCCTCGGCAAGCGCCTCGGCCTCGGTGATCAGCGTCTCGTGTCGGCCTGCCGCCAGATCGGCGTCGACACGGAGTTCGACCGCCTGCAGACGCAGCTCCTCCAGCCGGCGGATCTCGCTCTCGGCGAACGTCTGGTAGGTGAAGTCCTCGTACGCCCGTCCCCGCCACTCTCCCAGTGCCTCCCTCAGCACCTCTGAAGCTCGTAGGGGATCAGTATCGAGCATGACCCGGCCTTCCTCGACCAGACGCTCGAACCGCGTGGCATCCAGATCATCGTCACGGAGCTTGAGCTCATATCCGGAGGGGTGGGTCACGAGAATCTCACCCGATCCCGGCCGCTCACGTTCGGGTTCTAGGAGGGATCGAAGGTTGGACACGTACACCCAAAGGCGGTGACGTGGCGCGGCGCCGGTGTCTCCCCACACCGCCTCCAGCAGACGGTCGGTCGATACGAACCGGTTGACGTCCATGAGGAGCATGGCGAGCACCGCCCGCTGCTTGAGGCCCCCGAGCTCGAGCGGCTCGTCCTCCCGCACAACCGTGAGGGGGCCTAATACCCGGAACTCCATCCCGGATCCCCTCTTGTCGCTCCGGCTCACCATACCCCTCGGTTGTCGGCGCATACCGAAGCAGACAGCGCCTCCTTCAAGCTTTCCTTAAATCCGAGGGAAGGTTTCTTTGAAGTGCGGGGGCCACGATAGGTCGCACGATCTCCGGCTTAGGAGGAGTAGCCATGGAACACACCCGAACCACCACAACCCCAGGTCGCATCCGAGGGAGAAGCCGCAGGAGCACGTCGCTCGTACTTACTGCTGTGTTTCTCCTATCGGTCGGTTTGGCCCTTCCGGCTAAAGCTGACCCACCGGTCACGGACAGCTTCACCAACACCTTCACCGATGTGAACCCGTGCTCAGGCGAGGATCATCAGGTGACTATCCACCATGAGCTTCGTATCCACGAGCATCCAAACAACACGGTGGTCACGGACTCGAGGACCGGAACCACAGACAGCGGATTCGAGATGGTCAACGGTACGGCTCATTCTGTGGAGAACGGAAACATCTTCACGTTCGGTCTCACCGATGTCTGGCACAATCCAGCCACTGGAGAGAGGTTCACCGCCATTGGCACCCTCGTGGTCGACTTGAGCACCTTCACGATGCGAGTCGAGAGATTCTCGCTGAGTTGTCTCGGCTGACGCTCCTCCAAGGCCTTCTACCGATTCCCTGCCATCGAGCACGACCACACGTCAGTCAATAGGAGGAGCCCTGGCCGGCATTGCGCTGGCCAGGGCTGTGCGCTGGCCCATTCATACAAGGGCCTCCGGTAGTAGCGGGGGCGGGATTTGAACCCGCGACCTTCGGGTTATGAGTTGTTT
>CAZYCX010000095.1:0-6768 GCA_964645875.1 uncultured Acidimicrobiaceae bacterium
TGTTCTAGCTCAGTATGAAGGTGAGCGCGAACGTGCTGATCCCGAACAGGATCCCGACGGCCACGGTCAGCCGGCTCAGGTTGCGCTCGACCACCGTGGAGCCGGTCAGGCTCGACGTCGACATTCCCCCGCCGAACACATCGGACAGTCCTCCGCCCTTGCCCGAATGCAGCAACACCAGGGCGGTGATGGCCAGGGACAAGATGATGTGGATGACGATGGCGATCGCAGTGAAAATGTTCATGGTCGATTAGCTCGCAGACACTGGAATCCCCGCCAACTTGCGGGAACGCCATTGTACCAGTCGTGCCGACCTTGGACTAGCCGGCTTGCTTGCCCACCGCCTCGGCGGCTGCCTCGGCCGCCGCCTGATCGCCCAGGTAGCGGCTCTCGATCGGATTCAGGTCGTCGTCGAGTGTGTAGACGAGCGGGATCCCGGTGGGGATGTTGAGCCCGACGATCTCGTCCTCACTGACGTCGTCGAGGTGTTTCACCAGCGCCCGCAGAGAGTTGCCGTGGGCCACGATCAGCACCGTCTTGCCTGCAAACAACTCGGGGACGATCTCGTCGAACCAGTAGGGAAGCATCCGGTCGACTACGTCGGCCAGACATTCGGCGGCAGGCAGGTCTTCGGGGTCGATGTCCGCGTACAGGTCGTCCTGAGCGGGGTGCCGGGAGTCGTCAGTATCCAGGGCGGGCGGTCTGGTGTCGTAGGACCGCCGCCACATCAACACCTGTTCGGCGCCGTGTTTGTCGGCGGTCTCCTTCTTGTCGAGACCCTGCAGATCGCCGTAGTGGCGCTCGTTGAGACGCCACGACCGTTTCGTGGGGATGTCGGACCATCCCGCCTCATCCAGGGTCAGGTCGGCGGTCTCGGTGGCCCGCTTCAACACCGACGTGTACATGATGTCGGGCTCGAGTCCTTCCTCCTTCATCAGCCGGCCCGCCATGCGGGCCTCGGCCTCTCCCTCCTCGGTCAACCCGACGTCGGTCCACCCGGTGAACAGGTTCTCCAGGTTCCATATCGACTGTCCATGTCGCAACAGGATCAGCGTGTGACTCATATGCGATACCTCACGATGGCGGCGAATTGGTCGGGGTCGAGTGATGCGCCACCGACGAGTGCGCCGTCGATCTCGGTCTTGGCCATGAAGTCCTTGATGTTGCCCGGGTTCACCGACCCGCCGTAGAGGATGCGCACCTGCTCGGCGACCTGGCTGTTGAGGCTTTCCCGCAACTGATTGCGGACCAGCCCGGCGATGAGCCCGGCGTCGTCGGGCAGGGCGGTGCGTCCGGTGCCGATGGCCCACACCGGCTCGTAGGCCACGGCCAGCACCGACCCGTCCTCGATCGACAGCCCGCGGACGGCGGCGCCGACCTGACTGGTCACCACGTCTTCGGCCTGGCCGGCCTCTCTCTGCTCGAGGGTCTCTCCGACACAGACGATGGGAGCCATGTCCGCGGCGAGCACTGCCTGGGCCTTCTTGTTGACGATGTCGTCGGTCTCCGCGAAATGCTCCCGACGCTCCGAGTGACCGACGATCACGTGTTTCACCGCCAGCTTGGCCAGCATCGGCGGCGATATCTCGCCGGTGTAGGCGCCGGAGTCGACCCAATGGACGTTCTGGGCGCCGAGGGCGATGGGGATGCGGTCTTGCTCCACTACCACCTGGATCGACCGCAGTGAGGTGAACGGTGGCGCCACCACCACCTCGACCCGCTGGTAGTCATCGGCCTCGAGCCGGTAGGAGAGCTTCTGGACCATCTGGATCGCCTCCAGATGGTTGGCGTTCATCTTCCAGTTGCCGACGATCAGCGGGGTGCGGTCTGTCATTGCACCCATCTTTCCAGAACCGCGACACCGGGCAGAATCTTGCCTTCCAGCAGCTCCAGGCTCGCCCCACCCCCGGTGGAGAGGTGCGATACGGTGTTCTCCAGGCCGAGGACGCGGAGTGCCGCCGCGGAGTCGCCCCCGCCTACCGCGGTGAACCCCTGGCAGGCGGCGAGAGCCCGGGCGATGAGGTCGGTCCCCCGACGGAAGGTCTCCCACTCGAAGACACCCATCGGCCCGTTCCAGAAGACGCTGGCCGACGACTCGATCAACTCCCGGAAGCCGGCACTGGTGCCGGGTCCGATATCGAGGCCGATGGTGCCCGCGGGGATCTCCGAAGCGCCCACCACCGTCCGGCTGGTGTCAGCGGAGAACTCCTCGCCCACGGCGATGTCGACCGGGAGGATGAGCTTGCGGCCGTTGGGGCCGTCGAAGAGCCCGGCGACCTTGTCGACCATATCCTCCTGGAGGAGGGAGTCGCCGACCTCATATCCGCGGGCGGCGAGGAAGGTGAAGCACATTCCCCCACCGATCAGCATCCGGTCGACCTTGGGCAACAGGTTCTCGATGACCCCGAGCTTGTCGGAGACCTTTGCCCCGCCGAGGACAATGGTGTAGGGGCGGTCGGGTTCGGATAGGAACCGGCCCAGCGCCTGCAGCTCGGCGTCGAGGAGGGGGCCGGCCACCGACTTCACCCGCTCCGCCACCCCGACCGTGGAGGCGTGGGCGCGGTGCACCGAACCGAAGGCGTCCTGGACGAACAGGTCGAATCCGTCGGCGAGCCGCTCGGCGGCGGAGGCGTCGTTGCGGGTCTCACCTTCGAGGAAACGGGTGTTCTCGAGGACGGTGATCTCCCCTCCCCGCTCGAAGCCGACCCGGTGCGCGGTCAACTCGCGCATGCGGCGGGCCACCGGATCGAGTGACAGCGACGGGTCCGGCCCGTCGGGGCGACCCAGGTGGGAGCAGACGCTGACCGCGGCGCCGGCTTCGACCAGGCGGTCCAGGGTGGGCAGTGCCGACCTGATGCGGAAGTCGTCACCGACCTTTCCGTTCTCCAGGGGGACGTTGAGGTCGGATCGGACCAGGACGGCGACGCCGTCGAGATCGACGTCGTCGAGCGTGAGATAGGGGTTCATCGTCTCATTTCCCGGTGTTGGCGAGTTTCTCCAGGACCTGGCCCAGTTTGAGGGGGTCGTGGCGTGGCCAGTCTGCCCACTCGTCGTTGAGGTCGGCAAGGACCAGCTCCCAGCCGTGACGGGCCGCCTCCTCGGCGGTGAGGGCCACCGCCTGGTGGCCGGCCGGGACGTCGATGGGCCCATCGTGGGCCACCACCACGCCCGGCCCTTCCACCCCGACGTGCTCGGCCAGCGCCTCGAGATGGTCGACCCCGGACATGCCGAGGGTCTCACCCTCCTGGGTGATCAGGTTGAGCACGAACACCCGTTGCGCCTCGGCGTCCATGACGGCCGGAGCGAGCATCTGGACCATGAGGGCGGAGACGACCGACGTGTAGAGGCTCCCCGGCCCGATGACGATCTGGTCGGCATCGGCGACGGCGGTCAGCGCCCTCCTTGACGCCATGGTGTCGGAGGGGTCGATCTCGAGGCTGGAGACGTGGCCCTCGGTGCTGGCGATCGCCGCCTGACCGGTCACCGGGACACCGTCGATCACGGCGGAGAGGGTCACCGGCTGGTCGGCGACCGGGATCACCTCCCCCAACGCTCCCAGCATCCGCGCCGCGGCGTCGACTGCGCTGGAGAAGTCGCCGAAGATGTCGGTGAGTGCGACCAGGATCAAGTTGCCCAGGGAGTGGTTGTCGAGGTCTCCTTCGCTGAACCGGTGGGCGAACAACTCCGACCACATCGACGGCTCGGGGGTGACGGCGAGGAGACAGCGACGGATGTCCCCTGGTGGGGGGATGCCGAGATGGGTGAGCCGACCCGACGAGCCGCCGTTGTCGGCGACGGTCACCAGGGCGGAGATCGATCCGGCGTAGGTCTGGACCGCCTCCAGCGCCGAAGCCTGGCCGTGGCCGCCGCCGACGGCGACGACCGAAGGCCCGGTCGGGTCGAGCAGCAACGGCTCCAGGGCGGTCTCGGTCTGGGGTCTCACCGGTCCATGTCACGGTGGCGAACCGAGGCGTTGACCCCGTGTGCGGTGAGCCGCCGCTGCAGCTCCTCGGCGATGGCCACCGACCGGTGGTGCCCGCCGGTGCAGCCGACCCCGATCGACAGATACGACTTGCCCTCGGTCTGGAACCTGGGGATGAGAAAGCCGAGCAGCTCGTCGATCCGATCGACGAACTCGTCGGCACCATCCGAGGTCAGCACATAGTCGCTCACGGGTTGATGGATTCCGCGCAGGTCACTCAGCTCAGGTACCCAGTGGGGGTTGGGCAGGAAACGCACGTCGAAGACCAGGTCGGTGTCCCTGGGGACCCCGTGCTTGAAGCCGAACGACCGGATCGACACCCGCATGGGACGCTCCATCTCGTCCTCGGAGAACAGCGTCTCGAGACGCTCGCGCAGCTCGTGGATATTGAGGTTGGAGGTGTCGATGACCACGTCGGCCATCTCCCGAAGCTCGGAGAGCAGCTCGCGCTCCGCCTCGATCGCATCGCCGATGGTGTCGAGCCCGAGGGGATGGGGACGACGGTTCTCCTCGTAGCGACTCACGATCACGTTGTCGTCGGCGTCGAGGAAGACGATCCGGGTGAGGATCCCCTCCCGCTCCAGCTCGATGATCGCCTCCCGCAGCTCACCGGTGGGGAGCCCACCCCGGGAGTCGATCACCACCGCCAGATGCTTGTGTGTTTGCGGAAGATCGTGAGCGTCGGCGACCAGGCCGAGCAGGGCTGGAGGCAGGTTGTCGATGACGGTGTACCCCAGGTCTTCGAGGGTCTTGGCCGCCGACGACCGCCCGGCCCCGGACATGCCGGTGACGACGAGTACATGTGGTGCGTCGATTGCGGCGTGGCTCATCGGTGCCTCGGGCTAGGTGTGGAGCGCAGCGTACAGGTCGGCCGCAACGGTCTCGGGCACGATCTGGCCCAACTCGGCCTCGCTGGCGGAGCGCATCTTCTTGAGAGAGCCGAAGTGCTTGAGCAGGTCCCTTTTTCGTTTCGGTCCCACACCGGGGACTTCGTCGAGGATCGAGTCGACCATCGACTTGGAGCGCAGGTTCTGGTGGTAGGTGTTGGCGAACCGGTGGGCTTCGTCGCGGACCTGTTGCAGCAGGTAGAGGGCCTCGGCGTCGCGGGGGATCTGTACCGGCTCGGGCCGTCCCGGCATGTAGACCTCTTCCATCTTCTTGGCCAGGCCGATGACAGGGATGTCGAGGTCCAACTCGTCGAGCACCTTGCCCGCCCGCCCCAGCTGACCCGCTCCCCCGTCGATGACCACCAGGCTGGGCGGGTAGGAGAACTTGCCCTGCTCGGCGACCGGCTTCTCCTGTTCCTTCAAGTAGGCCTTGAAGCGGCGCCGGATGGTCTCTTCCATCGAGGCGAAGTCGTCCTGGCCGTCGACGCTTCTGATCTTGAATCGCCGGTACTCGTTACGTCGGGGCAGCCCGTCCTCGAGGACCACCATCGACGACACGGTGTTGGTGCCCTGGAGGGTGGAGATGTCGTAGGCCTCGATGCGGAGCGGCGACTCGGTGAGCCCGAGCACCTCCTGCAGCGAGCGGAGCGCCTTGGCCCGGGCGTTGTGGTCTTTCTGTCGGCTGAGCCGATGACGGGCGAAGGCTTCGGCGGCGTTGATCGATGCCGTCTCCATGAGTCTCCGCTTCGCCCCCCGTTTCGGCACCCTCAGATTGACGCTGCGGCCCCGCAGGTCGGTGAGCCACTCGGTGAGCAGCTCGGTCTCATCGGGCATCAGGCCGACGAGGACCTCCCGGGGTGGCTCGTTGTCGCCGTAGAGCTGGCGGACGATGCGTCCCATCAGCTCGGGGTCGGTGAGCTCTTCGACCCGGTCGACGATGGTGCTGCGCTCCCCCACCACCCGACCCCGCCGCACGTTGAGCATCTGGAAGGCGGTCTCCAACTCGTCGCCGTGGTGCGCGATGAGGTCGAAGTTCTCTGGTTTCTGGGTGACCACCTCCTGGCGCAACATGGCACGCTCGACGTCTTCCTGGCGGTCGCGGTAGCGGGCTGCGAGCTCGAACTCCTCCCGTTCCGCCGCCTCCCACATCGCCGCCTCCAGGTCGGCGATCACCCCTTCGGTGTCACCACTGAGGAAAGAGGCCAGACCTTCGACCATCCCCTGGTAGTCCTCCTTCGAAACCGCGTCGATGCAGGGCCCGGAGCACTTCTCGATGTGATAGAGCAGACAAGGACGGCCCTGGGCCTTCTGTCGTTCGAACATGGCGTTGGAGCAAGTGCGAACCGGGAAGGTGCGGAGCAGCTGGTCGAGGGTCTTGCGGATGGCGTAGGTGTGGGCGTAGGGCCCGAAGTACTCGTTGCCCTTCCGCTTCTTGCCTCGCATCACCAGCGCCCGCGGCCATTGGTGGGAGCGGGTGATGGCGAGAAACGGGTAAGACTTGTCATCGACCAGCTTGACGTTGAACCGGGGCCGGTGCTCTTTGATCAGCGAGTACTCGAGCATGAGGGCGGCCACCTCGGACTCGGTGAGGATCCAGTCGACCGAGCGGGCGTTGTCGACCATGGCCTGGGTGCGGGGATGGAGACCGACTCCGAAGTACGACGCGACCCTGCTACGCAGGGACTTCGCTTTCCCCACGTAGATGACGCGGCCGTGCTTGTCCCGGAACATGTAGGCGCCGGGACGGTCGGGAACCTCGGATGTCTTCGGCCTCTCGAACATCGCCTTCAGGGTAGGAGGGGGCGGAGACTGACCCTGAGGGTCAGGTCAGGCGCACCAGGGCGTAGACGATGCCCGTTGCACCTACGACGGTGCCTGCCTGCACGGTTATGAACGTCC
>CAZYCX010000096.1:0-6690 GCA_964645875.1 uncultured Acidimicrobiaceae bacterium
TCGACGGGTTCGACATGACCATCTGCAACCACATGCCGGTCGACCACGGGCTGACGGTTCCCCTGTCGATCATGTTCGGCAAGCCAGAGCGATGGCCGGCCAAGGTGATACCCCTGGCGGTCAACGTGATCCAATACCCACCACCCACCGGCAAGCGGTGCTGGGACCTGGGTCAGGCGATCCGCCGCATCGTCCACCACTTCGATGAGGACCTGAAAGTGGCCGTGTTCGGCACCGGCGGGATGTCACACCAATTGCAGGGGGAGCGGGCCGGCTGGGTCAACACCCCGTTCGACAAGGAGTTCCTCGACAAGCTGGTCGACGACCCGGTCGCCCTCACCAGGATCTCCCATACCCAGCTCCTCTCCGACGCCGGGTCCGAGGGCATCGAGCTGGTGATGTGGCTGATCATGAGAGGCGCTCTGGGACGGAACGTGCGGGAGGTGCATCGTCACTATCACGTCCCGGCGTCGAACACGGCAGCCGGGCTGATGATCCTGGAGTCCGAAGAGCACACGGCCTTCCTGTAGGTGATGGAGATGGGCGACGGGATCCGCTGCATGATCATGCGGGGAGGCACCTCGAAGGGTGCCTTCTTCGTCGAGAGCGACCTGCCGTCCGACCCGACCGAGCGGGACCGCCTCCTGATGCAGATCATGGGGAGTCCCGATCCCCGTCAGATCGACGGCGTCGGAGGGGCCCATCCCCTCACCAGCAAGGTGGCGATCGCATCTTCCTCCACGGAGGCCGACGTCGACGTCGAATATCTGTTCCTGCAGGTCGGTGTCGACGAGCCGTTCGTCACCGATCGCCAGAACTGCGGCAACCTGTTGGCCGCGATCGGACCCTTCGCCCTCGAGCGCGGGCTCATCTACGTGCCCAACGGGGAGGCGTCGGTGCGGATCCGCATGCGCAACACCGGAGGGCTGGCGGTGGCCCGTTTCCGCGTCCAGGACGGCGTCCCCGTCTATTCGGGCAACACCGCCATCTCCGGGGTCCCCGGGACCGCGGGTCAGGTCGGTATCGACTTCGTGGGCATCGCCGGCGGCACCACGGGCTCGCTGCTGCCCACCGGAAACCCGGTCGACAAAGTCGCCGGAGTGGAGGCGACACTGGTCGACAACGGCATGCCGGTGGTGGTGATGCGGGCCGACGCCCTGGGTATGACCGGTTACGAGGACTGCTCCGAGCTGGAATCGAGCCGGGAGCTGCGGTCACGTCTCGAGGAGGTCCGGATCGAGGCCGGCCGGCTCATGGGCCTGGGAGACGTCTCCGACGCCACCATCCCCAAGATGACGATGGTGGCGCCCCCGAAGGCCGGAGGCAGTGTCTCGACCCGAACCTTCATCCCGCACCGATGCCACGACGCCATCGGCGTGCTCGGCGCCGTCTCCGTGGCCACCGCCTGTCTCCTCGAAGGCACTCCGGCCAATGCCGTGTCCGAGATCGAGTCGTCACTGGTGATCCTCGAGCACCCCACCGGGACCTTCGACGCCCGGGTCGAGCTCGACGGCAGCGAGGTGCGCCGCGCCGGGATCGTCCGCACCGCCCGCAAGCTGATGGACGGGATCGTCTATCCCCGGTCCTATTGAGTGATGGTCCCCACCATCCCGGCGCCGAAGCGTGACTCCCATCGGCCCACGCGGCTAACTCCACCTGCGAACGCCTGTGACGCCCACTGTCACATCTTCGGGCCCGCTCATCGTTTCCCCTTCGCCTCTGACCGCACCTACACCCCGCCCGACTCGGGGCTCGAGGACCTCGAGGAGCTGCAGCGGCGTCTCGGGCTCAGTCGGGCCGTGTTCGTCCAGGCCTCCTGTCACGGCACCGACAACCGGGCGATGCTCGATGCACTCGAGAGAGGGGAGGGTCGGTATGCCGGGGTGGCGATGATCGACGACACACACACCGCTGAGGACCTGACAGAGATGCATCGTCTCGGTGTGCGCGGGATCAGGTTCAACTTCGTCGCTCACCTCGGCGGCGCACCCGACCTGGCCAGGTTCCGGAGGCTGGTGGACCGCATCGCCCCGCTCGGATGGCATCTTGAACTGCACTTCGACGCCAAAGACCTGTCCCGCTACTCCGAACTGCTCGCCGGTCTCCCGGTTCCGTTCATCATCGACCACATCGCCCGGGTCCAGGCGGCGGACGGCATCGACCAAGCGCCCTTCCATCATCTGCTCGACCTGCTCGAGACGAATCCGAGGTCGTGGGTGAAGATCTCCGGTGCGGAGCGGATCACCGCGGACGGAGAGCCCCCATACGACGACGTGATTCCCTTCGCCCAAGCAGTTGTCGAGGTGGCGCCGGACCGCGTGCTCTGGGGCACCGACTGGCCCCACCCCAACGTGGGGCACATGCCGGACGATGGCGACCTCGTCGACCTCCTCGCGGACTTCGTCCCCGACGTGACGACCCGCGGCCGGATACTGGTCGACAACCCGACCGTCCTCTACGACTTCGCGTCATGACCGATCGCTTTCCGGTCGTGATCGTCGGCGGGGGCCCGGTGGGGATGGGCCTCGCAGTCGACCTCGGGTCGCGCGGGGTGGAGTGTCTGGTGGTGGAGCGCCATGAGGCTCCGCAACCGATCCCGAAGGGCCAGAACCTGACCCAGCGGACGATGGAGCACTTCGCCTTTTGGGATGTCGACCGAGAGATCCGGGAGGCGCGGAGGATGCCGGAGGGCTATCCCAACTCGGGGGTGACCGCCTATCGGGATCTGATGAGTGACTACTCCTATCCCTGGTGGCGGCGGAGCATGGTGGCCGACTACTACTCGCAGCCCAACGCGCGGATCCCTCAATACGAGACCGAGCGCGTCCTGAGGGCGACGACGGCCACCCTGCCCACGGTGGAGGTCCGCTATGGCTGGTCGGGTGAGGACATCGAGGGAAACGCGGTTCGCATCGTGTCCCGAGATTCCGGCGGGGAGAAGATCGTCGCAGGAGAGTTCATCGTCGCATGCGACGGAAGTCACTCCACGATCAGGGAGGCGGCCGGGATCTCACAGGTCATGTCGGACCACGACCGACGCATGGTGCTGCTCGTGTTTCGCTCGCCGGGGCTACATGAGTCGCTGTCCCGATTCGGTGAGGTGGCCTTCTTCAACATCATGGACCCGGCCCTCGACGGCTATTGGCGGTTCCTGGGGAGGGTCGACGGTGAGGGCGAGTTCTTCTTCCACGCCCCGGTCCCTGCCGATGCCACCGGGGACAGCTTCGACTTCGCCGGGCTCCTCCACGACTCGGTGGGAGCGAAGTTCGAGGTCGAATTCGACTACGTCGGTTTCTGGGACCTGCGCTTCGCCGTGGCCGATCCCTACCGCAAGGGCCCGGTCTTCGTCGCCGGTGACGCCGCCCACAGCCATCCTCCCTATGGGGGATACGGGATCAACACCGGGTTCGAGGACGTCCGCAACCTGGGTTGGAAGCTGGCGGCATGGTTCGAAGGGTGGGGCAGCGAGGAATTGCTCGACTCCTACGGTGCCGAGCGGCAACCGGTGTTCCGGTCGACTGCGGCGGACTTCATCGAGAAGATGATCGACTCCCAGCGTGACTTCCTCACCAACCACGATCCCACCGTCGACCTCACCGATTTCCAGCGCGCCTGGGAGGAGCGAAAGCGGGGGTCGTCGATGGGGGTGTCGGACTTCGAGCCTCACTACGAGGGGTCCCCGATCGTGTGGGCTCCTGGGACGCCGTCTGCGGTGGGCTCCCACGAGTTCACCGCCCGGCCCGGTCATCACCTCCCGCCCCGGGATGGCGTCTTCGCGGCGCTCGGCTCCGGTTTCACCCTGGTGTCGGTGGGTGGGTCGGTCGAGTCGGTGAACTCGTTTCGCACTGCCGCCGATTCATTGGGTGTCCCCCTCCAGGTGGTCGCCAGAGACCGGGGTGGCGACGCCGACGACTACGGCTCCGCTCTGGCCCTGGTCCGACCCGACCACTTCGTCAGTTGGGTGGGTGACGAGGTAGACCCCGCGGTGGCTCGCCAGGTGATGGCCCGATCGGTGGGCCGCTGAGTTTCCGGTCCTCGTCCTGTGGTTCAATCGGTCGGCCTCAGCCTTACCGGTGACGCGCAATCTCTGGTTGGTGCGGCGTCAGCCCTGGTCGTGACCGGCCCAGTTCAACACACGAAGCGCTCGGAGCGTGTTCCAACGGCTCGGCTCGCCCTCGGCTCCGTCGACCTCGAAGTGGACCTCACCGGGGTGGATGTTCTGCCGTGGCCAGCGGCCATCGTCGCCCCGGTTGGCTTCGACCAGCCCGATCGCCTCCTCCGTTCTCTCGTCGGGGGCGACACCTGCTTTCCGTAGGTAGTCGAGCCCACGGAGCACGTCGTAATGCCACCAGGTGGGGAAAGAGAACCGGGTCCACCGCGGTTCGATCACCTCACCGTCCGACATACGGCGAAACAGCCGCCGCTCCAACAAGTACTCCTCACCAAGGGATCGGGCTTCGCTGACCGCCGATGTCGGACCACGCCCGTCTTGATACTCCAAGAGTCCCTCGAGGACGGAGATCGTGGTGTGAAACGACCCGCGTGTCGACCCGCTCTCCTGTTCGCAGTTCCATCCCCCGTCGTCCATCTGCTCCCCGAGGAGACGATCGACGATGCTGGAGACGTCCTCGCCGAAGTATGAGCCGACGGCGACGGTGAGGCCGTTGACGCATGGCTCCACCTCGCCGTCGAAGAAGGGTTGGCCGGCGTGGTCCCAGCGACTGTTCTCCCTGACCGTGGCCACCGCACGGCGAGCCTCGGGGCTGCCGAGGGGAAGACCGAAGATCCGAAGCAGGGACAACGACCAGGATGTGGCAGTCCACGGCTGGGCCAACATCTGACCGTCTGCGCCCCTCTCGACGCTTGCCCACGAGAACGAAGCCGGAAAATGGGCGCCTCCGGCCCACTGGCCGTCCTCCCCCTGGAGCGCCAGCAGCCGGGCTCCCCAGCCTTCGGTCGCCACGCGGGCACGTTCGGCACTTACCGTCTCCTCGGGCTGGTCGGTGAGGTCTGCCATCACCTGCCAGCGGATCGCCGGGTCCGACTCGAGCAACCACTCCGTGAGGTTCATGAGCCTGCACATCCTTTCATCGTCAGCCCATTCTGACGCCAAACCCGGACATTTCGTGTCCTCGAATCGAGTCGGGGGAGCCAGCGAGTGGGACGGGTTCGGTGACGTCGAAGGCGCAGCGATCGCACCAGCGAACACGAGCAACCAGGTGTTCATCTCGTGCTGGGACTCGAGATGCATGGGAGATGCGGATGCGGCGACAGCTTCCGTGCCGGAGATCGTCTATCGGGTCGGCTCGAGAACCTACATCTACACGACCGCCAACAAAATCGAGTTGGTCCGCCGTGCGTGCCCGTGAGGGCGGTAGGTGCCCTCAGCGTCTAGAAGACGAGGTCAGTCGTCGGAGGACTGGACCAGCAGCAAGATCACCGCACCCAACACGGTGAGGCCGAGTGCGAGCCAAATCAGGTTGCGCCGACGACGGGCACCGGTCACATCGTCTGCCCAATGCCGGGTCTTGTCTGCCATCTTCCGGGCACCTTCGGCGATCGCCTGAGAACCCTCAGCGAGCTTTTCGGAGCCGATCGCTGCTCCCTTGGCGACGGGTGCGACCACGTCGTCTTTGACTTTGTCTCCGATGTCTTTGGCGTAACTGGGCATTGAATCCGTCCTGTAAACGAGTGGGCTCGTTTCATACCCCATCCGCCTTGCCTCCAAACCACGTTTGGGCTGGTCTGCGAAGAGCGGCTTCAAGCAAGAACGTGGACGGCTCGGTCGCGGAGATCTCATACCGGAGCTTCTGTGGCACAGCTGGAAGCCACGTCCGCGTCCCCAGTCACGGTTCCATCGTCGTGTCAGTGCCGCCCCAGGAGTATCTGCGAGACTCGATCCATGGAAACGGCTGATTGGTCGATGGTGGTGTATGTCACCGGAGCCAGCCGCGGTATCGGACGCTTGCTGGCCTTGGCTCTTGCGGAGGCTGGAGCGACCGTCGTCGGGTTTGCCAGGTCGAGCGACGCTTTGGACAGTCTCGCCGAGGGGGCTGTCCCGGGATCGACGATCCATGCACGGCCTGTGGACGTGACGAGCCCCATGGATGTGCAGTCCACCTTCGAACAAGCGGCTCTCGAGATTGGCACCCCAAACGCGCTGATCACCTGTGCTGGCAGTTCTGCCGCACTGGGACCGATCTCAGCCATCGACCCCGAGGAATGGTGGCGAGACGTGACAATCGACCTGCGTGGCACCATGTTGTGTGCCCAGGCCGTCTTGGGACCCATGTTGCGGGCGGGTTCGGGGAGAATCGTCACCGTCTACGGCAACCTCGGCGACCACGGAAAAGAGCATGTTTCGGCCTTCGCGGCAGGAAAGGCAGGCATCGCCAGGTTCACCGAGACTCTCGCCAACGAACTCGTCGACACTGGTGTCGTGGCGCTGGCCGTCCATCCAGGTCTTGTTCGTACTCCAATGACCGAACGTTTGGCGTGGAGCGAAGAGGGACAACAGTGGCTACCAGATTTCAAGCCACGTGCCGAGCAGCATTGGGGGGACGGCGCCTCGGCAGTTGCCCTCATCGAGCGGATACTCGGCGGTGAAGCAGACGAACTCGCTGGACGCGTGGTTCACGTCGGCGACGACCTCGAACGACTGATCGAGCGTGCCCGAGCCGACGATGACTT
>CAZYCX010000097.1:0-6663 GCA_964645875.1 uncultured Acidimicrobiaceae bacterium
GATGTCGGCACCGCTCGTCTCGCCGGGTCGATGGTCTCCTTGGCGGACGATCGTCTGGTTCTCACCGATCTGGGGAGAACGTTCCTCAGCCAGGACCTCGAGGCACCGATCGAGTTCGGTGAGATCCTGGCAGTCAAATGACCCGAACCCAGGGTTGCAGGCCCCGCTCAGCGAAGTCCAGCGCCCCCGGTTCGCCGCCCACCTACGACGCCGCGATGAGCTGGCTCCACTCGCGTCAGAGCCTCGGGATCGACCTGGGACTCGACCGCGTCCGTCGCCTGCTGAGCGCTCTCGGAGACCCGCAGAACAGCTTTCGCAGCGTCCACGTCGCCGGCACCAACGGCAAAGGGAGCGTGGCCACCCTCCTGGCCCGGGCCCTCGAGCTGAGCGGTCACCGCACCGGCTTGTACACCAGCCCCCATCTGATCCACTTCAGCGAGAGGTTCCAAGTCGACGGCAGCGAGATCTCCCGCGGCGAGCTCGCCGGGGTCCTCACCCGGGTGCGGACCATCGTCGATGGGCTCGGCGAGACCGGAGACAGCCTGACGTTCTTCGAGATCTGCACCGCCGCGGCCATGGTCCACTTCGCCGACCAGGCGGTCTCCTGGGCGGTGGTCGAGGCGGGCATGGGCGGCCGGCTCGACGCCACCAACGTCATCCACCCCGACCTGGCGGTGATCACCAACGTCTCCCTCGACCATGTCGACTTTCTGGGCGAGGACATCGAGACCATCGCCGCCGAGAAGGCCGGGATCATCGAGCCCGGGGTGCCGTTGGTGACCGCGGCCAACGGGACCGCACTCGAAGTGCTGAGAGGACACGCCACCGGACAGGTCGTCGTCGTGGAGCGGGAGAAGGGCGATACCGCGTCCATGGCGGCGGTCGGAGCCCATCAACGGGAGAACGCCGCCGTGGTGAGGGCCGCATGCAGCGTGCTCCGCACCCTCGGTGTCTCCGTCCCCGGCGACGATGTCGAGCGCGCTCTGGCGACCACCACACTGCCCGGACGGCTCGAGTCCTTCGAGTACGGCTCGGCCACGGTGACCATCGACAGCGCTCACAACCCGGCCGGGGCCCGAGCCGTCGCCGGCCACATCGACGATGGACGCAGACACGACATGATCGTCGGCTTCAACCGTGACAAGGACTGGCAGACGATGCTGCGGGATCTGTTGCCCCACGCCCGGCGGGTTTGGGCCGTCCCCGTCCGCTCCCCCCGCTCGCTCCACCCCGCGGTGGCGGCCGACTTCATCCGGGCCGGCTCCGACGTCACCGTCGACGTCGCATCCAGCGTCGCCGAGGCTCTGCAGAAAGCCCTCGACGACCACGCCCGAGACGTGCTCGTCACCGGCAGTGCGACCCTCGCCGGCGAGGCACGGGCCATCCTGACGGGACAGCCACTCGACGAAGTCGACGGCAGCCGGTGATCGAGACCCTGCCCTTGACCGGTGGCCGCTCCCTGGCGTTGCGCCACCCGCTGGTCATGGGGATTCTCAACGCCACCCCCGACTCGTTCAGCGACGGCGGCGAGATCGACGACCCGGCGGCACGCGCCCGGCGCATCGACACCATGCTCGAAGCGGGAGTGGACATCATCGACATCGGCGGCGAGTCGACACGACCCGGGCACACCCCGGTCGAGGCGGCGGAGGAGATCCGGCGAGTGTTGCCCGTCATCGCCGACGTCAGGGACCGAGATCCCGACATGCCGATCAGCATCGACACCCAGAAGGCGGCAGTGGCTCGCAGGGCCGTCGACGCCGGGGTCAGTCTGGTCAACGACGTCAGCGCCCTCTCCGACCCCGACATGGCGGGAGTGGTCGCCAAAGCCGGCTGTGCCTATGTGGCGATGAGACGCCAGCCCTTGACCTCCCCATTGCTGGAATCCTGTCGCGCGGTCCTCGACCAATTGGTGAGGCGAGCCGTCGAGGCCGGGATCCCCGAGACGTCCATCGTCGTCGACCCCGGGCTGGGGTTCGGAGAGCGTCCCGGGGCGTCGGCCGACGACAACCTCGACCTGGTCGAAGAGATCGCTTCCTACTCCCAGGGCCGGCCGGTACTGATCGGCGCCAGCCGGAAGCGGTTCGTCAGGTCGCTGGTGGGCCCGGACCGCGCCGCGGTCACGGCCGGGTCGGTGGCCATCGCCATCCGGGCGGTGCAGGCAGGAGCGGCCATCGTCCGGGTCCACGACGTGACCGAGACCATGGCCGGGTTGAGGGCCGCCCGACTCAGAGCAGGAGTGGGGGCCGGGTCTTGAGCCCTGGCACCCCCGCTCGGGCAACCGCGCCGAGCTCGATCAGCCGGCGCGGACCTCTCTAGCCCGTGTCAGCGCCGCGCTCCCCTCGTCGGACAGTTCGGCGAGCGGGCGGTGCCAGGGCTTCAACAACGACTGACCCATCGAGGCCGTGGGCCTCCAGGGACTTCTCTTGCCAGTCCAGCATGTCAACGATGATCTGATCGTCGCCCGTCAACAGGGCTCCCTCGATCGCCCCGTCGATGGCGCTACGGGTGCTCCGCAACGAGACGCTGGCCGAGGACACGGTGCAGGACGTCTTCGTCGGGTTCTGGCAGTCGCCGGAGCGCTTCGACGCCGCCCGGGGCACTCTGCGCACGTACCTGTTGACTCTCGCCCACCGAAGGGCGGTCGACACGGTGCGCTCTGAGCAGGCGCGGTTCCAGCGCGAGGAGCCGGATCGTCTCCGCCATCGAGAGACGGTGACCCGGATCGGGTCGCCAAGGCGGACGGAGAGCGATTGAGGAGGCAAACGCTCAACCCCGATTCGACCGCGGCGGCGATGAAAGCTGGTCGAAGGTGCACTCCTCGGGACGCTTGTCCTCCCGGAAGCCCTGGAACGAAGGCGCCCGCAAGCGGCCGCGATCGGTGAGTTGGCGGTGCTCCACCCTGGCCACCAGCTCTGGAGCCACCCAGTGTGCCTCCCGCAGCTCGGGCCGGGAGCGGACCACTTCTGAAGGGAAGGGAGGCTCGGTCTCGTCGAGTCGCCCGAGCCGCTCCATGGCTTCGTCCAGGGCCACCTGGTCGAACCCGGTGCCCACGTTGCCCACGTAGCGGAGATCGCCATCGTCGTGGACCGCCATCACCAGCGACCCGAGACTCCCCTCACGCCGGCCTTCGCCGGCGGTCCAGCCCACGATCACCACGTCGGCGTCGAACACCACTTTCACCTTGAGCCAGTCGCGGGAGCGCCCCCCGGGCTGGTAGATGGAGGTGAGCCGCTTGGCCATGATCCCCTCGAGGCCCTGCTGGGCAGTGGCCCCGAACAGGGCGACGCCGTTCTCCTCGGTGACCGGGGAGAGCTGCAACTCGTCGGACGCCACGATGGTCTCCTCCAGGATGCGTCGGCGCTCGGCCCAGGGCTCGGATGTCAGGTCGCGTCCGTCGACGAACAACAGGTCGAAGACCATGTAGACCACGGGGATCTGCTTCGTCATCTGCTCGATGCGACGCTCGTCTCTCAGGTGCATCCGCTGCTGGAGAAGCTGGAAGGAGGGGACTCCATCGTCGAAGGCCACGATCTCGCCGTCGAGAAAGGCGTCGAGCGCCACCACCTGAAGGTGGAGGTCGCGGAGGTCGGGGTAGGCGACGGTGATGTCCTTGTCGTTGCGGGAGATGAGCCGGGTGTCCTCGCCGCAGACGGCGATGGCCCGGATCCCGTCCCATTTCGGCTCGAAAACCCACTCCGGGTCGTCGAAGGCCTCCTTGGTGAGGGTGGCCAGCATCGGCTGGACGGTGGGCGGGTCGTCCCCGGGCGGACGCTGGTCCTCCGACATGATCGCCAGCCACTGCTCCTTTCCCCGCTCAACGCCGGTCTTGACCAGATGCCACCGTCCGACGAGACGGCCCCCATCGAGTCGGACCGTGAGGCGCTCCTCGTTGCGGTCGACCAACTCGTAGCTGCCGTGGTCGAAGATGCGGACCACTCCCCCGCCGTACTCACCTTCGGGGATGGTGCCCGAGAAGGTGGCGTACTCGATGGGATGGTCCTCGGTGCGGATAGCGAGGTGGCGCTCGCCCCTCCGGCGAGGGAGACCCTTGGGCACCGCCCAGGAGACCAGCACCGGGACGTCGCCGTTGTACATCTCCAGCCTGACGTCGTGATGGAGCGCGGTGGCATGGTGCTGCTGGATGACGAAGCTGTCGCCGGTCGGCGCGGTGAGCGGGTCGACGTCTCCGGACACTTCGGTGCCTGGCGGTTCGGGAGTGGAGTCGAAGTCCCGTTTCTCGTCGTATCTGGGACCGCTCATCACACCTTCGACATCATTTCGGCGGGCCCGGCGGGTACACAGGAGAGTCTCATGGGAGAGAGCAGACGACGGTACCGCAAAGGGAGGTGACCAATCGCCGGGGAGCCTGTTCTGAACTCTCGGTCGTGCAACAGAGAGCAGACCGACGACGATCTCCGTCTTCTACGTCCCGGCCCCTCCGCAGACCTCGCAGATCGCCAGTGCCCGCACCCGGCCCCGACCCTGACAGCTCCGACACCGAGACACCCGCACCCGATGGACATCGAGCACGGTCACCTGGCCGGACCCCCAGCAGCCCGGACACGTCGAGTCCCGGGTGCGAACACCGGACCCGCCACATCCCTGGCACGGCCGGGCCCGCCCGGCCGGTGACGGCTCTTTGGGCTGGGGGCGGTGGTCGACTTCGATTCGACGCCCGGAGCCCGACCTTTCACGGAATCGCGGGTCAGAGCCGCCGTACTCGGAGCGCGTCTCAGAGCCGAGCAGGAGACGATAGGCATCGACCAGGGCCTGGACGTCGGGTCCCACCGCCCCGTCCGACGCGGTATCCGGATGCCGCTCCATGACCTTCCTCCGGAAAGCGGCGCGCACCTCGGCCCGGGTAGCGTCGGAGCTGAGACCAAGAAGCCGGAGGGCATCGCCTTCAGTCATCGGGACGCTCTTCCCAGGTCGAGCCGCAGAGCATCGAACACCAGGTCAGCCTGTCGGTTCCTGCAGTTCCGCAGCGCCAGGATGATCCAGCCGGCACGTTGACGAAGGTCACCGGTGTCGGTATTGGAGTCCCCGAGACCGTCCAGCTCGCTCCGGAATGTCCCCAACTGCCGGATGATGTCGTTGTACTGATCTCTGATGCCGCGCACACGCGGACCAAACCTTCGGGGATGTTCCGCCGCAACCAAGGTCATCAGCGAATCAGGGCGCGTCAGCTCTTCCTGCTCTTCCGACATCGCAGCCTGCAATGCATCGAGGCTCAGCCCCAGGTCGTAGATCCAGCGGTCTCCCCCCGCCGCCCGACTCAGCGCCTCCTCGAGCTGATGGACTGCGTCCAGGGTCTTGTCACGATCACCCTGAGCGGCATCGAAAGCAGACCGCTTCGACCGTTCCCACTCCTCAGTCACCGGGGCCTGCCTTCACACCACTCGTGAGGGCCGGGTCGTCGGGCTAGCCCGATTCGCCCGCCGCTATCTTCCCGGTGGCGCCCGAGTTGATGGCCACCTTGTGAGGTTTGGCCGCCTCGCGCATCGGGACAGTGACCGTCAACACCCCATTGTCGAAGCTGGCATCGACGGCTGACGCGTCGAGGTGCTCGCCGAGACGGACCTCACGTCGATGATGTCCCGAAGGGCGCTCTCTCAGCAACCAGGTGACATCTTCTTCATCGTCCTCTTCGGGGCTCTCCGCGGTGACGGTCAACACATTGCCCTCCACCGTCAGGTCCACGTTGCCGGGGTCTGCTCCGGGAAGGTCGAAGCGCAGTGTGTAGACGCCGTCTTTCTCGAAGGCGTCGAGAGGCATGATCCCTCCCCGCCAGCGTCCCCCGAATGACGAGAGCATCCGGTCCGCCTCTTCGAACGGATCAACAAAACGCAGCATCGTCACCATCTCTCCTTTCGTCATTCGCGATTGGTTTCGATCCTGTCTTCGAACCCGAACTCTTCGGTCAGGATTCACATAATATATGTATACCGAACTCAACTTCTCTTCGTCAAGCGACTGGACGAACGGGGGTTCTCGACCGCAATTCCTCGTATGCGGACGTCTCCCAACATCCGCCGTGGAGATGATCCGGCGTCTCTGCCTCGGGGAAACAAGGTGTGGAGTGGGCGCCGCCCGCAAGCCAGCCGGCGTACTGGCCCCGCCGGAGATTTCATCGGCTCATCCCCGGTCGGTAGCGTGCCCGACTGTGACAGCACCGTCCGACCCGGGGGCGACCACCTCCTCACCGGAGTGGAGGCGGCTGGAGAGCCTCGCCGCAAGCCACCCCGACTTCGACCTCCGTACCCTCTTCGCCGAGGATGGCGACCGGAGCTCTCGCTTCACCTTCTCGGCCGGTGACC
This sequence comes from uncultured Acidimicrobiaceae bacterium, assembly GCA_964645875.1. Taxonomy (GTDB): domain Bacteria; phylum Actinomycetota; class Acidimicrobiia; order Spongiisociales; family ZC4RG35; genus JANQRA01. The sequence continues at coordinate 6,321 of CAZYCX010000097.1, forward strand.
TGGTCGTCGACCTGTCCAAACACCTGATCGACGATGAGATCCTCGACGCACTCATCGCGCTGGCGGGGACAGTGGGCCTGAGCGAGCGGATCGAGGCCATGTTCTCCGGTGAGCACATCAACACCAGCGAGGACCGGGCCGCCCTCCACCCCGCCCTCCGTTCCGGTCCCGAAGACAGGTTCGTCGTCGATGGCGAAGACGTCGTCCCGCAGGTTCACGAAGTCCTCGATCGAATGTCTGACTTCGCCTCCCGGGTGCGGTCAGGCGCATGGACCGGGCACAGCGAGGAACGGATCCGATCGGTGGTCAACATCGGGATCGGCGGCTCCGACCTGGGCCCGGC
>CAZYCX010000098.1:0-6549 GCA_964645875.1 uncultured Acidimicrobiaceae bacterium
GGGCCCACGGTTACGAGGGCCCGATCACGTTGGTGGGAGAAGAGCCGCCGATCGACCGCCCCAACGTGTCCAAGGACTACCTGGCCGGGACCGCACCGGAGGAGTGGATGCCGCTGCGCTCGCCGGAGTTCTACTCCGACGCCGGGATCAACCTCATCACCGGGAGGCGGGTCGATTCGATCAACCGTAAGACACGCACCGTGCTCATGGCCGACGGCGAGGAGCTGTCATACGGCGCCCTGCTTCTTGCCACCGGCGCCGAACCCCGCCGACTCCCGGTCCCCGGCGCCGACCTTCCTCATGTCCACTATCTACGGACTCTCGACGACAGCAAGGCGATCATCGCCGCCCTCGACACGGACACGCGGGCGGTCGTCGTCGGTGCCGGTTTCATCGGTTTGGAGGTGGCCGCCTCCCTCCGTCACCGCGACGTCGACGTCACCGTCGTGGCCCCGGAGGAAATCCCACTCGCCCGTCGCATCGGTGAAACGCTGGGCCGGTTCGTCGCAGACCTACACCGGGAGCAGGGAGTGGAGCTCAGGCTCGGGGTCGGTGTCAACGGGATCGGGGACGACCACGTCGAACTGGACGACGGGACGCTGCTTCCCGCCGATCTGGTGGTGGTGGGGATCGGTGTCATCCCTCGCACCGGACTGGCCGAGGCAGCCGGGCTCACCGTCGACGACGGCGTCGTCGTGGACGATCGGCTACGGACCAGCGACCCCAACATCTGGGCGTCGGGAGACGTCGCCCGCTATCCCGGGCCCGATGGCAAACCTGTCCGGATCGAACACTGGGTGCTGGCGGAACGCCAGGGCCAGACCACGGCACGCAACATCCTTGGCCACGACGTCGCCTTCACCGAACCGCCCTTCTTCTGGAGCCAACATTACGACGTGCCGGTCAACGTCACCGGCCACCTCAATGACTGGGACGAAGAAGTAGTCGTCGGCGACCCTCATCAGCGCGATGTCATAGTTGGCTACCGGAAGGCGGGACGGATCACCGCAATCGCTTCGATCTACCGGGACCGGGACAGTCTCCGCGCCGAGCACGCGCTCGCCACCGGCGACCAGCAGGCACTCACCACACTCCTCGCAGGTTGAAACGATGACACGTCTTCAACGGCTGCACACCGAGCACGGCCAGAGCCCATGGCTGGACAACCTCACCAGAGATAGCCTCGAGGACGGCACCCTCCAGGATCTCATCCACGCCGGGATTCGGGGAGTCACGGCGAACCCCAGCATCTTCGCCCACGCCATGAGCAGCTCCCACGCCTACACCGAGCAACTCGACGGGCTTCTCCAAGCCGGCACGCCGCTCGAAGACGCCTACTGGGAACTGGTCATCACCGACATAACCCGAGCCGCCGACCTGTTCGCGCCGCTCTACGAATCCAGTGGCGGCGGCGACGGGTTCGTCTCCGTAGAGGTGTCTCCGGAGGTCGCCGATGACACCACTGCCACCATCGACGACGCTCGGCACCTGCACCAGAGGATCGACCGGGCCAACCTGATGGTCAAGATCCCCGCCACCGACGCCGGGATACCAGCCATCGAAGCGATGACCGCCGCAGGTCGCAGCATCAACATCACACTGATCTTCTCCCTCACCCGCTACAGCCAGGTCATCGACGCCTACATGTCGGGCCTCGAGACCCTCCTCGCCCGCGGAGGCGACCCCACCCGGACGCACAGTGTCGCCTCTTTCTTCGTCAGCCGAGTGGACACCGAAGTCGACCGCCGCCTCGCAGCGATCGCCCCCGACCCGACCGACGATCTACGGGGCTCCGCTGCTGTGGCTCAGGCCCAACTCGCCCACCAGATATTCCAAACCCGGTTCGCCAGCCCACGGTGGCGGAGGCTCGCCGACGCCGGGGCACGAGTGCAGCGACCCCTGTGGGCATCCACCTCGACCAAGAACCCCGACTACCCCGATACCAAGTACGTCGACGCTCTCATCGGACCCGACACCGTCACCACCCTCACCGAGAACACCATCGACCTCTTCGAACACCACGGGACTGTTGCCCGCACCATCGACCGGGCCACGCCCGAGCCGGCGGACACTCTCACCAGGCTGCAAGAGGCAGGCATCGACCTGGACGAGGTGGGTGCAGTCCTCGAGAGCAACGGCATCGAGAATTTCCGGGCCGATCAACAAGCAGCGCTCAACGCCCTCCAAGCGGCCGTCCCACTGAACCCAGCCTGAACGTCCCACCTCTAGCCGAAGCCACAGGCCGGTTCAGACAGGAGCGCGGCTCTACAGCGCCTGCGGCCCACTTTGTCACCCGGCCACGTTCCTGGATGGACACCTTCGGCTCCACCCTCCGGCTTCGATGGGTGCCCGGTTGAACCACTTTCTAAAACTGACTCATCTTGACAAAAGAGATCCAGTGGTTCTAAAGTGAGAAAATCTCACTTATAGAGATTCGGGTCACCAGCCGGTGAGTCCGAGGCCTACCAAGGAGAAACTCCGATGGAACTCCATCGACGGACCATCACACTGGTGATCGCATTAGGGCTGGTTCTAGCCGCCTGCACCCCGGGTACCAGTGAGGAACCGGGTACCAGCACGACTCAAGCCTCCGCCACGACCGTCGCGCCGGCCACGACCACAACTCATGCCCATGCGACGTCCACGACGACGACGCTTGTGGACCCGGCTGACTTCGAAGCCCAGATCGGGCTGTACACGACGATGCGTAACCTGTGGACGGACCACATGCAGTGGACCTGGTCGACGGTCGACGCCTTCTTCCACAACCAGGATGGGCTGCAGGCGCAACTGGATCGACTGTTGGCCAACCAGGCCGACATCGGGGCGGCGATCGTGCCCTTCTACGGCCAGGAGGCCGGAGACCAGTTGACTGCCCTGCTGACCACTCACATCCAGCAGGCGGTTCCGGTGCTCACCGCTGCCCAGGAGGGAGACCAGGAGGCTTTGGACCAGGCTCTCGCCGACTGGTACGGCAACGCCGAGGAGATCGCCGACTTCTTGTCGGCGGCCAACCCGGACAACTGGCCGCAGTCAGCCACCCGGCCGATGATGGAGGCCCATATCGACACCACCACCGTCTACTCGGTGGATCTGCTCAGTGGCGACTACGCCGCAGCGGTGGAGGACTACGACGAGGCGCTCGAACACATGATCATGATGGCCGACGCCCTCTCCGCCGGGCTCATCACCCAATTCCCCGACCAGTTCGGCGAGCCGATCCCCCCGTCCCAGATCGGGCTGTACACGACGATGCGTAACCTGTGGACGGACCACATGCAGTGGACCTGGTCGACGGTCGACGCCTTCTTCCACAACCAGGATGGGCTGCAGGCGCAACTGGATCGACTGTTGGCCAACCAGGCCGACATCGGGGCGGCGATCGTGCCCTTCTACGGCCAGGAGGCCGGAGACCAGTTGACTGCCCTGCTGACCACTCACATCCAGCAGGCGGTTCCGGTGCTCACCGCTGCCCAGGAGGGAGACCAGGAGGCTTTGGACCAGGCTCTCGCCGACTGGTACGGCAACGCCGAGGAGATCGCCGACTTCTTGTCGGCGGCCAACCCGGACAACTGGCCGCAGTCAGCCACCCGGCCGATGATGGAGGCCCATATCGACACCACCACCGTCTACTCGGTGGATCTGCTCAGTGGCGACTACGCCGCAGCGGTGGAGGACTACGACGAGGCGCTCGAACACATGATCATGATGGCCGACGCCCTCTCCGCCGGGCTCATCACCCAATTCCCCGACCAGTTCACCTCGTAACAACCACTCGGTGCCCGGTCACCTCTCGAGAGGTGACCGGGCACACCAAAGATCACCATGAACACTCAAACCTCTCGCCACGACACCGATCTACACCAGATTCTCGCCAGCGCTGCGGCGGTCTTCGCCACCGCAGGTGGCCTAATCCACCTGACCGTCACTCGCCAGCACCTCGACTTTCCGATCGTCGTCGCCGGATTCGTCCTCATGGGAGTCGCCCAATGGGTATTCGCATTCACGATCCTGAAGCGCCCGACAGCCGTCGTCGCCAACACGGGTGGAGTACTGCACGCCGCGATCGTGGCAGTCTGGATCCTCTCACGAACCGCTGGCCTGGCCTTTGTCCCCGGAGCCGAACATGTGGCCTCGGTGGGCGTGGCCGACATCGTTGCCACCACCTTCTCCGTCGCTGTAATCGGAACGGTCGTCATGTGGCGAGCCCTCAGCGGATCGACCGCCAACGTGAGTGTGCCGAATCCTGGGGTCCGCACAGTTGTCGCCACACTCACAATCGGGGCTTTGTTTCTGACGGTGCCCGCCATCGCCGCCCCTCACCACCACGAAGGATCTCATGTTTCAACCGATACGGCCGAGGTTCACACCCACGAGGCCGAGACACCTGGCACGAACCCGCACCATCACGAGACCGAGCACGAGCCGGGAGTCGGTGGTTGAGGACAAAGAGTGCCCAGTGTCGAGGCGGGAGTGAAGGAGCCGCGCTGAATGGACATCATCCCTCCTTTTGTACGTCGTGGCCTCCGAACTTGTGGCGGAGGGCAGCGATGACTTTCGTCGAGAATGAGCAATCTTGGCGGGATGCGAATCGGGCGAAGAGGGCGGTGGCGATACCCGGGACGGGAACCGCCCGGTCCACCGCCTCGGCCACCGTCCACCGCCCCTCCCCAGAGTCGTCGAGGTCTCCGGCGATGGTTTCCAAGTTGGGATCCTCCTCGAGGGCGCGGGCCAGCAGGTCGAGCAGCCAGGAACGGATCACGCTCCCATGCCGCCACATCTCGGCGAGCTGGCCGAGGTCGAGGGAGAACTCGTCGGCTGCGGCCAGCAGCTCGAACCCCTCCCCGTAGGCCTGCAGCAGCCCATACTCGATCCCGTTGTCGGGGTTCAAAGGTTCTGCTTAGCGATCCGTCTTCGCTTTGCCGGCTTCGACGGCTTGTTCAAGGTCTCGATCCGAGAGCACCCGCTTGTCGGCGTCGCGGCCGCCGTCCGCGTCGAATCGAAGACCATCCATGTAGGGCGTGGGCTCCACCCTCCGGTACGCGAGGAACTCATGCGCGTAGTACTCGCGAGCCTTAACACATGGCGCCTCCTTTCCTTGCGCACCCCACGCCACATATAGGTCCGGCGAGGGCTTCTTCACTTTCCTTCTCATTCTCCGCGTTCCCGCCGATAGCTACAACCGGACGTAAGCCCCAGTTACAGGGCGATTCGCGTCCAAGAGGCCTGCTGCGGCCCAAGTGCGGCCCAAACCGACTCTCCACGCTTCCGAGGACTACGTAGGTCAAAGCGTTTACGCAAATCAGGGGCGCTTTCTGTTGGTGGGTCCCGTGGGAATCGAACCCACAACCTTCGGGTTAAAAGATCGCCGAAACGCGTTTCCGTCGGTGTCCGCTGATGTCCTCCTGTGAGGCAGAACAAGGGATTTCAGCCAAGTCGGGCCGTGATTCGCGTCCTCCTGTGTTCTTTGGTTGCCTCCTATGCGTTTGCAATTTGGTTTGCACTTGGGGCGTCGAATACACATCGTCCGAGCTTCGGCGAGGAGCAGACTTTGCCGGTTATATGCGGCTCGCTAGGGCTGCGTAGCCAGTTCTAAAAGTCTGCGTACAGCGGCGGCGAACAGCTTGGGCTGGTCTAGCGGAGCAGCGTGACGAGCGCCGGGAATGGGTATCGACTCGGCGTCTGGGAACAAACCCAGGAATCGGTTCTCAGAATTCCGGTTCGGCCGATCTCTCTCACCGTTGGCAACGACAATCGGACCGTCATACCCGACCAGTGCTCTCGCGTAGTCCCTGCCCGGTATCCGGCGGAAGACCTGAGCACCTGCCCGAGGGGACAGACCTCCTTCAATGATCGCTTCGGCCAGTTCGGGATCGAGGTCCTTCCTCAGTGAATCTGCGTAACCCTTGGTGGCTCGTTGGCCCACTATGGGAAGCAACAGGGGGATAAGGGAGCCGAAAAGCTTGAATCCAGTCGCTTTCACAGCGTTGAAGGGGTCGGTAGCGCCACAGATCAGTATTCCGGTGACACGTTCAGGGTTTGCTGCCGCGTACGACTGTGCGATGTATCCACCCAGAGACAGCCCCACCAAGGCGACCCGTCCAAGACCCAGTGAATCACATACGGTTCCGACTCTTTCAGTCGCTGAGTTCACGGTGAAGTCCTCACCGGCGAGGTCCCCGAAGCCCGGCAAGTCCACGGTTACACAGCGCAGGCTGTCGTCCAGAAGCGGGACCACGCCATCCCACATGTGCCGGTTGACCCCCGACATATGAAGCATGACAACCACGTCAGCTGCTCCCGATCCACTCACACTGACCCCGGCAACGTCTGTCACGAACTCACCTCACTCACGGCGACCCCTAGCAAACCTACCCACTCTCGCGGTGCACAGATCGGCTTGTATGTATGCGCCTCAGAAGTTCGTGTTTGCATTTTGCCGGGCGACCGACAATCGCAGAGAAGTCACCATCCGTGTTTTCGCCAGCCGATAGTTGAAGGATTGAGTGGGTCCCGTGGGAATCGAACCCACAACCTTCGGGTTAAAAG
>CAZYCX010000099.1:0-6478 GCA_964645875.1 uncultured Acidimicrobiaceae bacterium
TACCGACGCGCTCGAGGCATTGGTGAATGCGGCCCTGATGGCGGGGGATAACGTCCCGCGAGCGGGCGGTCCGGAAGGTGTCCTCAAATCTGGATCTCGTCGTGCATCTGGATAGGAGGCCCGGTGCCTCCACCAACGGTTGAAACTTCACCCAGATACCTTTGGCACAGGGTGTCCACATGAGTGCACCATTTCACGCGATCTCGCCCTATCCCCCACTGACGAGACGACCGAAAGTTGCAATCTAGAAAAGCCCCGTGGTCATTGACGATTTCGCCACTACCAGGGGCTTTCTGTTGGTGGGCCCTAGTGGACTTGAACCACTGACCTCTTGCGTGTCGAGCAGACGTTCGTGGTTGATGGCGAGCCTGTGACCTGCGTTTATTTCGAAAACAAACCGCTCAACCAGAGTTTGTGTCACACCTGTGTCACACCGTGAGGATGAGCATGACGGGAAACGTCCCGAAAGAGACCAAACCTCCCGCGTCGACCTATCCCAGATGCTCCTCGACTACAACACCCAGCAAGCCATGAGATCCGGTTACCCCCACAAATGCCGATCTAGTGCGGTTTCGAATAGGGGCGATACCAAGCGGGATTTGTTGTTCGGCGCTGGTGAACCTGGGGTCTGCTCGTTATCAGGGCGGTTCAGCTATCGATGCGAGAGAATGAGGTCTCCACTTGGACTGGACGTACGAGTGAATCGCCTCCCTGGCCGTCTTTGGTGTCAGGTCCCGGCCCGATCGATGACGTCGCGTACCGCCGCGATGATTTCGTCGGCGGCTCCGGCTATGTCGAAGTGGCTGGATCCCTCGACTGTGGCTGTTTTCGTGTCGCTTGAGAGCGTGGCGAGGTCGGCCTGGAGATCGTCCCAGGTCTGTTGGATCTCCTCGGGTGCATCCGGGAAGGTGTTGTCCGAGGTGAGCAAGTAGATGGGGAGGTCGCCAAGATCGTCGACCTGGCCGACTTGTTCGTGGCTGGTGGGGAAGTCGATCATTTCGGGAGGCGTAGGTGGCGGTGTCTCCTGTCCAAATGCTGCGTCGCCTTCGGGATGTTGGCTGTCGACCAAGATCAGGCCGGCCACCACATCCCGGTTGTCGCCAGCGAAGAGTCGAACGAGCTCTCCGCCCCACGAGTATCCGATGAGAACGACAGGGGTCTCGAAGCCGACGGAGTCGATGAACCCTCTCAGATCAGCAACTTGTTGTGAAGCCGTGCGTGCGTCGGCGGCCACGGGGTCACTACCCGAGACGCCTCTTCTTCCGTAGATGCAGGCGGTCGTGATCTCGGCGATCGCTTCGATGGTCGGCCTCGCTCCGCCCCAGGACGGGTTGTAGGCCTCGGCGCCGGGCGGAGCCCAGCCGTGTTCGAAGATCACAGTCGCCGAGCCCGAGCCGAGGCATTCGTAGGCCAGAGACACGCCATTTACCTCGGCACGGTCGGGGCTTGGCTCTGTTTCGGTCGTGGTCGTGGGCTCGGCGCTCGTTGTGGTTGGCCGGTCGGTCGTAGTCGTCGTAGCCTCCTCGGTCGGTGCGGCTGTTGTGCTCGTCTCGGCATCGGGCGTGGCCCCGCTGCCACACCCAGTTACCGTCAGCGTCAGCGCAACACCCAGAACCAGAGCGCTACGTCTCAGGAGTATCCCTTTCATCGCGCTTTACCTCCTCGCCGTAAACGAGGTCTCCACGGCACTTGTCAGCGAACGCGGTCGTGGTCAAGCTTCGCTCAACCCCGGGTAAAGGGCTCGGAGGCGTAGGAGCGAGCGGTCGCCGGCGACTATCAGATCCACGAAAGCCCCGGCAAAACCCGAAACCGAGACGCAGCATCGACCTCGACACCCGCACCATCGAGGCATTCCTCCGCTGACAACAGAAACAGGCCGCAGAGCTAGATGAACATGATCCCGAAGTCTGTCTTCAGGCGAGGATCAACAGCCTCAGAGAGTCCTGGCCTAGCTCGGATGCACACGTCAACACTGATCACCGTCTGTGTGACGATCCTCGCCATCCGGCTCGAAGGCCTCCCAAAGAGTTTCAGCCGGGAATGTGGCCGTTGACGCGGTACCAGGCGCGGCCCCGTCGGACAGCACCATGCCGATGGGCATGATGGCTTCGTCTCCGGCCGCTCCCAGAAGGTCCTCTTTGAGTGTGGCCCTTCCTTGTTGTCGGGCGGCGCTGGCACCAATGCGTAATGCAGTGGTGTGGGCCCATTGCACGTCCATGATCGTTCCCACGCGGGTTGCAACTTCGAGCCAGTTGCGGGCGTGGTCGAGTGAACCAGCCATGACTGCTGCCTCGGCGATCTTGAGCATGGTGCCCGCATACTGGTGGCCGGCACCTATCCGTTGTACGCCGTCCGCTGCTTGCCTGGCCGTCGACAACCATTCGGGATCCCCCACTGCGGCCATGAGCACAGCCTGTTCACCTCTGGAGTCGGCGCTGATGTCGATGTAACCGGCCTCTCCGGCCTCCTCAGCCAGAACGGCAGCATGTTTCGCCTCGGCGGACACGGTTGACTGGTCGATGTCGGGCCATGAGGTGAGATATTCCAGCAGCTTCACGCGGAGGCGCAGCCAGTCAGCGCGGAGGATGGCCGCGTCGTCACTCCAAGCGCGAGCCAGTTCCGACAGGTGATCTACCCGTGCTCCCTCGAGTCGCCGGCGGTCAGCGAGCTCCAACAAAATGAGCCAATACTCGGTCCAGTACTGACCTGGTATGTGCTCGAGATCCAGATAGACGGCCTGTGCTTCCTCCAGGCTCTGCCGGCCAGCCTCGAGGTCACACTTGACGAGGCGACTGACTCCATGAACCAGAGCCACCCTGGCTTGGGTCTTGGCTGAGAACGACCGGCCGTCGATCAGGTCCTTGGCATGGGCAATCCACTTCTCCGCTTCCCGACTCCGGCCTGAGATGCAGAGCGGCCACTGCAGGGCGGCTGCCATCACGAGTGCCGGCTCGACCTCTTGCGACTCGAGGGACCATTGCCATGCGGCACGGAAGTCGTCGATGGAGGCAATCAGCTCTCGGGTCCACCTCCCCGCATCACCACGGAGACTGCCCTGCTCCCCTCGTTCGGCGAAACGCACAGCCCAATCCCGATGACGTTGCAGCATCGCCTGGGGGTCATCGTCCAGCCGGTCCCATGCGAACTCGCGGATCGACTCGAGAAGCCGCAGGCGCGAACGGCTGGCAGAAACCTGCACGTCGATCATCGATTGATCGACCAACCGCTGCACGGCTTCCTCCACCCTCGCCGTCTCCAGCTGATCGAACCCGCAGACTTCTCCGGCGGCCTTCAGGTCGAAGGGCCCCTTGAACACCGACAACCGGGAGAGGAGACGCCGATCGTTCTCTTCCAGCAGTTGGTAACTCCAGTCGATGGCCCCTTCGAGGGTGCGATGTCGCGGCAGCGCCGTCCGCATTCCCGCTCCAAGGAGCGAGAAGCGATCATTGAGCCGTTCGACGATTCCATGAGGGGCGAGGGTGGGCGCTCGTGCCGCGGCGAGCTCGATGGCGAGTGGGATTCCGTCGAGTCGACGGCATACCTCTGCTACCGCCGGTAGGTCTTCCCGTGCCAGGCTCGTTCCTCTCGACTCAGCTCGCTGCAGGAAAAGTTGGACCGCCGCTGCCTCCCGTACCTCGTTCATCGGCGCTCCCTCCTCGGGAAAGGAGAGAGACTCGACGTTCCACACCGTTTCCCCTCCGACCTGCAGAGGCTCGCGACTGGTGACTATGAACCTGAGCGTTGGCACCCGGTCGAGCAGGTAGTCCACCAGTCGTGCCGCCGCCGAAACGAGGTGCTCGGCGGTGTCGAGAACGATCACAGTGGCCGGAGGCTGGGCCAGCAGGCTGGCGAGCATGTCGCCCAAGTCGACGTTCATCCCCTGGGGGATGCCGCCCGCGGCTGCCACCGTCTCGAGGAGCCTGTCTGCGTCGGTGAGCCCTGCCAGATCCACCCACCAGACAGACATGTCGTTGTCGATGAGGGACCAGGCCAGCGACTGGGCCAGGCGGGTCTTGCCCACTCCGCCCGTCCCGGTCAGTGTCAGAAGGCGGGTTTCGTCGAGCAGGGAGCCAAGCCGGTCCAAATCGGCACTGCGGCCCACCAAACGAGTGCGTTCCGCCGGCGGTGACTGGGCAGTGACGCGGCTGACAGCCGGTGCGGAGAGCCCAGGGTCACCGAGAAGGATTTGGTCCTCGAGACGTTGCAGATTGGCGCTCGGCTCCAGGCCAAGCTCTCCGATGTACTCCGAGTAGCGACGGAACGCGGCCAGTGCTTCGGCCTGACGGTCACAGCGGTAGAGGCTCAACATGAGCTGGCTCCAAAACGTCTCCCTCAAGGGGTGCTCGGCCACCAACGCTTCCAGTTCGGCGACTAGCTCGGTGTGATCACCCAACTCGAGACGGGCTTCGAGTCTGGTCTCGAGCGCCGCCAGACGGGACTCATCGAGACGGATCGCCTCCTCGTGGACCAAGGGCAGGTCTGCTGCATCGCCAAAGGCCGGGCCGCGCCACAACTCCAGGGCCCGGGCCAGGGTCTGAGCGGCGGCAAATGGATCACCGTTGTCGAGGAGACTCCTCCCCCTCCTCACCAGCCGCTCGAAATCGGCCGCGTCGAGCTGGTCCGCTTCGAGATGGAGGCGGTACCCGTCGCCGACAGTCTCCAGGACCTCCATGTCCTGACCGGCATCGGTAAGAGGCTGGAGCCGTTTGCGGAGGTTGGAGATGTGGACCGCCAACGTGTGATATGTGGACTCGGTGACATCCCCGTCCCAGACCACTTCAACGAGGCGATCACGCGAGACGACCAGGTTGTGTTTCGCCAGCAGGACGGAAAGCAGACGTCGCTGACGACTTCCCGGGGGCGGTGCTCCACCGGCCGACCCGGTTACCTCGATCGGTCCCAGGACGTGAAACCGCATCCTTCAACTATGCCAGGAACCGATCAAGAACGGGTCAAGCCTCGGAGCGGACACCCCGGTTTCACGCCTTTTGGAGCCCGTTGGGGGATCGATTCAGCGGTTGAGGCCGGTGAGCCGCTCCCCGAACAGGGTCGCCGGGAAACTTCGGGCTGCGGCGATCAACCCATCGCTCGGTCGACCGAAAACCTCCACCCCCGTCATCGGAGCAACCTGCATGATCGGCGGCAGGATCTCGGTTCCCACCTTTCCGGCCAGGTGAGCGAGGAGAGCCTCAGGCGACTCGTAAAGTTCGTAGATGCGGGCGGTCTTGCCGTCGTCGGCGATGTACCAGTCATAGATCAAGGTTCCTGGTTCGTTGGCGTCGGCATAGGCGGCCGCCTCCTCGGCCAGACGCCGGAACTCGGCGCGTCCTCCCGGATTGACCTCGAAATGGGCCACGACTCTGATTTGGTGTTGCATTCTGTCCTCCAGCCTTCGACCGGGGTCAAGCGGAATGGAAACCGAGGCCGGTCAAGTTCCGCTCAAGCCACGGCTAAAGGTCCAGTAGATCGTGAGAGATTCCTAAATGGCTTAGGGCCCACAAGTCCACGAAACGGCCTCTCCTCGAGAGTTGATTCAGTGACGCGCGTCCGACCTGAGCCAGAACCCTTCACTTGGGCGACTCCTCAGGTAGAGAGCCTTCAAGTAAGGGTCCACCTCCCCAACATGGAGATGGACCCTTATCCGGCTGTCCCAGTTCAACACACGTCATTACGAGCGGTGAAGCTGTGGATTGCTCCGAGCGGGATGCCAAGCTCATCGGCCACCGCTTTGAAGAAGTGGTTCACTTCGGCGCGCGAAGGTGACTCCTCGTGCAGATTGTTCCAAACACTGAGAACCCCCTGGCAGCTTGCATTGGGGTTCGGGACGTCATGGTCCGCAAGAGCCGGGACACTTGGGGCCAGTAGGGCAGCTGTCAAGGCTGCCACGACGACCGGGCGGGAGAATGTCCGCATTCTGACTCTGCGTCTTCTCTTCCTGAGCTGTTTCATCGTCTTTCTCCTTACCGGAAACAGGTCTGTCTCTCGGCATCCCCTAACGAATGACGACGCGATCAAACCTCACTCAACCCCTGATAAAGGGCCCGAGACCGGAGACATGGCTCGCGTAACGAGGGATCCAAAAACCTCCATGCGGTCCGACGGCATCGCTTCAGGCGGCCGATCTCAAGTCGCTGCCATGTCAATGGCCAAGTTGATGTCCTCCCTGGTGGCCATCAAGAGTCCCGCGCTCTAGGTGTCACCTGTTGGACACCTGCGGAGCCACGCGGTCGGCGATCGCCACCGCTGTGGTCAACCGGGATCCGTAGGCCGCGGATACACGGTTACCCCATATCCGAAAATCTCTTGACCCGATCATCCCTATAAGTGCATTCTCGGCCGGATCCAGACGTGGGCGGTTCCATGCCGGAACTGTTGTCATGGAGCGATCGGCGCCGCTAGGGAAGTAGTTCGAAACTAGGGGTGTGGCTAGGGCGCACGACCGAGAAGTGTCTCCGGTCGAGGGTTGCAAGCTGGGTGA
>CAZYCX010000100.1:0-6461 GCA_964645875.1 uncultured Acidimicrobiaceae bacterium
AGCCGTGGGCTGTGACCGAGGTAGCGCTGGCGGCGTCGGCGGTGCAGTCCCGTCTAATCAGGCCCACCAGCGAATTGTCTTCTCCGTCGGTGAGCACGGCGTCGGGGGAGTCGGCGGGCCGCACCGTCATCGGGTCGACCGGGTCGAGCACCAAGAACCCTTCCGGTGTCTCATGGCCGTCCATCAAGGCGGCGAACCTGGCCCGGTTCTCTTCGCTGAACTCCCCGCCGCCCGCTGCACCATCCCAGGCCATCACCACCCACGATCCGAACTGGAACACCAGGTAGTCGAGGTCGGCACGGCCGCCGAAGTCGAGAGCTTCATAGAAGTTCACCGGGCGGCCGACAGCGTCTTCATAGACCGCATCCGGCGTACGGTCACCAACGACGTCTTCGATCGAGCCATAGACGAAGCCCAGCGACCGGCTGCAGCACAACCCTTCGTCCCACCCAGCAGCACCTCCGGGAACAAACCCCGCGACGTCGTCAGCCAGTGAAGGAGGCAACGTCAACGTGATTTCCGATCCGTCCAACAGCACCATCGGAAAGGCAACCCCCTCGCCCTCCGGGACCGAAGGCGGCACGAACTGTCCGTCGGGGGCCTCCTCGGAAGTCGTTGGAGGCATCGTGGTGGTCGCCGGCTCGCCGGAGCCTCCCAGGAGCAGGACAGGGAGCAGAGCGGCAACGACTACTGCCGCCCCGGCCAGAGCAACGAGGCCAGGTCGGGTTACCCGGCGGCTACTGGGAGAGAGCGACTCCAACGGAGGCGGTTCCATGTCGTCGAACGTGGACCGGACCACTCCGGCATGGCGACGACCCAGCGAGTCGAGGTCACTCATCCGCCACCTTCAGACGTTTCGCAAGCGTCCGACGCCCACGCATCAGATGGACCCGTGCCGTCGACTCCTCGCATCCAAGGAGCTCGGCGATTTCTGCCACCGGCCGGTCTTCGAGATAGAACAGGGCGATCGCCTGGGCCTGGCGGCGCGGAAGACGACGTACCTCACCCCAAAACTCCTCGGTGTCCTCAGGAAGGTGGTCTCCCACCCGCACCTCTGCGTCGAGGCGGGCAAGCGCCCGGTTCTCCGCAGACTTGCGACGCCAAGCCGACTTCGACCTGTTGACCACCACCGTCCGGATCCAGCCAGCGGGCCTTTTCAGATCGTTCCACGTTTCCAAAGCCGCCATGAACGCATCATGGGTCAAGTCCTCGGCAGCAACCCGGTCACCGGTCAACACAAACGCAAGCGCCAACACCTGGCTGTACTCCCTCGAGTAAAAGTTCTCGAACGACCGGTCCTCCACGAACGACAGTCTCCCCGACCAGCCCTCAGGAGGTGGCCGAAATCGCTTCATCACCAGTACGACGAATCAGGGACCCGAATCGTTTACCAAGCCTGCAGGCGACCGCGAACCCTGGGTTGCAGGCCCCACTCAGCGAAGTCCAGCGCCCTGAGATCGCCCAAATGCGAGGAGTCGAATGGGTCGTCCTCTACTGGGAGCGGATGTGGCGCTGGGCGAGACTTGGCGGCGCCATCATTCTCGGGCTCCTTCCCATCCTGTGGATCCCCGCCTCCATAGCCGGGGGCCACCCGTCCGCCTGGGCGATCGCATGGTTGTACGCCGGGGGACTCGCCGGCATGACCGTGAGGCTTCAACACCGATGAGTCGACCCGCTGCTCCGGTGGTGGGGATCAGGTTCCCCGAGTAGTCCAGTCGGAGCGTCCGTGTCCAGGACCGCGAGACTGCGAACCCTGGGTTCCAGGCCCCGCTCAGCGAAGTCCAGCGCCCTCAGTTCGCAGAAGGCGTGGCTCGCGAGTGGGGCATGCTCGCCGTTGACGCCTTCGTCACATGCCGCTGCTAACAGCGATCCCACCGCGTTTACCGCGGTGATCCCACCGAGGACCGGTCTCTCTCCCCGTCGACCGGCCGTCGGCGGCGCCGACACCGTCACACGCGTTCCGGCCGAGCCGCCGTCCGGGCGGGCGGTGCGCTGTCGACTTGTCTCGTCCGGCTCGGCTTGCGAGCCAGAGGGATCCAGTCGTCCCACTCTCCATCCCGATGGATGTGTTCCCGGCAGCGGAGCCCGTGAGGAGTGAGATAGCTCGGCTCACTCCCGCACTGGTGACAGCCGTGGTCTGACGAGAACGGCGGGCGGTCTGGATCCATGTGTCCATTACTTCGGCAGGAGAGGGTCGCATCACGAGGATCATCCTCGATAGTGCCGGATGGACTAGCGCGAGAGGCGTGACCCTTAGGGCTCGTGAGGCGAGTCGTCCCCAGTGACCTCGTCAGCCAACACCTCATCCCCCTCTTCCTGGGAGGGAACAGGTGGTGTCTCCTTCGTGGAGCCTGTTGCCTCGTGGCTGCCCTTCCGATACTCGGGGCCGTAGGTGTCGGTCCAGATGACCGTGGTGAACAGCCACAGGGCGCAGCCGATGGCGATGAGCGGGAACAGGCGGGCGATCCAGGGGTAGGTGGCCTCGGTGTTGCCGAGCCAGCCGCCGACCAGGGCACCGAGGGGGAGGGTGGCCCAGCCGATGGCGCGGGCGGCAGCGATCACCCGTCCCAGCATCTCCTCGCCGGCGTAGATCTGGCGGATGGTGGCCAGAGGGATGTTGAGCACCGAGATCCCGAACATGAACAAGGCCAGGAACAGCATCGCGCCGATGCCGTAGGTGGTGAACATCACGATCAGGAGACTCACCCCGGCGAAGGCGAGGCCGGCGGTCATGGTGCGTCCCAGGCCCAGGGCCCGGGTCACCGTCGGGGCGAACAGGGCGCCGACGAGACCGCCGAAACCCATGAAGAAGAACAGGATGCCGATCTGGGCCTCGGTCTCGGTCTGGAGGACGATCGTGGCGAGGACGACGAAGGTGGCTTCCATGAAGCCCATCACGAAGTTGGGGACCGCCGCCGAGATGGTCGATATCCGCAGACGCGGCTCGCTCCATATCTGACGGAGGCCGGCGACGAACTCGGTGAAAACCGAAGGCCGGTCGCCGGTGGTCGCGGCTTTGTGCGCCACTCTGCCGACGTATTTGAGCATCCATGCCGAGGCGACGAAGGTGAGGCCGTTGACGAAGAGCCCGACGGCGGGGGTGGCGAACAAGTAGGTGAGCAGCCCGCCGATGAGCGGGCCCAGGGCGAAGGTGGCCTGGATCGACGCGGTGACGAACGAGTTGGCCTCCGACAGCCGCTCCTTGGGGACGAGGGCCGGGATCATCGCATAGAGAGCGGCGTCGAAGAGCGTCGTCATCGAACCGACGATGAAGGCCATGGCGAACACGGTGCCGACGCCGTAGGAGCCGACCCCGGCGGCGAGATAGAAGAAGGCACAGGCGCGGAGGAGATCGGTGGCGATCATCACCGGCCTCAGGTGGATCCGGTCGAGGAGAACCCCTCCGATCAAGCCTACGAACAGGGTTGGAGCGGTGTCCGCCGCGTAGGCGAGAGCGAAGTCGAGGGTGTTGAGGTCTCCCGATGCCTCCTGGATGTGCAGGATCAGCAGCGGGACGGTGATGATGGCGATGTAGTTGCCGAACTGGCTGATCGTCTGACCGACCCACAAGGCCAGGTATCGGGGACCCAGGGATCGCATCGACTTCACGAAGTGCACCGGCCCGCACGATAACTCCAGGTAGCGGAGTGTCCAGCAGTTGTTAGATTCTGTGGTTCATGTCCAATCCACAGGAGATCCCTCAGATCGTCACCGAACTGGTGGAGATGTCGCGCGACTACCTCCGCCAGGAGACGCTGGAGCCGGCCAAGAAGCTCGGGAAGCACGCCGGGATGGGGATCGGCGGGGCGCTGGTCATGGGTATCGGATCGGTATGTCTCGCCTGGGGGCTCTACCACGGCCTCACCATGCTGTTGCCTGAAGGGGAGTGGTGGGTGGTCCTGGCCCGTGGGCTGACCGCCATCGCCGCCGCCGGCGCGGCGGGAATCGTGGTCTGGAGGATCTCAGTTGACAGTCAGTAGGGAAGACATCGAGGCAAAAGCCCGCCAACTCGTCGATGCCGTCGACGAAACCAAGGAGTCCGTCCGAAACAAGGCCGTCCTGGCTGCCGCCGCAGTGGCGGTGGTCGTGGTGGGCGCGTTCATCATCGGCCGCCGCCGCGGCTCCCGAAACAAGACCGTGGTCGAGGTCTACCGGGTCTGACCACGGTTCAGGGCTTTCGGATCTCTAGCTTGGGGCGCCCGCGTTTGCGGTGGTGGATGACGAGGGCGGAGCCCTTGGGGACGGTCTTGCGGTAGAGGAGCTCCTTGCGGGGGCCGGTGGAACGGAGATAGGCGAAGGCGGCCAGGGCGAGGCCGATGGTCAGCTGCCGGCGGTCGCCCTCGCGGAGACCCTGCAGCGAGCGTCGATAGGCCTCGCTGGTCGGGTCACCCCAGAGTCGGTTGATCAGTCGCTTCGTGAGCCATGCCATCTTGTCTACCGTGGTCGCCGAGTCATCTCATTAAAACACCATGCAGAACAAGAAACTCGTGCAGGTCGTCATCTGGGTCGTGGTCATCGCAATGATCCTCTCGCTTGCCGTCGCCGCCATATCACTCTTCTGATGCCCTTCCGCGAGGGAGAGCCCGCCCTACTCATCGACAGCAAGGGGCGCCACTTCCTTCTCAGACTCGAACCGGGCCGAACCTTCCAGTTCCACAACGGGTCGGTGCCTCACGACGACCTCATCGGAGCCGAGGACGGCACCTGGGTGGAATCGAGCGGCAACGCCCGACTCCTTCTCCTCCGGCCCCGTCTCGCCGACTTCATCCTGAAGATGAAGAGAGGCGCCCAAGTGGTCTATCCCAAGGATCTGGGCCCGATCCTCGTCTATGCCGACATCGCCCCCGGCATGACCGTCCTCGAGGCCGGCACCGGCTCGGGGGCCCTCACCATGGGGCTGGCGCGCGCCGTGGGTGTCTCGGGCCGGGTGGTCACCGTGGAGCAGAGAGAAGACCACGCCGACCACGCCCGCAAGACCCTCGAGCGCTGGTTCGGCGAGGTGCCGCCGAACGTCGAGATGAGGGTGGGAGACGTGTCCGACGTCGTCGAGGAGGTGGAGCCCGAGCGCATCGTCCTCGACCTGCCCGAGCCATGGCACACCGTCGAGGCGGCGGCCGAATTCCAACCGCATGGCGGGGTGCTCTGCTCGTATCTTCCCACGGTGCCTCAAGTGCAGACCCTGGTCGAGACCGCTCGCGAGACCGGAAGGTTCGCGGAGGTGGAAGTCAAGGAGTTCCTGATGCGCGATTGGAACGTCAAGGATCGTTCCGTGCGGCCCGACCACTCCATGGTCGGGCACACCGGGTTCCTCATCTTCATGCGAAAAACTGCCGATGAACGTGCGTAGTCGAACCCCGAGAACTAAACCTCGTCGTTCGTATACTGATCGAAGGCGACCGAACGCCAGGAGGTAGCCGTGGACGAAGGACGCAATCACGAAGACGCCGCACAGCTGCGCAAAGTCGTGTCTGCGCTCGAGGAGGAGATCTCCTTCCTCCGCCGGCGTCTGCGCGAAGCCCCCGGCCGGACCGAAGAGCTAGAGGCCGAGCTGGCCCGCGCCCAGGAGCGACTCGATCGGGTCGTGGGTCAGAACGACAAGCTGTCGGCCCTCCTCGAAGAGTCCCGCGAGCAGCTCGGGGTTCTGCGCGAGGAAGTCGAAAAGCTGACCCAGCCACCCAACAACTTCGGGACGGTCCTCAATGTCAGCGACGACGGGACCGTCGACATCCTGACCGGGAACCGGAAATTGCGAGTGGCGGCGCAGCCGTCGGTCGAGGTCAAGAAGCTCCAGGTCGGCCAGGAAGTCCTGCTCAACGAGGCGTTCAACATCATCGATTTCCGTTACTTCGAGCCTGCCGGAGAGGTCCTCAGGGTCAGGGAGACCATGGACGACGGGCGCGTCCTGGTCATCGCCCATGCCGACGAGGAGCGGGTCCTCAACCGTTCCGAGGTAATGGCCGACGTGAAGCTGCGCGCCGGCGACTACATCCGCATCGACCCCAAGACGTCTCTCATCCTCGAGAAGCTGGAGCGCCCCGAGGTGGAAGAGCTGGTCCTCGAGGAAGTGCCGGACATCACCTACCAAGACGTCGGCGGTCTCGCCGACCAGATCGAGGCGATCCGGGACACCGTCGAGCTGCCCTACCTCCACCGCGACCTGTTCCGCGAGTACGAGCTGGAGCCGCCCAAGGGCATCCTCCTCTACGGCCCTCCCGGCTGCGGCAAGACCTTGATCGCCAAGGCAGTGGCGAACAGCCTGGCCAAGAAAGTGTCCGAGCGAACCGGCAATCCCGACGTCCGCTCCTATTTCCTCAACATCAAAGGCCCGGAGCTGCTCAACAAGTGGGTCGGTGAGACCGAGCGCCAGATCCGCCTCATCTTCCAGCGGGCCAAGGAGAAGTCGGATGAGGGCGTCCCCGTGATCGTGTTCTTCGACGAGATGGACTCGCTGTTCCGCACCA